>JACPQW010000014.1 GCA_016190285.1 Candidatus Methylomirabilis oxygeniifera
CTTGTGTTCTCTGCCCATCCATGGCTATCTGGAGTCCCCTTTGGAAAGCTGAAGGTGAAAGCTGGTCCTTTCAATTTGGCTTCAGCGTTCCACAGGAAAGGCATATCCTCCAGGACGCCCAGTAGTCGAGGATGTGAAACGGGTCAGGCTCGTGGGCATGTCCCTCCACGGTCGTATCTCGATTCCTGAGCGTGTATGTCTGCTGTCGCCCGCTCGTATGCTCACGCCTTCCTTGCGAAGAGGTGGAGATAGCGGGCCACATCCTTCCAGGGGTAATGCTTGCCCGCTTCCTCCTCCAGGTTGAGGAGCGATTCAAACGAGGCACGATCCTCGATGGCCTCTTTGGCGAGGTAGTCGATGAAGATCGAGATCCCCCCAACTTCTACGACCTCAAACCCCGCCTGCTGCAGGATGGCGTGAAGCTCCTCCCGCCCAAAGGCTGCTCGCCTGGCACCAAAGAGGGAGTCGGAGGAGGCGGTACCTGTCTGCGTGCAACGCACAGGCAGGCAGGTGAGGGCCGCTAATGCCTCGAGAAACTTTTGATCGCGGATGGCCAGTCGAAGCGGTTCGTGCCGGCGGTTGACGGTAATCAGCGAAAGCCATCCGTCAGGCTGAAGGACGTGGCGAAGGGCGGCAAGGGCGGGGCGAGGATCGGGGAGATATTCGACGAGGAAATGGCACAGGATGAGATCGAATGTGCTTTCTTCGAAGAAACCGGTCGCCTCTTCGACAGTCCCTTGCAGGAACTGAGGCGGCAAAGGTGGCGGTGGTCGCAAGGCCTTGACCTGGCATTGCGCGAGACTGAGCATCTCCTCGGCAGGATCGAGCAGCACCACCTGATGGCCGATCTGAGCGAGGCGGAGGGCTAGCTCCCCGGTCCCGCAGCCTGCGTCCAGGATCCTCCGGGGTGAAGAGGCCTTGTTCCAGGTATGTTCAAGAAAGGTCGACACACGGCGCCAGGCGATCTCCTGGCGAAGGCGACCGGAGGGGCCTTCCAGATAGTCTCTGTACGCAAAAGCCTGTTTCCCGAAGGCGGATGCACTCGGTTGATCCATCGCCGCTCCAGATTGGTCGAGTTCCATACTTACCACGGCTGCGGCATTTCAGCAACGGTTTCCCATCTCTGTCGCGAAGGCAGCCGGCCTGGAGGGCACGCAAGGAAGCCATTAGACGATCCAGGAGAGGAGTTGAGTGCTGCGCCCTCGCTTGTTGGCGAGCCGGCGCGAAAGCAGGCTATCTAGCCCCAGCATTCGCCCGGATGGGAAGGAGAGGAAGAGCAAACTGTAGCCGATCAGCATGAAGTAGGTCCAGTGCCACTCGTTCGGCGCCTTCAGGACGCTGAGGGTCACGTTGATCGCCATTAAGAGCCCCACCAGTCCCCCCAAGCGGGCGAAGAGGCCGAAGGTGAGGCTGAGGCCGATAAATGCCTCCGTCAGCAGGGTCAGGTAGCCAAAGAGGATAAAGTTGGGCAGGACCACATTTGTCAGAAACGCGTGGTGGACGCTCCAGGTCGGATATTGGATGGCCTGGTTCAACCAGTACCAGAGGCCATCCCCCGTCTTCATTCCGAAGTCCGGCGGCACCTTCCACTTGGCTTGCTGGAGCCACAGAATCCCGTACATAATCCTGAGAACGCCGACAGTGAAGCGAAAGAGCGAGCTCTCTTGAATGCCTCTGCCGGGCGGCTGAAAGATACGCGACTTCATGTGCTTCCCTTCCCTTTGAGTAGTGCAGGGTTCACCCATCGGTCCGATGCGGCCTCGCGTGCCGCCGGCTTCAGGCCAAGCAGATCCTCCCCTGTAGCCCGCAGCAGCTCCGCCACACTCCAGGCCTGCGCAATGCAGCCGCGCGGTCGGTGCGGCGCGTCGCCGTCGAAGATCTCCGGGACCTGCCCCAGACCGATGTCGCGCACGTACCCGCGAAACCCTTCGAGCCATGCCGCCGCCCTCTGGCGCGCGGTGTGATTGTCACCGTTGACCTTCATGTAGGCGGTGATGAACGGCCCCATGAGCCATGGCCAGACTGTCCCCTCGTGGTACGCTTCATCGCGGCTTTGCTGGTCGCCCTCATAGCGCCCGCGATAGCGTGGGTCGGTGGGCGCAAGGCTCCGGAGCCCATACGGCGTGAGGAGTTCTCGCTCCACCACGTCAACCACGCGCCTCGCCTGCTCGCGAGAGAGCATCGTATTCGGCAGGCTGACCGCGACAATCTGATTGGGGCGGATTGAACCATCCCTCATGTCTCCGTCAACGACGTCATAAAGACACCCGGCTGCCTCGTTCCAGAATAGCCGATTGAAGCTCCGCTCCGCTCGCGCCGCCATCTCCGCATACCGTGTCTCGCCCCCCTCATCGCTGAACTGGTGCGCCAGACGCTCCATCACGCAGAGCGCGTTATACCAGAGGGCCTGGATCTCGACGGCTTTCCCACGCCGAGGTGTGATCACCCGATCGCCGATCTTCACATCCATCCAGGTCAATTGCACAGTGGGGTCGCGCGAGGTCAGCAATCCGTCGTCTTCGACTCGAACGCCGTAGCGCGTTCCGCGCACATGCCAGGCGATGATATCGGTGAGCGTGTCGTACAGATGAACTCGAACAAACTCCTCGTCGCCGGTGTACTGCACGAGTGCGCGCACGGCCTCAAAGAACCAGAGCGTCGCATCGACGGTGTTGTATTCCATCTGCTCGCCGGCGTCCGGGAATCGGTTCGGGAGCATACCCTCGTCGACGTAACGAGCGAAGGCCAGAAGAATACTTTTGGTGACGTCGGCGCGCCCCGTGACCAATGTGAGCCCGGGGAGCGCGATCATCGTGTCACGTCCCCAATCGGTGAACCAGTGATAGCCGGCGATGACCGTTTTATGGCTACCCCGCGCGACGATGAATTGATCGGCGGCGGCAACGAGCGTACGGACCAATTCGTCGTCGGACGGAGACGTGGCGAGAGTGGCATGCCGCCGCTCGATCTCCATCTCCTGGAGCGCTGGGAGGCGGCTGATATCACACGGCTCTGTTGAGGCGATGATGCCCGCATGTTCGTGATGGCTCAGGTCACACCTGAGGGCGAAGGGACTGAACAGGTCCTCGACATAATCGAGTCCGCGCTCGCGCTCCACCGTGTATTCAACGTTACGATACCAATATCCGGTCGCTTCAAGGCCGGCAGCAATAAGCGCGACGTAGAGCGTCGGCAGGCCGTCGTAGGGGCAGACCGCAGCCAACCCGGCTTCAGTTCGCACGTGAGGGTTGAGCGCCCCGTTTTCATGGGTGGTGCTGTGATAATCACGAAACGCCAGCAGCGGACGGATCTCGATAGAGCAGTGACTAGTGGTTAGTGAACAGTGGGCAGAAGATCCACCTGCAACTCGAAGTTGGTACTGAATGACCGTGCTGTTTTCGCCGTGGACCATGAACACCGACTTCTCGATCTCAAGTCCCTCCACCAGATAGGTGAACACGGGGAAGGGATCGAGCCGGAATTGCGTCAGGAACTGGAAGCCCTGCGGATGAATGACGCCAGGGTACTGGTTGGCTGACAGCTCGTATCGCCGGCCATTGATAATGAGGGTTTCTTCCAGCTTCGAGAGCAGCAGCAGGCGGCCGACTGGAGGCGTGATGGCAGCGATGAGCAGTCCGTGATAGCGTCGCGTGTTCAGTCCAATGATCGTCGAAGAGGCGAAGCCCCCCAGCCCGTTCGTCTCCAGCCATTCGCGCTGGAGAGCGGCCTCTGGATTGCGACAGACCTCTGGACCGAATTGGATCATCCTGCGCCCCTTTTACCTTCCACACATTTTGACGACGAGGGGCGGAAAAAGATACAGGAATTTTGCTGGAACCTATCGGCGTGCTCGCTCGAATTCGCTAGCGTAGTGCGTCCAACGCTTCTTTACATTCATTCCTAAGCCGTCATTGCTTCGAAAGTCTCTCTCGCGGGTCATTGCGAGGGAGCGGAGCGACCGAAGCAATCTCACAGTCTTTGGGGCGCGTGGTCGCCGGGAAAAACGGTGAGATTGCCACGCTCCCGTTGGTCGCTCGCAATGACGAGTCGGGGGTGATAGTCTTGCACCGCGGGCTTTCATGCGCAAGGGCGCGTCGCAGGCGCATGGGATATTCCCGCGAAGCTTGTCCCCGCATGTTTTAAGCGGGGAGCGGGAGTCCAGTTCATCCGGGTCACACCAGGAATGATAATCGAAGTCACCGAAACCGGGATGCGCACACAGCAACGCAGGAAGCAGAGCGTCCAGCAAGCGCTTCTCCTGACTTTCTATAGCATAGAAGGCGGAAAGCGCGTTGACCAGAGCATAGCAAAGCGCTCAACGCTCCACCAATTCCAATGTCTTCATAAAAAAAGCGTTTCTCATCGGCTCCTCTAACTGCTATTGGAGCTTGCATAAGTAATGGCAGGCGAATTACACGCCTACCCGTTCGGCCTGAGCTTGTCGAAGGCTGATCCGTTCATGGTTCGACTGGCTCACCACGAACGGAACGAAGACATCCGCTGTTGTATTACTTATGCAAGGCTCAATAAGTCAGTCTATCCAGCCTTTCGACGCCGAACCGCCAGAACCATATCTGAGCCCGAACAGTCAGGGGCCGCCCCAGCATCCGGCTGACTTTCACCAGGCGCGCATGTGCCTGCGGCACGTTGCCGTCAGTCCCACTACCCCCACCCCCATTTGGTAAAGAGAGGTGGGGGATTTCGTGGGAAGCCCAGCGCGAAGCGGATTGAAGGGCTGGGCATGGGCGACTAGCGCGCACCGGAACTCCATGCCACCGCCTGGGCCTGCCAGCAGCGAAGTGGTGCCGACGGCAAAGGCGCCGGCGTCTGCACCATCGGCAAGATTGCCGCCGCGAATCACCGCGCGGGGACCGGCGTCGAGGGGATGAAAACTACTCGCCGTGTCAGGTGCCAAGCACATGTGATCATCCGCCAAAGCGCGCCAATCTGAACACTCCTACCGATAAATTCTTGGGCAGATGTCGCTGTGTCAGTCGAACATCAGATTACGATATGTCCTCGTCGCTTTCCCTCGACTTAGGGAGCGGGGATGGGGGAAGCAGGATTGCACTGCGGGTGTCCAAAGCCAAGGGCACTGACGGTATGGCCGGTCACAAGATCAGGTGTGAGGTCGTATACAATGCTGTCGGAGCCTGGGGTGGTATTCAGGACCAAGAGCTTGCGTACCCTCAGGCGATCCAATGATCTCGACGGGAGGTATCGCCGCTCACACCAATCACGCCCACGAGAGTCCCACTGCTTGTGTAGAGTCCCGAGCCACCACCGAACACATTGACACCACCAATGCGCCCGCCAACCATCGGCGTTGCGGGTCAGCGGCGGGCGGACGCACGAGCAGCGGCTTGCGATACTTAGGGGTCCAGACCACGTGGACCTTGAGGTCGAATTGCGTGTGCGTTCCCAGGCGGTATTTTCGCACACAACCATACTACCACGCTCTTCGCTTCGCCTGAAGGCGAGGGGTTTCCACCATCCCCGGAGGGGACACTAATCTGCCTGCTCTACAGCCTGGCTACCACCTTGGCCGCTTGTCCCCGTTATTCTTGTAGTTCCCTTCGCACCGGGTGAAGCCGTGCCCGGCGGACTGCCCGGATCATATTCCGAATACGAATAGTCCGTTAATTTTCCTCTGCCGTTTGTCCAGTCGGCCCTGGCGCCCCGATGGTTTGCGATACGGTTCGATCACGGGGTCGCTGCTGACTCCAATGCCAGGGCAGGGGGAGGACGCGCAGGACCGCGACCGCCATGCGTGTCTGGACGCCGAGCTTGTGGTAGATATGCTCCAAGTGCTCCTGCACCGTGCGAGGGCTTACGCCGAGGATGCGCCCGATCTCGGCATTGGTCTTGCCCTGGGTCACCCAGCAGAGAATCTCGGCCTCTCCCGGGGTGAGGCGCAAGAGCCGGCAAAGCGCTTGTTGCGTCAGCATCCGGGCATTCGGCATCCACTTCTCCCCGACCGGTCAGGCCGCTTCACTTTTGCCCCCTCTTTGGTTCTGGCTTTATCGGGTTAGGGAAGCACCTTCAGGAACTCTCCGGCAATGACACCATAACCTTCGGTGTTTGCATGGACGTCAGGCCCTAGAGGCGTCGGCGCACACATCTAAGTCCACTGGCAGATCCGCGCGACGTTCAGCGGAATCATTCCGAAGTCCGGCGATAACACCTTCGTTGCGAAGTCGGCGGTCGAAAAGGCTCCCCCTACGTCCGCCACCGGCGACCCGCCGGCCTTATATATTTCTTCAAGCGTATCGTTAAACTGAAGGAAAGCCTGCCGGCTGTCCGTGGCAGCAGCACGACCGCCCTCCCCTTGTAGCCAGAACGCGAGATACGGGTCGTAGTAGTTCATCCCGATGAGTAGAGGCAGATCCACTTCACGCAACCTGACGCCAAGAGCCAAGAATAAAGCATGTAATCCGTCGGTGCGAGCACAGGTAAACAATTCCACCTTTTGTGCTGAGATTGCCGCGTACATTTTAGGCATTTGCAATGACCACTGAAGCGATTACACTTTCTGGCCACTATTCTTAGCAGGGCCTAATAGTGGTGGAGTTAATCAGAGAGATTTTGTACCGTCAATACGCGTTTTGGCGTATGCTACCGCTTCCTGAGCAGCAGGGGGAGGAGATCGATCGGCGGATCAAGTAGCAGCCGCGGAGGCCAAAAGTGATCCTCACGAAAGCGGGGCGGGTGCGGCGGATCTCGCCCCATGCGCGACGGTGAGTTGCGGCGCACTTCAGACGCCCACCGCGGCGAGCAACCCGCGCGCCAACACATGAGACCTTCTACGCCAGAATGCGTGTTGACGCTACCCGACCTATGGGGTACTTGTTCGAGAAACTCGGGGTCGAGACGCGCATGGCGGCCGCCACCCAGGCCCTGAGCCGGCGCTCGGAGGGGTAGTTCTGACTATCCTGCTCCTCGTGTTGAGTCTGCTGCATTCGACGATCATCCTCCTCGCTGTCACAAGCCGCCTTCCATTCGCCTCGCACTCTCTCTCACAACGGTGCGTCGCTATTCGGCTTGACGCTACACATGCCGAAGTGTATAGATATGTGTGGAGGTGATGCGCATGGCAACCAATCTTCAGCTTGATGACACGCTGATCACAAAGGCCGCGAAGCTTGGCAAGCACCGGACCAAAAAAGCCGCGGTCACCCAGGCGTTGATCGATTATATCCACCACTTAGAGCAAGACAAGATCGGCTCGCTCTTCGGGACGATTCACTACGATTCCACATATGATTACAAGAAGCAGCGCGCGCGATCATGAAGGTCCTGGTGGACACCAGCGTGTGGTCTCTGGCGCTCCGGCGGGGGCGCCAGAGCGCATCCGCACCAGCCGTAGAGCTCCGCAACCTGATCTCCGATGGTCGGGTGCGCATGATCGGGCCCATTCGGCAGGAAATCCTCTCAGGCATTCGTGATGAGGCACAGTTCAGGGAGCTCGAGGTCCATCTGGCTGCCTTCCCAGACCTATCACTCACAACCGCGGATCACGTGACAGCAGCGCGATTCTTTAACCTCTGTCGTACGAAAGGGATCCAAGGCTCAAACACCGATTTTCTCATCTGCGCCGTCGCTATTCACCACACGCTCGCTATTTTCACGACGGACAACGACTTTACGTTATATGCTGCACACCTTCCGATCGTATTGCATGGCAGGACCTGAGGCGTCACGCAACCTCCTCAACCACTTCCGTTTCTCACGCACCCCACTTTTGCATTTGACAGACTCAGAAGGGCCGCAGTGTGTTCAGGGGGCAACCGGCTCCCGGCCTCTCGAAGCAGGTGTGGTGGGAGCGAGAGGGAGAGGATCTTACTTATTCGCCGCACTGCTGCATCAGTTTGGCCACGAGCCCGGTCCAGCCGGTCTGGTGGCCGGCGCCGATCCCCGCGCCATTGTCGCCGTGGAAGTATTCATAGAAGAGTACCAGGTCGCGCCAGTGGGGATCCTGCTGAAACGTCTCCGTTGCGCCGTACACCGGCCTCCGGCCGTCCGGGCCACGCAGGAAAATGCGGCTCAGCCGGCGGGAGAGTTCTGTGGCCACTTCCCATAAGGTCATCATCCGGCCGGAGCCGGTGGGGCACTCGACCGTGTAGTCGTCGCCCAGGTAGTAATGGAATTTCTGGAGCGACTCGATGATCAGGTAGTTGACCGGAAACCAGATCGGCCCGCGCCAGTTCGAATTGCCCCCGAACAGCCCGGTGCTCGATTCGGCCGGTTCGTATTCGACCCGATGCTCCATGCCGTTTACGGTGAGCGTGAACGGGTGATCGTGATGGTAGCGTGAGATCGCGCGAATCCCATACGGCGAGAGGAATTCCCGCTCATCGAGCATCAGCGTGAGTACCCGGCGCAGTCGCTCGGGATTCGCGATAGACAGCAGCCGCCGCGCGTCTCGCCCAGGCGTCCGCATGCAGGCGCAACCTTGGGTGAGATCCGGACGGTGGTCGATGAACCACTCCAGACGCCGCTTGAAACTGGGGAGCCGATCCAACAGTTCCGGGTCCAGCGTCTCGACGGCAAACAGTGGGATCAGGCCGACCATCGACCGCACCTTCAGGGGCACGTGACGGTCGTCCGGCAGGTGCAGCACGTCGTAGTAGAAGCCGTCGGCCTCGTCCCACAAGCCGAGGGTGTTCATCGCGTGGGCGATGTAGATGAAGTGCTCCCAAAACTTGCTGGCCACATCCTCGTAGGCCGGGTTGTCGCGCGCGAGCTCCAGGGCGATCGCCAGCAGGTTCAGCGTGTACATCCCCATCCAGCTCGTCCCGTCAGCCTGCTCGATGTGTCCTCCCGTGGGCAGCGGCTGACTGCGGTCAAAGATGCCGATGTTGTCCAGCCCCAGGAAGCCGCCCTGGAAGACGTTGCGTCCTTCGGTGTCCTTCCGGTTGACCCACCAGGTGAAGTTGAGCAGGAGCTTGTGGAAGACCCGCTCAAGGAAGGCCGGATCCCCTTTGCCGCGGCGCTTCTTGTCGATCTTGTACACGCGCCATGCCGCCCAGGCGTGCACGGGAGGGTTCACATCGCCGAGGGCCCATTCGTAGGCGGGGAGTTGCCCGTTGGGATGCATGTACCACTCGCGCAGCATCAGCACCAGGTGCTCTTTGGCAAAGTCGGAATCGACGAGCGCCAGTGGGAGGCAGTGGAAGGCGAGATCCCAGACCGCATACCAGGGA
>JACPQW010000058.1 GCA_016190285.1 Candidatus Methylomirabilis oxygeniifera
CATCTCATCGACCTGCGCCGCAGCCTGCTCCTTCGTGAGACTGTTCAGCGTCAGCACCATGAACTTTCCGACCCGTACGTCCGTCAGCCCCTGAAACCCCAGCGTCTCAAGGGCCGATCGTACGGTATCCCCCTGGGCGTCAAGGACACCCGGCTTCAAGGTCACATAGATCTTCGCAGTCAACATCTTTGAGTTCTCAGTTTTGAGTGTTCAGTGTCGAGCAGTCATGTCCGACGTCGTTAGAGACCTACGCGAGCAAAGATGTCATCCAGATGCCGCAGATGATAGCCCAGGTCAAAGCAGCTTTCAACCTCGTCAGGCGAGAGATGTCGGCAAATCTCCGGATCAGCCAGCAAAAGCGGTTTGAACGGTTCACCCGACTCCCACGCCCGCATGGCGTGTCGCTGCACCAGCCGATAGCCTTCTTCCCGGGTCAGCCCTTTACCCACCAGCGCCAGCAACACCGCCTCAGAAAAGACCAGCCCTCCAGTCAGATCCAGGTTGTGACGCATTCGATCCGGATAGACCCGAAGACCCTCCAACACCTCCCGGAACCGGACCAGCAGATAGTCAAGCAGGATGGTGGCATCGGGCAGAATCACCCGTTCCACGGATGAGTGGCTGATATCGCGCTCGTGCCAGAGCGGCACATTCTCCAGGCTCGAGTGAGCGTAACTTCTCAGCAATCTCGCCAACCCGGAGACCTGTTCACAGGCAACCGGGTTCCGCTTGTGAGGCATGGCCGACGAACCCTTCTGACCCTCGACAAACGGCTCCTCGACCTCACGCACCTCGGTCCGCTGCAGGTGGCGGATCTCGGTCGCGAACTTATCGAGCGAGGTCCCGATCAGCGCAAGCGTCAGCAGGAATTCGGCGTGTCGGTCCCTGGAGAGAATCTGGCTGGAAATCGGCGCCGGCTTCAACCCGAGCCTGGCGCAGACAAACTGCTCGATAAACAGCGGCAGGTGGGCGAAGGTCCCGACAGCGCCGGAGAGCTTACCGTACGCAACGGTCTCTCTGGCCCGGCGGAGGCGATCGATATTACGCTCCACCTCGCAATACCAGAGCGCCAGCTTTAAGCCGAAGGTTGTCGGCTCGGCGTGGATCCCATGCGTCCGTCCGATCATCATCGTGCGCTTGTGGCGTCTGGCGAGGTCGGCGAGCGTCAGCAAGAGCGCTTCCAAATCTTCCAGCAGGATGCCGGCGGCCTGCTGCAGTTGCACGGCCAAGGCCGTGTCGACGACATCATAGGAGGTCAGCCCGAAATGCAGGTAGCGCGCCTCCGGGCCGACCCGCTCCGCCACGGCAGACACGAAGGCGATGACATCGTGGCGAACTTCCCGTTCGATCTCCTGGATGCGGTTAATGTCGTAGGCGGCCCGCGCCTGGATCACGGCCAACGCCTCGCGCGGAACCGTGCCCAGCTCGGCCCACGCCTCGCAGGCCAATAGCTCGATCCGCAACCAGACCGCATAGCGGCTCTGTGGTTCCCATACAGAGACCATCCGGGGAAGCGCGTAGCGAGGGATCATCGGGATCAGTGATTAGTGGCTAGTGGTTAGTGGTTAGTGATTGAGGCCAATCTTTGGCTTTTGTACCTTGAACCCTACACCCTATACCCTGTTCCTAAGAAAGCAGAGCCGCCTGGGCAACAGGGCCGATAGTGGTGATGGCGAACGTCTCGTCGCGCAGGATACTTCTGGTCAGCGACTCAAATTGATCGACGGATACCGAATCGATCCCGGCGATGATTTCATCGAGACCATAGGTCCCCTCGAAATAGATCTCTGTCTTGGCCATGCGAGTCATCCGACTGCTGGTCCCTTCGAGACCGAGGAGCAGATTGCCTTTAAGCTGATCCTTCGCCCGTTGGAGATCACCGGGATCGACCGGTTGATTCCGCAGACTGGCGCACTCAGCTCGAATCAGCTCCACAACCTGGCCTGAGGACTCCGGATTGGTTCCGGCGTAAATAACCAGCAGACCACAATCACGATATGAGGCCTGGTAGGAGTAGATCGAATAGACCAGACCTCGTTTTTCGCGAACCTCCTGAAAGAGCCGGGAACTCATGCTGCCGCCCAGCATGGCGTTTAACAGGTAGAGGGCATAGCGATCCTTGTGCGCATGCGGCAGGCCATCCATGCCGAGGCACAGGTGGAGCTGAGCCGTATCGCGCTCCTCTACTCTGACCGCTGCCGTACAGCTTGGTGGTGGAACGTCGGCGTGAACGGATCGGCCTTCAAAACCGTTGAATGCCTGCGCCACCAAATCCACCAGCCGCCCGTGCTCCAGATCGCCCGCTGCCGCCACCACGGTCCGATCAGGGCGGTAGAAGCGATCCATGTGACGGCGGACGTCGTCTTGCGTAAAGGCGCGCACCGTTTCCTTGCGTCCAAGGATCGGTCTGGCCACCGGATGATCGCTCCAGATCGCCTCCGCAAAGAGGTCATGGACCAGATCATCGGGGGTATCTTCCACCATCTTGATCTCCTGAAGTACCACCTCCTGCTCCCGCTCAATATCTTTTGGGTCCAGATTGGAGTGGAGAAAGGTGTCAGCCAGGATATCAACGGCCAGGGGCAGGTGCTCACCAAGAACCTTGGCATAGAAACAGGTAGTCTCGCGGCTCGTGAAGGCGTCAAGCGTGCCGCCAACGGCGTCAACCGCCCTAGCGATCTCCTGCGCGCTCCGCCGCTGGGTCCCTTTGAAGAGCATGTGCTCGATAAAGTGCGAGATGCCGGCGACTTCTCCCGCCTCGTCCCGCGATCCGACCCGTACCCAGACGCCGATCGTGGCCGACTTGACGGCAGGCATCCGTTCGCTGAGCACGACTACCCCGTTCGGCAACACTTCGCGTTGAAAGGAGAGACGGCTCATGATTCAGGATGACCTCTACTGCGCCTCAGCCTGCGACACCTCTTTCCGACTCAACCGGATCTTCCCATTCTTGTCGACATCGATCACCTTCACCATAACCTCGTCCCCTTCCGACAAGACGTCCTCGACCCTTTTGACCCGGTGTTCGGCAATCTGAGAGATGTGCAGCAGGCCATCGGTGCCGGGAAGAATTTGAACGAAGGCGCCAAAGTCCATAATCTTGACGACCTTCCCCTGATAGACCTTACCTACCTCGGGAACCTCGACGATCTTACTGATAATCGACAACGCCTTCTGCGCCGCCGCTCCATCGACCGACGCGATCTCGACCCGTCCGTCGTCCGAGACATCGATCTTCGCCCCGGAGTCCGCGACAATCCCACGGATCACCTTGCCGCCCGGGCCGATGACATCACGAATCCTATCCACTGGGATCATTAACGTGATGATACGCGGGGCATACACCGAGATGTTGGACCTCGGCTCTGTAAGGGCGCGGTCCATTTGGTCCAAGATGTGAAGGCGGGCGCGCCTGGCCTGACCCAGCGCCTTCGGCATGAGGCTCGGCGCGATCCCTTGGGTCTTGATATCCAGTTGCAGCGCCGTAATCCCTTTCCGGGTGCCGGCCACCTTGAAGTCCATGTCGCCAAGGTGATCCTCGAGTCCGATAATATCGGTGAGTATCGCCGCCCGCTCATCCTCCACAACCAGCCCCATCGCCACCCCGGCCACCGCCGATCGAATCGGCACCCCGGCATCCATCAGGCTGAGACTGGCTCCGCACACCGTGGCCATAGACGATGAACCGTACGATTCGAGGATATCCGAAACGATCCGAAGAGTATACGAAAACTCCTCCTTCGACGGCAACGCCGCGAGAAGGGCGCGCTCGGCAAGCGCCCCATGCCCGATTTCGCGCCGACCCGGACCGCGCATGAATCTGACCTCGCCCACGCTGAACGGTGGAAAGTTGTAATGAAGCATGAACCGCTTAGTACCCTCCCCCTCGAGATCATCCAGACGCTGTTCATCTTCGGAGGTGCCGAGCGTCGTCGTCACGAGCGCCTGGGTCTGACCCCTGGTGAAGAGGGCCGATCCGTGAGTCCTTGGCAGGACCCCGACCTCGGCCGTGATCGGCCGGACTTCCTCGAGCGATCGCCCATCCGCCCGCCTCCCCTCCTCCAGGATCATTCGGCGCAGCTCCTCGTGCTCGATCGCTTCGAACAGCTCCCTGACGACTGCCTTGCGGTCGTCCAGCTCATCGCTGAACGCCGCCATGACCTCATCGAAGAGCTGCTGCCGACGGCTGCGATGCTCCTCCTTTTCGGCAATCCCGGCCAGCGCCCGAAGTCCTTGGCGAGCCAGCGCACTCACACGTTCACGCAACTGCGGATCCGGCGGCGACACCTGGAAGGGCACCTTTTCAACCCGAAGCTCTTGAGCCAGTTCCGCCACCATGTCAATCATAGGCTGAATGCCCTTATGGCCGAATTCCATCGCCTCAAACATGATCTCCTCGGGGATCTCGTTGGCGCCGGCCTCAAGCATCACAACAGCGCTTCGGGTCCCTGCGACGACCATATCGATGTCGGATCCTTCCATC
>JACPQW010000064.1 GCA_016190285.1 Candidatus Methylomirabilis oxygeniifera
CTGTGGGGCCCATGACCCACTCAGAGACGGGACGCCGTAGCGGCTGGTTGTTTTATTTGCCATACAACAGCTCCCCAACGCGGTGCCGGTTCATCAGCCGATCGTCAGCCTGCATGATGTTCCAGAGGATGCTCCCATCCCGCTCCAGCCTGACGACGACCAACAGATTCCGCGACCCTGATCCCGTGAAGGCGCCGATGTACTGCTTCCGGAGCCCGTCCCCATACGCCGTCAGCCAGATCTCATGCGGATCCTGCAGCGTCGGCAGGATGTAGCGTGCATACCGCTCTCGCGCCTCGTCCCGCTTCGCGACCATGTGCGGCAGCCGGTCGCGGTGAATCACCGCCAGGTCGCCATCCTTCGTCGGGACGGTCACGAAGGCTCGGTCGTCTGTGATCCCCACCGTCTCGGCGAGGATCCGGACCGCCTCATCGGCCGTACCGGCCGCCGCCAGTCGTCCCGGATCACGGAATCGTACGGTCTCCGGAATGGCGCGCCAATCGGGCCGCCCCAACTCGCGCCAGGTCGGCTGACCCGGCAGCACCGTCTGGCTGCCCGGCGTCGTCTGCCACAATACCGACGCCTGGCCGGGGTTATACGCCCAGCCGGGGTCGATCCCGCGCGGGACCGTGATCACCTCGCCGGTGTGCGGGTTGGTGTACTCGAACGTCCCGTGATCGGGACGACGGCTCAGTGCCCCGCCATGATCCCGATCCAGCTCCCCCTTGCTGACCGAGACCACCGAACATCTGCACAGCCAGCCGTTCGGTGGGTAATGGGTGCTCCACCAGGGATCATCGGCCGGCAGGATCGTGCCGTGCCAGGCCCGATGCATCGGCCGCGTCCGGCTGTCGAGGACCGCCACATATCTCCAGTAGGGCCGCGCCTGGAGCACGGCCGGGTCGGTCATCGCCCGGTAATGCCCCACCTGCAGCGCGGTCTGGATGTTGGTCTGAAAGATCGTGTTCAGCCGGTGCGGCGAGCCGAGTTGCACACTCTCACCGCGCACCTGCTGCCGTCCCCACCAGCCTTTGGCCTGCAGGATCGGCGTGAGCTGTTTTTTGAACTCCTGATAGGTCGTCCCCTCCGCCAGCGCCCGATCCAGCTCGGCCCGGATGTCCTGCAGGATGTCCGTCCGCATCGCCTTGGCCACTGTGAACGCCTTGACGTGATCCTCCTGCCACATCTCCTGCCATCGGAATGTGGTCCGAAACCCTTTGCGTCGCAGGGACGCGATCGCGTCCTCCGGCGGCAGCGGCTGCAGTGTGATCCCCGGCGGCACTGTCGGCTCAGGCATGGACCCGTCCCCAGGCATCGGCCGCAAAGATCGCCCGCGCCAGCAGCTCCGTCACAGCCGCGTCGTCCATCTCCGGATAGGCCGAGAGCAGCCGCCCACGGGCCTCCTCCAGCGTGGCCGACCCCTCGATGATGGCGCGAACCGGGGCCAGCAGCGGCTCGACGAGCGATTGCCAGTTCTGTACGGCATCAATCGCCAGTGCATCAACGGGGGCCTGTTCCGCGATCACGTCCGCGTCGACCGCCTGCTGCGCCAGCGCCAGCGTCTTCAGGGCTGACGGCTGATGGCTGACCGCTGATCGCTGCCCTCCCACCGTCGCCTCGCCGTCTTTGGGCGCCCGGATCCCGAACCGCTCCTGCGCGACCGCCAGCGGGATCGCCGGGCCGAAGCCGGCCTCCACCAGCGTCTTGAGCGTCGTCGCCTCCTGGCCCTGGTCGCGCGGTTCCTCAATCTCGAAGGCAAAGCGGGGGACCGGGACGTCCCAGCCGTGGTTGAATCCCACCAGCGGGCGGAGGATCTGCGTCGTGATCGTCTCGGCCAGCGCCGTCGCGTCGGCCTCCATCAGGTCAAAGCGGACCTCGTCATGCACCTGGGCCGCCGCGAGCGATCCCACCGAGCCCACGTCGGACGTCAGTGTCTGGCCCAGGACGGCCTGCGCCATCTCCTTGTTGAGGAGATTCACGAACCGCTCGAAGATGTCGGCGCTGGCGGTCTTGATCGCCTCGATGAATTCGATCTCCGTGCTGGAGGAGATGATCCCGGCCGCGTCGTGGCCGATCGACCGGACCGCGAGCAGCAGGGCGTCGCGGTCCTCTTTGCTGGCGCCCGGCTGGTACTTGCCGAGGCGCAGCGGCATGCCGTACACCTCGAGGAACGCCGCCCAGTCCTTGATGTCGTAGTGCTTGAACAGATACAGCCAGGCGCAGGTTCGCATCAGTCCGGCCCGTATCGCCGATCCGCCCGCCGCCCGATACCGGTGCACGACGAACTTCCAGGCCGGCAGGTCGATGCCGAAGACCGGCTCCTGGTCGGTCAGCAGTCGGGGGATCGCCGGCATCGGCTCCCCTGCGCGTGGCAGGTAGGTCAGTCGCCGCTGCGGGACCTCCACCACATCGCGGATCACCAGGGCGCGCCCCTCGCCGCTCCAGAGCAGTTCCGTCGCCCCGTAGCCGTGCGGAACCGCCGTCAGCAGGTGCGCGATGACCCGCCGCAGCGTCATCGCCTCTACCTGCTCCGTCGCCTCCTCGGCCAGGGCCTTGGCCTGCGCGCTGTCGTCGGCAGGCTCAATCCGCCAGTCCAGCCCCTCGACGGCCATCCGCCGCGTCTGGAAGAGCGAGCACAGCTTGCCGTCGCGCTCCAGCATCTCCTCGAACAGCTCCGCCTGGCGCGCGACATCGCCCTGATCGGCCTCCTTCAGGATCGCCGCCAGTCGCTCGGGCGTCAGCCCATGGGCCGGGTAGGCGTACCAGAGGTCGCGAATCGACGCGAGCGTCAGCCGCTCCGGATCCGGCCGCGCAGCCGCGCCAATCGGCCGCCCGAACTGGTCCAGCAACCCTGACCGCTGCTCGCTGACCGCTGCTCGCTGCATGTCTACCACCCGCATCCTGCCCCTGTCCGGAACCCGCCGAACACCATCGCCGGCTCACGCGTCTCGCCGTGCCGCCGGTTGAAGGCGTCGTCATCCTCGCGTGAGCCGCGCCAGACCGACCGGGCGGCGCTCGTGTACTCGACCGGCCCCCATTCCAGCCCCGTCGCAAACCAGGCCAGCGCCCCCGCGATGGCCGAGTCGCCGTGCCGCTGGCCGCCGTCGGCGCCCTGCGTATGCGCGCCATCCGGGACCTTCGCGATCCCCTTGTCCAGCTTCAGCGCCCGGTGATCGTCCACCACGTCGCTATGGCGCGGCAGCCGGAGTGCGCGATCCTCGAAGGCGGCCTTGTAGCGCGGCATCTGCTCCCGGTACCACTCCGGCGACAGCATCACCGGCTGGATCCGGGTCCCGTACCGCTGCTGCGCGACCTCGGCCAGATATTGCCCGTTCCCCCGCGCATCCATCGCCCCCGACCATCGCCCCGGCAGCCGGTCCAGGAGGAAGAACAGGACCTGCTCCTGCTGACGGAACGGCACGTTGCGCAGTTCGACGAGCGCGATCGCTCGCCAGATCAGATCCACCTGCCGTTGCAAGACCAGGATGGCGGTCAGGTCGCCGGATCGGGCGAAGTCCTCGCCCATCACCAGCGGCTGGTGTGGATCGATCTTTGGGATCCGCGGCGCGATCTGCTCCAGACACCACGCCTCGGCCTCGGCCTGGCGGAGCAATTCCGGTTGCAACGCGAACTCGTCCTCACAGCGCCAGCGCAGGATTGGAATCTCGGGCTCCAGGCACGATTCGACCAGCGCCCGGTTCAGATAGGCGCCGGAGCCTCGGGACGGGATCACGAACAGCTCTTCGGCCGCGTCGTCGCCATAGGCATCGACCAGATCCGCGCGCCAGGCGCTTTCCGCCTCGGCGGTCCAGGTCCGGCCCAATGTCGCGCAGATCCGCCGGTACAGGCCTTGCGCCAGTGCATCGTCCAGCGTCACGCGATGCAGGCTGTAGGGCTTTTTGCCGGCGCGGATCTCGGTGATCAATTCGTTAAAGGGGTTCTCGTCGCCGTTGTGGGTCGAGATGACCGCGACCCGGCCGCCCCACATCAGCAGCGCGAGCGCGGCCTTCAGCAGGCCCGGCAGATCGGGATGGAAGGCGGCTTCATCGATCACGACTTTGCCGCCCTTGCCGCGCAGGTTCGAGGGCCGGGAGGAGAGCGCCGTGACCCGGTGTCCCGAGGCGTAGGTAATGCGATACGCAAGGATCGCTTTGTCCTCGTCCTCGATGACGCATTCCTCGCAGGCGCCCGCCGCGAGCTGGTAGTGCGTCGACCACATCGCGCAGTCGCTGATAAATTCCAGCGCCATCTCTTTGTTGTAGCCGAGATACCAGACGTCCATCCCCTTGGCGCTGGCCGCGAGGAGGGCGTCGTCGGCGGCCTCCGCCCAGGAGATGCCGACGCGGCGCGACTTTTCGATGACCTTCACCGGCGCCGGATCCGCGACCCAGGCCTGTTGATACGGCAGCAGCACAGGTCCCGACTGCCCCCTCACCTTCATCCTCTCCCCCGATGGGGGCGAGGAGGTCCTTTTCTTCTTCCCCTCTCCCCTGGCGGGAGAGGGTGAGGGTGAGGGGGATGTGTTACGCTTTGACGCCAAGGATCGACTCCTTGATCGTGGCGACGACCTCGTCGGTCAGTCCCGACGCCTTCGCCGCGCTCGCCACTTCTTCAACCACCGCCGGCGCCTCGATCCGCGAGGGTTCGAGGGCGAGGCCCGTGAGGGCCGACCGCAGCGCGTGGATCCGCTGCGGATCACATTCGCCGCGATTCAGTTCATCCAGGACGTGTTCCGCCAGCTTCCGGACGATCTTGCGCAACACGTCGCGCAAGCAGCCCCGTTCCACCAGATAGGCCCGCCGGTCGGCCTCCCAGTCGCCGTCCTTCTTCCAGGCGACCAGCGTAGTCGGCGACACCTGGAGGCTTTTCCCGACGTCGGCCAGCGTCATCCCCTGCTCAACATAGAGCTGGCGCGCCTCCTCGTAGAGCGCGGCCTTTTTCACGCGAGCCCCAGCGCCTCGCGGCAGTGCGCGATGATCTCCCGCTGCGCCGCGGCCTCCTGGGCAATCCGGTGCAGCGACTCGGCGGCCGCCAGGATCTCCGCCGTCCGGAGATCCCCGAGCGCCAACGTGGGCAGCGACCGCATGCGGAGCAGCAGCACCTGGCCGTCGGCCTCCCGCTCCAGCGTTTTCATCGCCCGCTCCGCCTCGGCGAGCTGGCCGTGCAACAGCATCCGTTCCTGGTTCATACGCCCCCTCGCTCGTTGCATCGCGTCATGCGCCGGTCCCAGGTGTCGATCCGATCACACAGTTTCGTCATGACCTGGGTGTTGTAGGTCAGGTGCTCCGTCAGGGCCGAGCCCGGCTCCAGCCGCTCGATGAGCTGCGTCAGCGCCGTCGCCGTCTTGGTGAGCGCGGCCCCCTGGTCCGTGACCACCTGCTCGTAGCCTTTGATGATGTCGTCCAGCTTGCGTCGTTCTTTCAGCTCGCGCAGGATGAAATAAATCAGCGCGGCCGCCGGCCCCGCCCACTTCAGGAGTTCGGCAATCTGGGTGTCCATAGCCTCCTTGTGTGTCTCCGCCCCTACCTGGTGAGCGTGCCCGGCCGGTCGGTGTTGACGACCGGCGCCGGTCGGCCCGTGGGCATCCGCATGGCCGGCGGTGCGTGGACACAGCCTGTCAGCGTGATCGCGATCAGCGCCGCCGCTACGAGCCGGTCGCGGCGTCCATCAGCTCGATCAGATTGGCCAGTGGAATGTTGAGACACGGCGCCCCCTCGTAATAGATCGATGGCGTGATGCCCTGCTTCGCGCACAGCGTCTGGATCTCGGCGTACAGCGTCCGATACGCCTCCGCGGCTTTGTCGGCGTCGGTGCTGAACAGCCGGTTGGCCAGTGCGGCGCGGTCGATGTAGGTGTTGATCTCGGCTGCGTCAGTGGATTTTTTCGCGGCAAACGCCGCGAGCTGCAACCCCGCGCTGATCGCCGGAATCACCGCCGCGTTGATCACGTCGCGCCTACTCCACCTTCGAGATGGCGCTCCGTAGCGCAATCGCGCCGCCGAAGCCGAGGGCCGCCATGGCCTGCGTGGCGATGTCCGTGCCGATGACCCCAAACAGCCAGAGCCCGACCACCACCAGTCCCGCTCCGCTCACCAGGTAGGTTTTTTTGCCGGACAAAAAGTTCAGCACTGTGCTCCTCCTGTGTTATGCGGGGGCTGGCGGCCCCGCTGTGGAGCCGCCAGTGATCCCCTTTGATTAGCGCCTAGCGCGGCGCGTCGTCGTCAGTGCCCAGGCATCGCGTCACCAGCCACCCGATGCCGTATCCGATCCAGAGCAGGCACGCGGTGATCCCGCCGATGCCCAGGACGCGGATCACGTCTACGCCCGTCATGTGGCGCCCTTGCCCGGCCGCTCCAGGATCGTCAGCCAGACCGGCCCGTGTGCCGTCGCCTCCTTCAGCCGCTCGAACAGCGGACTGAACGCCTTGCGGCTGTTGTTCACGCGGTCGGGGCCCATCGTCGTCCCGACCAGAATGCACCCTGCCGTATCGTCGCAGGTGTTGCCGGCGTGGATCCGCACCCCGTCGAAGCCGGGGACGTCCAGCAGCAGCGGCAGCAGCCGCTTGAATCGTTGGGACTCGGTGATCGTCACCTGATAGCGGCCCGCCGGAATCGCGGTCTCGCCCGAAATCTTCCGCCCGTTCTGGACGGCGTCCTCCAGCGTGAAGCAGACCCGCTCGTCGTCGATCAGCAACTCGCCGATCGTCGAGTGCCGGGTGCACCACCGCCGGATCAGCGTGAGTCTCATTCGTCCACCGCCAGCGCCGTCACGCGGCAGCCGGTGTCCAGGGTGAGCCGGACGAGCACATCCTCACCGACGAGGCGCACGTCGCCCCCACATCGCCAGGGCGAGACCTGCCACGGCGTCAGACGCACGCCGTCCGGCGTCCATCGGAACGCGGCCACCGTGGCCCACTCGGTGGATGATCCCGGCGGGGTGGCGCCGAACCACGCGGTCATCAGCGCGGCCTGATTCGCCGGGTGGGGGTTGCCCTGCGCCCAGCGCGCGGCCGCGAGTCGCCACACGCCGGCCGAGTCGGCCAGCCATTGATTCCCCATCGAGGCCACGAATTCCTGCGGCGCATCGCGGAAAAAACAGGGCGGGGCGCCTGAACGCAGATAGTGCGCCGGCTCACACCCCGCCTCGGCGATCAGCCTCGTCGCCCACTCGTTGAGCCAGGGACGGTGTCTCGCTGCCGTGACCGGCAGATGGTGGGTCAATTCGTGACTACAGATGCTCCAAAACCCAGTGGGACGGATATGCGGTCCGGGCAGGTCTGCCGGGAACGGGTCTTCAGTCCAGCCATCGGCTCCCGACACGCAGTTGATCGCGCTCGGAGCCGCCGGATCGAACCCCTGTCCATCCAGCGTGATCTGCTCCAGGCTCGCCCACAGCGGGCGCGGCACGGTCGTGACGAGACGCCAGAGCTCCGTGCGATTGGCCGGGGTGAGGGCGGCCTCGTTGCCGATGGTCAGGCCGACGGTGCCCCAGTCGGCGCCGAGGGCCTCTGTGGCGAGCATCACGCCGCAGAGCCAGACGACGGCGGCACGGCGGCAGATCTGTCGCGTAGGCATGGGGCGATGATAGCGGAGGGAGGCGGGGAGGGATGACGACGAAGTCGACTACTGAGAAGGAAAACGGGGCGGGGCAGGATTTATTTCAGTGTGAAATCGGACGGCGAATCGACGGCGCTCACCGGGATCCGGTAGACCGCGCCGATCTGGACAGCCGGCAGCGTGCCGTCCTCGATCCGGCGATACACCGTCGCGAGGCTCACCCGCAGGATCGCGGCCACCTCATCGGGCCGGTAGTAGCGCTTCTGTGGCGTCTCCGTCATGCGTCCCTCCTGTGTGTGTGGAGGGGCGGGGGATCGCCTCCCCCGCCCCTCCGGTGCATTAGCTGGCCTTGCTGCCCGGCAACGCCGGCCTGCGGCGCAACAACTTGAGAACGCGCTTGCCTTGCGGTCCGGCCTCCGGACGCCCGGCCATGTGCTCCAGCCCCTCAACGGTGATGGCGGCCTTGATGTTGATCGACGCCGGCAGCCCTAAGGCCCGCTTGAAGATGTCTAGGCGGTCACCGCAGAGCAGGTGATAGTGCTCCTTGACGACCGGGTCGCGCTTGGTGAGCTTGCGGATGGTGCCGCGAGGACGGCCCAAGAGGGCCTCGGCGGCGGCGGCCGTGGCCACCAGCCCGGCCTGCGCCTCGTGGACCAGCAGGATCTGCATGCCATCAAGAGCCAGAACCTTGGCCACGGCCGGATCGGGCGCCAGGATACGCGAGTTGTGGGCGTAGCCCTTGTTCCAGTAGTTCCAGAGGGCGTCATCCGATTCACGCTGGAACATCGCGATCTTGTGGCGCACGTCGTTATGCACTTTGTTGATGTTGAGGCTGTTAATCCAGCCGCTGAATTTCCGCAGGGGCATCACCACCGTGGACTGCGGCCCGCCAGGTGAAGGGAGTTGAGTTATCTCAACACCCCAGCGCTCGCGCTGCGTCATCAGCTTGGCATACTGGCCTGCCCAGTCGAGGCCGAGCGCTTCCACGATCGTCCTCATGACGACGTAGGGTTCGCCATTGATGTCGATCACGAATAGGGTGCACCCATGGAACGGCACGGGAATTAACGTGTTGGTTGGCATGTGCATGCACCTCCTTTCTTGTTAAGCGCTTTGAGTTGGTCGGCGGCCTTGAGCAGGTAGGCCGAGAGCGTGATCAGGTTGTCGGTCGACAGGCTGCCACCCATGCAGGCGCAGAGGGCGAGTAGCCGACCATGGTAGTTCAGTTCATCGCGAACGTTGGCGATGGCGGGGGGTCCGGCTGGTGGGGATGGTCGGGTAGACTTCGGCATTTCGGCATACCTCCTGTGGTTGTAGACAGTTGTCCGGGCCAAAGCAAAGGCCCGCAGATGTGTCTGCGGTACCACAGGGACCGCCCCGCCGCCTCGCGACGACGAGCATCTGCGGGCCATGGGTAGGCCCGGAAACAACTCACCCCCTTCCGCGCCCGGTATGCGTAGCGCGAGGGCGGGGGTCAGCCCTCTGTGGTGTTGCAGACGCCCACAGAATAGGGGCGTCGCGATCTGCACGTCAAGCATTTTTTCTCGATGCGCCGTTCAGTCGCGCCTCCACCAGCGGGAGCCGCAGGCGGTAGAGTCGCCGCAGCGAGTGCGGCGCGGCGATCGCGGCCTCGCGGTCGTCGCCATGCGCGGCGGCGAGGAGTTGCCTGCGTATCTGCACATCGGCGCGATGCTCCCTGGTCTCTTCGTAGGGCAGACTCATTCCCCCCTCCCTGGTTGATCGCCCGCCCGGTCATAGCCGCCGGGGTAGCGCCTGGTCATCGGTAGGAGCACCCGTAACACTCGATCCATGTCGCTGTTGGTCTGTGGCCAGGGCTGGCCCAGGACCTTCCGGCATAGCCCGTCACGTCGTGCCTGGTCCCAGCCGAGTGTGGCAAAGAGCCGCTCCAGATACCTCTGCTGTTTTTCCGTAATCGTCGCGTCTGGCCGCGCCTGGCGCGTTGGCGCGGGCCATGCGTGACGCCGCTTTGCTCCCTCTCCCCTGGAGGGAGAGGGTGGGGGTGAGGGGGATCGCTTGCGGGCCAACTCATCCAACAACAACCCGGCCTGGATCCGGCTGAGTGCCTTGCACGTGGTGACCTGATACCGCTCGCGCAACATCAGGCGATAGGTGGCATCATCCAGGCCGAGCGCGTGGATCGCGGCATGGATCGCCTTGATTTGTCCCTTATTGATCGCCTCACGCGGCATCGTCACGTTCGATCTCCATCTGCAGTTGTCCCAGCAACTCCGGCAGCGCCACCCGGCGCAGCCGCGCCATCCGCGTCAGAATCGACAGCGCCCGGCCCTTCAGCGACTCCAGCGTGTCGCGGATCTCCTCCAGCGTCTCGGGCAGGTAATACCCGGCCGGCGGATGCGGAGAGCTGGCGATCGGCGCGCTGTGCTGCTCGATGAGCGTTTTCACCACCTGGCGCGCGACCCGTTCGGTCACGCCGATCGCCCGCGCCAGCTCTCCGGCGCCGATGGCCTGCCCGCGCCCCTGGTGCCGCACCAGGATGGCGTAGGCGTGCTGCTCCAGGATCGTCATGCCCCGTTCAGGCGCCGGAACCATCTCCCCCTCACCCTCACCCTCTCCCGCCAGGGGCGAGGGCGGCCGAGAGCCGGGCCGCATGGGCGGCGTTCAGGATCGGCGCCAGCAATTTCCGCCAGCAGGGGCGGCAGGTGTCGTGCCCCCTCACCGTCACCGGCCGTCCCCGTACCGCCGATCGGCTGTGGGGGTTGCGAATCGGGCTGATGCGCAACGACACCGGCCGACGCCCGCAGACACTACACAACGGCGTCACGCCGCCTCGGGCGCCGCATCCAGGGCCTCGCGGAGCAGGGCGCCGACGAGTTTGTCAACCTCGCTGTCGGTCGGCTGCACCAGCACCTCGTCGCCTGTCTCGATCACCCGGACCCCGACGCGCTTCAGCTCGGCGGCGGTGAGCTGCGCCAGCGCGGGCTTGCTCGGGGTTTCCCGGACCACGATCAGGACATCGGCCTGGTCGGGGCAGTGTTTGCGGATCAGCGCGACGACCTGGTCGGGGTCGTCCCACACCAGCTTGCCCTTGGCCTTCACGATCCCGACCTTGATGCCGTGCAGAATCAGCGTCCTGGGCCGCTCAAACAGCGCCGGCGCGGACTCGATGGCGGCCCGCAGCCGGCTGTCCGCCTCGGCGGCCTTCGCCAGGGCGGCCTTGACGCCGGGGAGCGCCTGGCGCTTGCTGTGCTGCAGCGCCGCTTCGAGGCGCCCGACACGCTCGCTGAGCACGGCGCGGGCCTCCGCGTACGCCTTCGTCAATCGCTCAATCTCGCTGATGGTCATGTCGCCCATGGATTGCTCTCCTCACGATATACAGCGCCCACAGCAGCCCCAGCACCAGGCCCGCCGTCATCCACATCACCGCCAGCGCCCAGACGGTCGTCATGGCTCCTCCGGCCCCGATGGGGCTGGGCTGGCCGGGAGAATCGTCCCGATGCGCTCGCCGTCGTACCTCGCCGCCGCCTGCTCCGCCGCCCGATGGGCGTACAGGTCCCGGATCCCCTGATGCCACGCCGCGCGACAGCCGTCGCACCGCAGCTCGATCCCGCCCATGGCGCCCGGCGTGAGGTAGGCCAGGTCCACCCACTGCCGGCAGCTCTCACACTGCACCCGCGCGCCCTTGCGGCTACGGACCGTCGGACTCATCGCCCGTGCCATCGCCTCTCTGATGCGTCTGATGATCCCCATCTGTATCATGCCGTCTCCTCCTCGATGATCTCCCACAGGCTGAGCGCCGGACTCCGGCCCACGACCGAGACCGGGTCCACGTTGAGTCGATGGTTCGGACAGAGTTTGTGCGCCAACGCGCGCGCCGCGACCGCCGGACTCACCACCGACGACGCGCTCCGCCCGCCCAGTCGCGCGACGTAGGCGCCGCTCGATCGTCGCGTGACCCAGACATCTGCGCCCACCCACTGGCACGCGGTCATCGCGCGCCTCCTGTGCCGAGCTCGTGGATCAGCTCGGCGGTGACCTTCGGTTCGCCGCGCTTGGCGGCCGCGCCCATCGCTTTTGCCAGCCAGCGGTGCAGCGTGAGCGGGTAGGTGTGGCTGACGGCCTTCTTCCGATGCGCCTCGGCGACGGTGAGCCGCTGCGCCAGGGCATCCACGGCCGCCGGCTCAATAATTTTGTCCAGCTCCGCCCCGGCGCGCTTGAGCAGGTGCTGCAGGTATGCCCGTGTGTCGCCGTTCATCGGCCCGAGCTCCACGAGCTGGCAGCGCCGCACCATCTCCCGCATATCAAACCCTTCGCCTGATTCTTCCAGGCGCTGCTTCAGCTCGAGCTGGCCGACCAGGAGGATCCCCAACAAGCGCGTTGTCCCCTCGCCGGTCGACAGCGTCAACTCCCAAAATTGTTTCAGATAGCGCAACGTCCGCTGCGGCAGCAGATGCGCCTCCTCGATCACCAGCAGATGCCGATGGCCGGCGGCCGCGCGGTCGCGCAGCAGCCGCGTCATCTGCCGCGCCTTGGCCTCCAGCCGCACTCGCGGCTTCTCGCCCGACACATCGTAGATGATGGCGTCGGCGATCGATTCGGCGGTCAGCCGCATCTTGTCGATCGTCTGGGGGAACACGATCCGCACCTGGTCCTCGCGCGCCAGGTCACGGAACAGCTTGTCGCGCAGCGTCGATTTGCCCGCGCCGACCTCGCCGACGAGGGCCACGAACCCGCTGTGGTGGGCCATCTCCCAGAGGCAGTCGGCGACATACTGCTGTTCCTCACCCATGTACAAGTCCTTGTCGCGTTCGATCTCCAACAGGAATGGATTTCGGAAGAGCTTGAAGTGTCGAAGTGTCTTCGTGTCGATCATGGCCACCTCCCAGGGGATCAATGCCCCTTCAGCCTCCGCCGCAGCCGCCCGCGCAGGGTCGGGGCTATGTCCGTTCCGTGCAAAGCCCACCGGCATCAGCCGGTGGACGAGTCCGTGTGTCGCCTCCTCCTCCCAGATCGCCGAGAGCGGCCGCGTCCTGGATGCCAGCCAGGCGGACATCGTCGGATGCGCCTGCACCCAGGCCTCGACGCGGGCCCGGAACGCCGCTCGATCCGCCGCCTGCTGCTTTGCTGATTTGCTCTCGCGATGGCCGGGGTAGTAGCCGCGCCGCGAGCGCACCAGGATCCACGTCGTCCGCTTGATCCCGAACGCCGCGGCGGCCTGCTCGTCGGTCACGCCGCACCCTTTCATCACGCGGGTCAGCCCAATCGCCACCCGCGGCAGCGCGTAGGCCGCAGGGCCCAGCGGCCTATCCGGCGCTGATCTGTCTCGCATCGTGCCCCTCCCGTCTGTCGCCGTGCAGTCCGTCCATGATTGCGTCAATCTCGCTCATCCGGCACCCTGCCGGCCACGCAGCCCGGATCCGGGCGTTCTCGTCTCGCGTCAGCGGCCGCCCCAGGCCCTCCGCCAGCTCGCCCAGCAGCCCCATCACCGTCAGCCGCCGCTCCGCCGCCGGATCGGCCGGCGTCCGAAGCGTCCCCGGCGTCGGCCGCGTGACCAAGTTGTCGGCGCCGTCGGCGTCAAAGCCGAACCACTCAATGCGATGCGCGCCGGTGGCCGGCGCGACCGCGATCCGTTTCTCCGCAGACCCTTTGTGCGTCAGCCCCCAGCGCTCCTCGGCAATCTGCTCCATTTCGCCCTCGGCCTGTTGCGTGATGGTGGCCGCCGGGCGCCGGATGTCGCCGGGCCGCACGCTGTCCGATAAAAACCCGCCCAGCAACTCCAGCGGCGTGAGTGACCAGACCGCGCGCACGTGGTGATCGTCATAATCCCGCCATGTCACCTCGACCTCGGGATAGGCGCGCGGATTGTAGGCGACCTCCACCGACCGGCCCCAGACATTGACGTCAGGCACGTGATAGACGCGCCCTTTGTAGCGCAGCCGTCCGCTCCCTTCGACCGTGCGCGCGAGCGGCCCTGTCCGGATCAGCTCGCGGCAGACCTCTGCCGGGGGCGGGACGAAGAGTTGCTCCGGTCGAATCTCGCTCCACCACTGCATGCGCGTCCGTCCGCGCCCGTCGATCTTCGCCCGGAACGGCCGCGTGCAGTTGACCTCCACGCAGAAGTCGAACGCGCGCCGGTTCAACTCGTCCTCATCGCGCGGCGGCTGCAACTTCAGCCGCGCGTTGAACTGCTCCAGCAGGTTGTGGTGCGTCTCGACGCTGCCTTTGGCGCGCGGATTGCCCGGCAGGTGGGTCTTCAGGTCGATCCCGAACAGGCGACAAAACCGCTTGGCCATCGGCGACTTGCCGAACGCGCCGTTATCCGTGAGGATGCGGGCCGGAATCCCGTGGAACGTGTAGGCCGGGTGCCCCTTCGGTTGCATCGCCTGGATCAGGAACTCGATCGCATCCTGGGCCGTCTCGCCGCTGGCGTAGACATACTGGAAAAAGAACGCCCCGCTGAACTGATCGACCGCGGTGATCTGCCAGTAATGGCGGCGGATTTTACGGAATTCCTCGGGATGGTTTTTGTGCAGTGCGGTGGCCACATCGCGCTCTGTGAGCGCCCCGTCGTCGTCCTTGTACCACTGGTGGCAGGCCGTAAAGTCCACCTGCATTTCGAAGTTCGGGTGGGCGCTGGCGCGCGGCCGGTGGGGTGTCGGGCGTTTCAGATCGGCCTTGCTGAGCGCGTGGCGGCGCAACTCGCGGCAGATCGTGGAGTACGACCGATCGGTCTCCAGTTGCCCCGTCTGCGCCAGGAGGCGCACCGCCTCTTTCTGCGGCATCGGGATCCGGCCGTCCACGCGCCGACTCGCCTTCACCACCGCCGCCACCAGCAGCGCCTGCTCGCGCGTGAATCCGCTGCCGCCCCGATCGCGGCGGACGGCCTGACGGCCACGCTGCCCCACCTTGCGGACGATGGCGCTAATCACCTGCTTGCTGATCCCATAGAGTCGGGCATACTGCCTGACCCGTTCGGCCCGCTCGCGTCCGGTCAGGCCCAACAGCCCGTCTACGATTTCCCTCTTGACGGCGTCCGAGATTGGTAGCATGGGCTAGGCGGCTGGCGGCGCGTCTGTGTTGTCCACTGATCCACCCGCGTGGCGGGTGACATCCCGAAGCAGCCAGTCGGCATACGCGGTCCTCGCGGCTTGCATCTGCGTGCGTGTGTCCGCCCGTGACGCCTCGTATTCCGGCCCTCCTACGAATCCGTTGGTGTCCAACAGCCCGTCGAAGGCATCCGGGTGCCGCGCAATCAGCTCCTCCTGCATGTGGCGCAGCTTGCTCGCCAATGCGAGCAGGGTGAGTGCGACGGCATCCCTCGCCTCCCGGCTCTCCATGCGCCCAGCCGCCCCCACAAGCTTTTCCAGCCAGACGTCGATCTCCACCATCGTTTCGAAGACGCGCCGCCACGCTGGACGTTCCTCGTCGGTGATCCCCGGCGGCGTCGGGAAATTTTTCAGCCACTCGATTTCTTTCTCTTTCCTGTCGATCATCTCGTGCAGCCTCCCGTGCTCTTTGCGCGCCGTCTCCTGATGGCGTGTGAGCTGTTCGTCTTTCTTCTTCGCGTCGTCTTTGGCGGCCTCGGCCTGGGTGAATGCCTCGCGCAGGACCTCGACGATCTGATACGCATGGGCGGCGTCGTTCACAATGCGTTTGCCGCTGATGATGATGGCGCCGTCCTCATGCCGGATCGTGCCGTTCTTCAAGAGGCGGCTGGCCATCCGCTGCTCGGCCACGCTCGTGATCGCCACAACCTCCTCGTAGGCGTATTCACCCACGGCCTTGAGGGTGTTCAGGTAGTTGTCGATCATGCGGCGGCCGAGCGGGAGATGTTCGTCCGCAAACTGCTCCCAGCTCACGCCATGCTCCAGGCAGTCGGCTTTGAGCTCTTGGAGCTTTTTGACGACATTGAGCTTCGCAATCTCGGCGTAGCCTGCGTGCACGCGCAACTCACACAGCGTGCTGAATGCTCTAGGTGAAAGCCCGCCTAACGCGGCAAGAGTCGTGTCTTTTCGGATCGTATCCAGCATTCGCTGCTCCTTGCTTTTGTCGCCCATACGCCCCCCCCTTAGCCGGAAATGGTGGGTACCCAAAAAAAATCTCGCGTCAGCCTTTTCAACTAGTTAGTATTTTTTAGCCGGAAATCATTTCCGGCTCACCGCGGGCGCCGCGCCCCCGCCTGCTCGGCACGCTCCAGCATTGCCCGCCTCATTGCGCGTCCCCAGTGGCCCGTGGTGCGATGGCGAGGCCTATGCTGTAGGCGTGCCTTAGCACGTCTGCCACCCTCGCCTGCACGGCGCTGCGAGCGCGCGTGTCCAGCCGCCGACCACACAGCGCCTCAATATCCAGGATGACCAGGTGCACCCTGTGCTCCTGGTTACAGGGCGCGCCATCCTCCGACGCGTGGGCGGCGCCTCGGAGTGCTGACACCAGCGTGTGCGCAATTGCCTCCCGCTGCCATGCTGGCGGCCGCGTCCCCATATCCCACGCGATGCTAGCTGCAGCCTGCACCGCTGTGTCGCGTGTCAGTTGGCTCGATTTCATCGCGCCCCTCCGTGCTCCGGCTCATTCACGAACCATGTCAACCGACTCTGGTGAGGGCCTCATTTCACCCCTGCATGGCCGGCAGACGCTCTGAGGAGTGCGACCTGCTCCGCTCGGAGTGTCGTCTGCGCCGCGATGAGCTCTCCCAGCGCGGCATTTATCCGTTCCTCGACCTGCGTTAGTCGCTCGTACTCAGGCTCGCACAGGCGCCCGTATACGCCAGTCAGGGTAGCGAGATTTTTACGCGCCCTGAGCAGGTTTCCCGTCAGAGCACCCATCTGCATCCAGAATCCCGCCTCGCCAGGTAGCAGCCGATCTTTCTCTGTGGTGTCTGCAGTCATTCCGCCCCTCCGTGCTCCGCCTGCCGCCCCGCCCGGAACCCCTCGGCGTAGGCCGTTCGCAATGCCTCGGCAACCGCTTCCCGCGCGACGCGGTATCTGCTCTTGGGCAGGACGCGCCAGTCCTTTTCGATCTGCATGACGACCTCAATTGCCCGCGCGACGGGGTTATGTCTCTCGCTCACGCCGCCCCCTCCCCATTCGCCTCCCCCGTGATCTCCGTCGCCCGCAGCGAGGCCTCCGCCGCAGCAATCTGTAGTTTCAGATTGCGCCGATATGCTCTCCACAGCTCGCCGCACCGCATACCCAGCCGGACCCCAAGCGCCGTCGGTTCGGCGTAGCCATACGCCTCCAACACGGCCACGACCCTGGAGATTGAGGCCTCACTGGTTGCGGCCGCATGGGCTAACGCTGCCTGCGTTGTCCCGCGTTCCCCGGCCTCCGCGATTTTTTCGAGCACTTTCAACAGCAACTCCGTTCCTCGCGCCATCGGACCCTCCTAACGCCCTCTCGTGATTGATCTTGCTTCTGCGCTCGTGAGTCTAATCGGAGCCAACCCTGCTGCGCGCAGCGCGTTTGGCCACGATCCCCAGCGGGCGTAGTAGGCATATGTGCTGGGGTACCCGGGTGTGCGGTCCATATCCCGTCGAGTCGGTGTACGCCGAAGCTGCCGTCTGAGGCGCCCGATCGCCTCGATCAGTTCCTCGCCCGTATACGTATACCTGGCTTGTTCTCCGCTCATCGTGTCCTCCTCAAGTCCCGCTGTGCCTCCAGAATCTCGCGTTCCGCCTCCTGCTTCGCGCGCACCGCCCGCCCCAGCCGGATCGCCGTTTCGTCCGCCGGATCGAGCAGAGTGCGGTCGAGCTTTTTCAGCAGCTCTTCGACGACAATCGTATTCCCCACGGCCCGACAGAACCCGGCAAGCTGGTCGGCTTTGAGTCGGTATTCGGGTTTCGAGCTAGTGAGCTGGTTCAACAAATCTTCGGTGATCGTAGTGCCAAGGAAGGTACTGAGGCGAAAGGCCACTTCTAGGCGTTTATAGCGGCTTTGCCGGATGGCCTCGGCCATCGCGGCTTTGACCAACGTCATGTCATCGTACGCTCCGGCCTCCTCTGTCAGCTCGTGGGTATCAAACAGGCCGGGCTGTACTGAGGGATCAACCCCAAAACGCCTCCTGCTTTTCGACATTGACTGCCCCTCACCGCCAGGCTACGCTGGCTATGCGATGGATGTTGAAAGTCTCTTGCGGATGGGGTATCGTGTCCTGGATGGTGGGCCGATGCATCGATTAGGCCGCCTTACTGGTGTGGCTATTGTCCGGCCAGAGCGCGTCCACGCTGGTGTGCAGCGCCTCCGCGATCGCTCGCCTGACGCGGGGCGACGGCCTTCGGCCATTGATGACGTGAGAGACGAGCGATGGGCTGACACCTAGACGTTGTGCGATCTGTCTAAAGCTGAGCCCCGCCTCGATGACGCGGGCTTTGACGAAGCGCCCCTGTGCGCGTCTTTTTTGCTGTAATATCGTCGCGTTGTTGAGCATGGGTGGAGTCTATGGCATCGTGTACTAGCGTGTCAAGTACAAAATGTCATAACTGGAGATTTTTAATTATGATGGACGTGGCTAGCATTATCGATCGACTAAAGACAGCGATTGGCGCCACCAGCGACTCAGACCTTGCCCGCAGGCTGTCCATTCCACAGGCGACATTAGCTAAATGGAAGACGCGAGGGGTTATCCCGCAGAAACGCATAGAGTTGTTGGCGGCTAAGATTGGCTGCAGCCCTGATTGGCTGCTTACAGGTCAGGAGTCTGAGGATACTGCTTTGTGGGAGCTCCGGCAGACGTTAGATGCGCTATCTGAGATCATAACCAAACACCCCGAGTTGAAAACCAGGGCAAGTCGAATTTATTCTGGGATGGTCGACGCCATCCACGATGCACAAATGGAATCCTATTGCCTCCTTGATCGTGACATAAGTGGTCCAGCCAGGCCCGGAGACGAAGAAATACCCGCTGTGCTGCAGTGGGTTCAATGGAATCGACGTGTAGCCCAGTTTCTTAATAGCGCCTCACCAGAGGAGCGCAACACCGTCCAGCGGCTTATCGCTGGCCTGCGGGCATCCAGCGACGTGCGGAACCACCTCATTGGACAACTCAGGCTCATCGAGGAATTAGTACAGGCTAAAAAGGGGGCCGCCCCCGGTGAAGCGAAAGATCCGACGCCGCATGCGAAGGCGGGCTGACGGGGTGATCGAGATCGTGGTCTTACAGGTGGGATAGATGGTGCGGCAATTTCTGTTCGCGGCGGCCGCGCTTTGGTATATCCTGATCGAGGGCCTTGTTCTCGGCACCGCATCGGCCCACCGGTCCGGTTGCCACAGGTGGCACACGTGCCCGTCGGACCGTGGGACATATGCGGAAAAGGCGGCCCCCACGGCCCGCGTCCGTCATCCTCGTAGCAGCAACCAGTCGAGGACGCGAAGCTCAAGGACCGCGTCGAGTAGTTTGCGCACGCCTAGAGGTGATAAATGAAGGTTCCCGCATTAGCGGTCTTTCTGACTTTCTCCCTTGTATTTCTTGTTGTTGCGGTTGCGCGCCCTGAAAATCCAGTCGATGTTAGGGCTATTTACCGGGAGGTTGCTGATATTGAGTTTGCATCGTTTGCCGCTATAAGGTTTAATGATTTCTCGGCGCACACGGCGGCAATGGCCCGTGCGGATAGGTTGATACATCACCTCGAAGCGGTCGAGAGCCGCTCCACAATTCCCCCCGCGGAACATCCATTTCATGTCTGCCTCATAGCGACGCGCTTGTTAAAGGATAACCGGGTCTATGAGTGGGCTGCTACACGCAGCCGTCGTCAGTCCCCTGGAGAACACGGGCGATACGGTGAGGAGACTGTGCAGACGAGCACGGCCATCGATGAGTGTCGTGCTGCATCGATCGCTGCATTCAAACCGCTCCATCGACGGCGGCCTTGAGATCGTGGTGGCGTCCGCAACCGCCTCGCTATATATTAATGATGAGTTGCGCGGCTCTTAGGTTCTGCAATCGTCTTGCGGTGAGGAGGGTATGCGGTGTGGTGGTTGGTGGTACTGGCAACCGTGATCCCTATAGCTGATCGCCCTGGCGATCTCACGCCACCGTCGGCCTACCTACAGATCACCAATATCGATGCATTATACTCGATGTCCGGCCGTGATCCGGACATGCGCCGCGGCGCTGAGCAGATGATGGATGAGTTGATCAATCGGCTACAGCGTGTGCCTGGGATTAACGACCCCTACGCCGATCATCCTCTTCGCCCGTGCCTCCGGGCGGCGGTACTCACGCGGCAGAGCCGGAGACTCGAGTGGGAGCGCATCATCAGTCGCATTCCGGACGATGGTCTTCGCTGGGCTGGCCGAGCCGCCGGCGACGCCGCCCGAAAAGCGCTGGCGGAATGCCGACCACTGTAACTGCCCAACGATCCGCCGCCGCGTTTTTGGATTTGTAACCGTCTTGCAGTCTCGCAGATTATTTATCAACATCCAGTTCACACCCGCGCGCGGCGTCTTTTGCTGTAACTCTCTTTCAGTATTGATACAATTCCGTATCACTTCGTTAATCTCCTCAAAGTCATTTCCGGCAACTTAGATGCTACTACCCCCATTTAGTCCTCGTTCTCTTCAGGGAGAGCGCCAGGGCTGGTCCTCCCAAGCGGCAGCGGGCTCAAGGCGAAGCGATGCTGCGGGGCTAGGACGTCGGCGGTGTTGAGGGACTTGGCGGTGGTCTCTGTGCGGGGCGGGGCCGATGGCTCTCGTTCGCGTCGGCATGAGCAGGCCATCGGCACTGCCGGGATAGGTGGGACGGACGGGCAGAGTGCATCCCCGTTATGTCCATGGGCTCCCGCCCATCCGCATCATGAGGAATGCGAGGTCGCCGGATCGGAGGGCCGGGTCCGGCAACGGTTGGGAGGCGCGAGTGCTCGCAACACCCCATTGCTACAGATCAATCCGGATAGCCGAAAAAGACAATGGGCAGGAAGGAGACCTTCCTGCCCATTTCATGTCTTTGCAGAGAGAGGCGTTCTTACTTCACAGCGTTGAGGTGCTCGAGCGCCCCTGCAGCGGCCTTGCCGGCGACATCGGCGTGTCCCGCCTTACCGTGCTCGACGGCCTCTTTCAACCCCTTGATGGCCGCAGCGGTGTGGTCGTTGGGCTTTGCCTTCTGGGCTGCCTCGGCATGCTGCAAGGCTGCCGTTGCGTGCTCTACCACCACATTCGCATGCCCGGCTTTACCGTGCTCGACGGCCGCCTGGGTGTGCTCGATCGCCTCGGCCTCATGGGTCTTTGCAGCCCACGACAGGCCATTCCCGACAAAGGTCATTACCCCAAGAGCTAGTACTGCTGCTGCAAGCCTCCGCCTCATCCTGACCTCCTCCTCGTGATAGGTTGCCCACATTTTCCCTTGACGCGCTAGTTCCGTCCCTTGATGCTCCTGAAACCATCATGGTGCAGAAGCAGGTAACTGTATCATGGAGATTTTTCAAGTGTCAAGGTGTGGGAGAATTTCGGCGTTCACCGCTGATCAGTTCGCCAAGGCTCAGAGCCACTTGACATGCCACCAGCGGATGAGCCCGGTCACGACCAGCGTCGTGGCCAGGACAGCAAAAAGATCATTTAGCCACTTCCAGTGCTGCCAGAAGATCAGCCCGTCGTGAAGTTGCCTCAGGACGTAGTACCACGGCACGCCATCCTCCTGAGGCTGGGTCAGCTCCATTTGACCACGAACCTGACCCGACCGATCCGTCATCACGACCGTCTTTCCGTGATGGAGCCATCCGAGCTGACCGTCCCCTAGCTGCGTGACGTCGCCTGTCAGGTGAGCATGCGTATCCGAGAGCGTGAGCCACCCGGCCCCGTCTTGCTGCTTAAGATAACTGTTGATGCCCATCCAGCCGCCGATATAGAGCGACTCCCCGAAGCGGCGAAGCCTCCTGGCCGCTGCTATTCGCTCGGCACCAGCCTGCTCCGCAGACCAGGTGCGTCCTCCATTCTCTGATGTAAAGAGCCCAACCCGAGTCCCGATGGACAGCTTCTCCGGTTGACCCGGATACCCGATCACCGCCTCAATCCACCCATCCCACACATTGAGATGGTACACAGGCGGATGTAAGACCGAGTGAACTTGCACCCGTCCCAGCCATTCGCGTAGCTCCTTGATATGACCAAAGAACATACCGGTGATGGTGAGATAGAGGAGCGGTAGAGCGACGCAGAGTCCGATTAACGGCCCATGGAGGCGGAACAGCCAGATGACGGTCTTGCGTTTGGTTTTGGTGCGAACGTGACCGCCGTGTCGGCGGCGGTGCCGCCAGTACTTGGGGAAGCCCCAATAGAACACCCCGCTCAGTGTCAGAGCACACAGACCAAGGCCCGCCAGATCGTTCAGCAGGAGCGAGGTACTTTCGGCGAAGAGTCCACGTCCGACGTGTAGGTCCATGATCAATCGCCGCAGGGGAATCTGGTTCGGCAGCGCGTCGTTCGGTGGTGTGTCTAGGGAGAACCAACTCGGACGATCTGGTTGGTCGGTGTGCAGCCTGAATACCCGGCTTCGGTCCGCCACTCCATACAGCTCCCGATCGCCTGCCCCCGCCGAGAGCGCCGTAATTCGCAGATCTGTCATGCCTGCTTTCGCGAGCGTTCTGCCGCCATCCTCTGATATCCATAACCCGTCATCCGTGCCGATCCAGAGTCGATCCCAGCCACGTACCGGATCCGGTTCGACAGCAAAGATCTGGAGACGCTCGCCCTCATCCCCGATCACCCGTGTCTGCCGCCAGGTTTTGGCCCCATCCTCCGTGACCCATAATCCACGCGGTCCTGCAGCGACCTGATGCGTCGGCCGATGGGGGTTGACCTGGAAGAGCTGAATTACGGTCCGACTGAGGCTTCTGACCGATTCAGGCATCAGGCGTTCCGGGACGGTCGAAAACCACATCCATCGCCACTCCTTGTGATCGAGGAGGAAACCGGTCATCCCGAGCACACACAGCCAGACAGCCGAGATCAGACCCGCCCATTTGTGGAGCTTGAGGAGAGTAATCCTCTGGTACCAGCGAGTTCGTGTTCTGAACATTGCTGTCACGCTTGTGTTGCCATCTACTCGCGCCGTGCCGAGGAGCAAGCAGATCGAGGCCCGAGCGAGGAGAGCACCGGAGGTGTACGCGGTTGTACAGTGAGGATGCCCGACGACCGAGAACGAGGAGATGCGCCGCTTCTCGGCATGGCGCTAGAACCTGAGCTTGAGGCCGGCGAAGTAGGATCGCGGCTGGCCGGCGAAAAATGCCTGCTTGGACGTCGCCAGATTGGCCGGCGTATCGCTGAGCGCATCGGCCACGACGTTGGCGCTGGCGATGTAGGTCGCGTCGAACAGATTCTGAATCTCAAAGAAGGCTGACAGCGATCGGACGTATGGGATCGTGACCTCCCGGTCGTAATGGAGATTCAGGTTGACCAGTTGGTAGGGCAACGTCTTCAGCGTGTTGCTGTTGTTCACGAAGAAATCGTCCAGCCAGTTGACCTCGATCCAGCCGCCCACCCCACGCCACCATTCACTGTGATGGCTGGTGTCGTACGCGATCCTCGCGTTCAGAATATGGCGCTCAACGCCCGGGATTGTATTGCCGCTCCGATCGAAACTCTGACACCCTGTACTGGAGCAGATATTCTCCGTAAACTCTGTGTAGATGTGGTCGTTGAAGGTGTAAGCGGTTGATACCTTCGCCCCCGCGAATGGCCGCCAGGCCAGCTCCACCTCGATCCCGCGATGCTCGGCGTTGGGGGCGTTGCTGGTAAAGGACGACAGGCCCGCGCCGGGCGACTGCCTGACGAATTCGTTGAAGAAGAACTCGTAGTAGCCCGTCAGGCTCGCCGTGAGCGTCGGCAGGGGTCGGACATCGATCCCCAGCTCCACCCCCACATTCCGTTGCGGCTTCAAGCCGGTATTGTTCCCTGCGAGCCCTGTCGTGGCCGTGGTCAGATCGCTGATCCCCGGGATGCCGTAGGCGGTCGCTACCCGTCCACGGAACTGGAGGTCCCGGTTCACGCGATAGATCACCCCTGCCTCCGGCGCCACATTGATGAAGTCGCGACGCACATCGATGCTGCTGAGCGGGGTGGTCGTACTGTTGCGGGACCGGACTTCGGCTCGGATCTCCGAGCCCTCCACACCCACCCCGAGGTACCCGGTCCATTGCGGCGAGAACCGGACCTCCTCCCGCGCTCGACCCCCGATATTGCGGATGTGGCCCCTGGAATTCGCCTGCAAATCGCCGCGAGTGCCTCGGCCGTCGGCCAGGTTAAAAAAGGTACTCGATTCCTGCTCGATGCGATTGAAGAAGAAGCCGGTATAATGCTTCGCCGCGAGACCCCACAGGGTCCCTTCCCGGGTAATGTCGGCATAGGTGTTAAAGCTCGGGTTCTCGTTGTCACCTATCGTTCCGAAGGTCTGGTTAATGTCCTTGAGGTCGTAGGTCCCCAGAAGGCGGAACCCGGTCTGCGCGTCCAGTTGCTGCTCGTATCGGGCGCCGGCAATCGTGCGATTATCGTTTCTCCCCTGGTCTGCCTGCTGGGGGGTGACGAAGCCGAGGCCAGTCACAAAGGTTCGCCCCGCGCCCCGTGGATTGGCTCGAAACTCCGCCAGCGTCAGCCGGCTCGGCACCTTGCTGTCAATGTCAGTATTGATAAACTTCAGCGTGATCGATCGCTTCTCATCCGGGGTAAAGGTGGCCAACAGATTTTCGGTGGTAGTGTTGAACTTACTGTGGGCCAGGAAGCCGTCACCCCGAACGTGGCTGCCAAAGAGGGAGTATTCGAGCTTGTCGAGCTGATCTCCGATCTGGACGTAATGATTCGAGTAGCCGAAACTCCCGCCTTCATTCCCCACCTCAAACCCTCGAATGTCGCGCCCTTTGCGGGTACGGAAGTTGACCACGCCCCCGAGGGCGTAGTTGTCATAGAGTGACGATGAGGGGCCTCGCAGGACATCGACCCCTTCATAGGCGTGGGGATCGTTCAGGTCTGTGCGCGAGAGGCCGTCCGGTTGGGTGACTGGAAACGAGTCATCGAAGACCTTGATGTTCCGAATGCCGAAGGCGGTCTTGGCGCCGGACCCTCGAATAGAGATGCTCACATCACGGGGTCCGTTGCTCTCCTTAAGGGTGACCCCTGGGATGGCCTCGACCAACTCCTTGACGCTGAACGCCCGAGCATGCTCGATGTCCTCCTGTTCTACCGTGCTGGCGGCTCGGCCAACAGATTTCTCCTCCATCCTGGTAGCGAGTACTCTGACCGGCTCCAGGGCAAGCGGCTGTCCTGGCGTCGGACTCGACGCCTGCTCCGTCGGTGGAGCTTGGGTGGAGGGCATCCCTTCAACCTTCTCTGCCTCATCGAGCGACGACAGCTCCTTCTCGATCTGCTCCAACTGGCGCAGCAGCTCTTCACGTCGCTGGGCCTTCTGAGTGGCTTGCTGAGGATCCGGGCCGGCTCTAAGCTGGGCCCAAACAACTCTTTCACCCGCGAAGGCGCCCCATGTGAGCAGCATTGCCAGCCCGACAAGGGCTGCTATACGCCTGCACGTGCGTCTGTACCTGCGTCTTCCCATCGTTGTCTCCTCCTGTATGAACGTTCATGGGGCTGCCTGTGAGAATCAGGCCGACCCTCACCATCGCTTCAACCTGAATTCGACCGGCAGTACGGCCCAGGCGGCGACGGCCCGGTGGTCTCTTCTTGTCGGTTCAAAGCGCCAGCGTTTGATTGCCTGGACTGCCGCGTGGTCGAGGTCTGCGTAACCGGACGACCGCTCAATCGTGACATTGGCCACACCGCCATCGGCTTGCACCAGGAATTTGAGGAGGGCCGTCCCCTCGATGCCGGCCCGGCGGGCCGACTCCGGATAGCGGGGGGTGACCTGGTAGCCTCCTCGAGGTCTGGCGATGCCGAGTTGAAGGCCCGTGACCTTGGGGCCGGCGTCGGTCGTACCGAGGCCAAGCCCGCTTGTACCGGGTCCACCGCTGCCACCTCCCGCCCCTACTCCAGGGAGGACGGCCATGTCCCCATTCGCAAAGTGCCTTCCAGCCCCCGCCTCTCCTCCCTCTGCCGATCCGGAGGCGGAGACCGCCTGGCTGCTGGCCGTCGTCGCTGGCCCGATCACGTTGCCTGGGGGTGGAGGAGCTTCCAGTTTCGTGACAGGGAGCGGGATCACGGGACCGGGTCGTGGCTCCTCTTCCTTTGTTGTGGAAGGGGACGGCAGGCTCGGTGGTAGCTCTTTGGCTAGCGGCGGAGATTCTGTAGATGGTTGGATGGCAGGAGGGGGAAGGGGTTTTTCGATGAGTCGCGGCGGCGTGATCTTCTGCGCTGCCAGAGGCGTTGTTCGCTCCGGCTTTGGTTGGAGGAGAGGAGCAGGCGACGTGGGCTCAGCGGTGACGACCTGGATTGGGATAAGCTCCATGGGAGGCGCCTGACCCCAGAATCCGACCAGTCGAGAGGCGGAGGCCAGCGCGGTCACATGGAGCAGGACCGACACGAGCAGCGGCAACGTCAATGCACGTGAGGTCATGGGTGTCTGCGCGCCTCTGCCGGTTTGACCGCGATCGCCATCCGACTGACGCCGGCCCACCTGGCCACGTCCATCGCCTCCACGACACGTCCATGCGACACTGTCTCATCTGCACTGAGGATCACCGTGAGTTCTGGATTCACCGCGAGCAGCCCCTTCAGCCGCTCTCGAAGCTGATCGACTGAAATGGGTTGCTTGTCCAGATAGAGCTGTCCATCTTTTGTGAGCGTGACCGCCGCATGTTCGCGCATACCCTGTTGCCCCGTCCCTGCCTTAGGAAGATCGATCGGCATCCCTCGGTAGACCGCCATCGAGAGGGACGCCATCATGAAGAAGACCAGAAGGAAGAAGATCGTATCGATCAGCGGGATGATCTCGATACGGGCCTTCCGGGGCGGGCGGCGAAGCAGTTTCATGGTCGGGTTTCCTTCAATGCGAGTTCGAGTCGAGAGCCGTAGCGCTCGATGTCGCCCAATATCCGCTCGACCCGCGCAGCGAAGTAGTTGTACGGGACCAGGGTCGCGATGGCGATCCCGAGGCCTGTCGCGGTCGCGATGAGGGCTTCAGCGACCCCGCCGGTGATGGCGTGGGGTTGGTTGATGCCGCCGGAGGCCATGACCCCGAAGCTGCTGATCATCCCTGTGACGGTACCGAGGAGGCCCAATAGGGGTGAGAGGGTGATGACCGTGTCGAGCAACGGCAAGTATCGCCGCATGTGGGTCAGCTCTTCATGGGCGGCGGCCTCCATCGCCAGCGTTGGCGCAGGGTTCCGATGGCGAATCCCGGCTGCAAGGACGCGGGCCACCGGAGAGCGGGAGAGCTCGCCGAACTTACGCGCATCCTCCCATTGGCCGGCCGACGCCAGCGCGAGCATCCGCTCCGTCTCCCCGGAGGGACGCAGGCGCCACCAAAACAGTCCCCGTTCGATGACCACGGCCAGCGAGGTAATCGAACAGCAGAGGAGGGGGATCATGACCGGCCCCCCTTTAATGAGAAGCGCAACGAGTCCCGACATCTTTACCTCCTTCACTCACGTTTGTGGCTCAAGGACCTTCGAGTTCTTTCGTCCTTCCTACGTCGTCGGCCTCCCTGTGTAGGAGGGTAGTGAGCGCCAAGATATAGCGACGCTGAGGCGAGCCTTGGGCCACAGCCCATGGCGTCCACAACCGCACTATTCGGTTTCAGAACCCGCCTAAGCCCGGGAAAAGGCGTACGCGCCTTCGCTCACGCGAAATAATTGTGGTGTCTACCGGTTCGGTATTCGAGTGGAGAGACTTATATGAGGGCGAACAGGGGTGGAGAGCGGCCGGTCAGCTTGATGGAGCAGGTCTCAGGACTGTGTTGAGGCAACGGCAAGAAGGTGAGCAGTACAGCCACAATCAAAGACAGTGTTATGGCTGACGACGGCACATGAGAGGAAACGGTTTTGTGAACCCAGGTACAGACAGAGCTGAGATGATCATCTGCTTGAGCTTGGAGGTGCGCATTGTGCGGATGGACCAGACACAGGATAAGGAACGCGTTCACCAGCAGATAGAGGCTAAGCGCCGATGCGGCGAGGAGCCGGAAGGATCGAGCTTCGTGGAATGGTCTGTTCAAGAGCCGCATACGTGAAATCTCATCTCGCCAGGCGCTACATACGACCGACAGGAGGAACACAGCGTGGGAACATTGTTACTTCCTTCGGATATGCTTGTCTACAGATACCTGCTCACTGCTGCAACACAATCGTTCACGCCTGCGCCGCTATCGGAGGGCGGCGCTCCAACCGCCAGGGCCGCTTCGGTCGGCCGTCATGACAATGAATCGGTTCGTCACCGAAGGTCCGGTTCTGTTCAATCAGCGTGGTCACAGAGCTCTCGAAGATGCGGAGACTTCCTTTTCCAATCTTGGTGGCCTCCAACCGGCCTTCTTGGACCCAACGATAAATGGTCCAACGGCTGACGCTCAGCAGCGTCGCCGCTTCATCGACGCGCAATAAAGACTTATGCATCGCTCTGACTCCTATCTGTTCGTTGATGACGGCGTTGCCGTTGGCGTGTTGTGCGCCGGCGGATGGCCGCCATTATGCTGAGCCGACTTGAGATGTTCGAGGTGACGTACATGGCGGGCTGGCGGTAACTGTGTGAGCAAGGCCGAACACGCCAGCACGATCATCACGATGATCCACTCCAGCCGGACAAACCGGGAGAACCGGTATCGAATCCGTCGGGTGTCCCTAGCCTCGTTGGCTGCTTGCGGACTGCCGCTGATACGCGGGATCGTCCTGAAACCCGGTTGGCCGTGCTTGGTCACGCTTGGTCTCAACTGGGTGAGGAAGTAGAACCGGTTGACCGCCGCAATCATCAGGATAAGCGCCACGAGCGACAGCTTCACCAGGAGAGTCCAACCGTAGGCGGAGGCGACGACAAACGAAAGGACGCCTACCTGTAACCAGGTGTTGTAGAGCCCCGTCAGCAGAAAAATAGCTACACAGCCGACCGCTATCCTGGAGAAGATCCTGGCGATTAGTGAGAGCGCACGTACCATTTCTTCCATGTCTGTCATCGCCAGAGAACGCTTGAGCAGAAACCCGAAGGTGAATAGCCCGCCGATCCATATGGAAACCGCTAGGAGATGGAACCAGTCAACCAGCGCCGGAACCGACACATCGCCCCAGTCGGCCGCGTGGCCTGAGAGGGTCGTGGTGAGGGCCACGAAGCAGGCGCCAAAGAAGGAAGCCCACGCGAACTGTGGGCTTGCGGTCGTCCCCAGCAGCCGGAGCCACCAGGTCATACCCGGCAGCCCCAAGCGGGGGATTCCGGCGATCCAGGCAAACCGGGAGGGTGCGGCCGACCCCTGTAGCCGGAGCCACCAGGCCGCGCCCAGCAGCCCTAGCAGGAGGATCCTGACGATCCACACCGTCCCGAAATGGGTGTGTCGAAGGACCATCGGAAGGGCGAGGCCCAATGTGGCCAGGCCCCCGCCGCTCATCGCCAGGGTTCTCAAAATCAGATCTGTTACGCTCGTGAGCGCCACGATCAGGATCGAGCCTGCCTGAACTCGGCGAAGATGTCGCTCAAGGATTTGGTATCCCTCACGCGATAACAGACCCGGCGGAAGGATCAGGCACACAAAGGCGAAGCCGCCGATCAACATGGTGAGGCTCACAAACCCCAGGTAGCGGATAACGATCGGCACGAGGGTCTGCATGTCGGTCATGGGCTCGACGAGATGGTGAACGGATAGTCGCCTTCAGTACGGTGAGTATCGATAGAAATGACGTTCCAGAATACCCGATATTTTCCGGGTGGCAGAGACGGGAGGCTCACCTCCAGGACCGTATGGTCCGCCGGATTCACGCGTCCGTCCTGTTTATCCACCTGCTGCCCGTTCGCATCGACGACCTTGATAGTGCTGAAGATCGGCTCAATGGGCACATCGAACCAGATCCTGACCTGAGCAGGCGGTTTATTGACCGTCCACCCCACTCGCGGTTCCGAGTGGTCTGGGAAGGAATGGCCCCAGGCCGATGTAGCCATCAGGAGCAGTCCTATCACGAAAGCCGTAGCGCTGCTCCATGGTCCCATCGATCGGTTATCTCGGCAGTATTTGCGGTCCCAATACCCCATGGAACGGTGTCCAGGTGAAAATGTCAGGCGCGATATCGTCGAGGAAGAAATGGACCATCCCCAAAATTCCGACGCTGCTGCCTGACGTATTGTTTAAAGGAATCTTCGCCTCAACTCCGAGTTGCATATACTTCCCGGCCCAGATCAGTCCAGGGTTCGCAAAGGCGGTGTGGCTTCCCTTCTCTGGACCGCTGATCAAGGTTTCGCCGTTGAATTCCACGATGGGGAACAGGCGGTTGAACGGCCAGGGGAGTCCGACGTCTTTCACAAACGATTGCAGATACGGGACACTGTACATCACGGTAACTCCCCAGGCGAAGGCGTGTTGGGCATCTTCTTCTCTGTCATTGCGGTTGGTGCGCAGGTCGAAGCCGACCGACGTAGTGACCGCAACCGGCTTGAGCCAGTCGGCCCAGTCCGGGAGATCACCGAACCCCTTACCGATCTGAAGAGCCGGGCTGACGGTCGTTCCTGAGAGCCTGCCGACTCGCCTGTCCCCGACGCCGCCTGGCGAGACATTGATGGCGGCGGTGGCGGCCAGTTCGTGCATCGAATCCCGAATGAACTGATAGCGGAGCATGAACTCCGGATTCGTCCAGCCGTGAGCGGTCTCGTGGCCCTCTTCCTCTTCCTCGCCACGAGGTCTGCTGATTACTCTGGTGCCGCCGACTCCGATTGCCAGATTCGGAGTCAACCGCTTGGTCAACTCCATTTCTATCTCAGTTTCTAATTCCTCCGGCCCTCTGATGTGCTCGACCACGGTACTTAACTCGTCAGAGACGAATGGGTCTTCGACCGCCAACATAGACGGGAACCAACGCTTTCCTACAACGCCGTGAGCCCACCCGTCGGCAGGCCACGCGATCATAACGGCAATACCTACGACCAAGGAACAGATACGGGACCAACCGGTCACGTGGCGCATGAGCTTCCCTCCTGAATATAAGCTCGCCATTCCGAGAAGACCAATTTGCTTCGAAGCTGCCGGATTCCTAGTCAGCCTGCGTCAAACCGATATACCGTAAATCTACGGTGCTTCCACGGGCAGAAAAGTTTGGTGCGAGACCTCGCCGCTCACCGACTCGTCATTGCGAGCGACCGAGGGGAGCGTGGCAATCTCACCGTCGTTGTCCTGAAGGACTGTAAGATTGCTTCGGCTTCGCCTCGCAATGACACGGCGACTTCTAACCAATTCAAGAGGAGTACGGTGTATGCGTCGCCCCGCAAAATCTTCCAACTTCTATCAGTACCTGGTGGACGTCGGGACCGACGGTTGAGAGGGTCAAGCGAAGCAGGGCTGGGGCGGTGATCGACCGGTGCAGCGAATGATCCGAAACTGGGAAAGGCGTGGGAGGAGCGGTATGACGATAAGTAGAGTTGCTGCAACTGCCGGCAGTATCAATCCCGCTGATGGCGCATGAGGCGACACGGTCTTATGGACCCACATACAGATCGAGGCGAGATGACTATTGGCCTGACCTTGCAGGTGCCCGTTATGGGGCTGGACGAGACAGTGAGTGAGGAAGGCGTTGAGGAGTAGGTAAAAGCCAAAGGACGCAGCCGCAAAATATTTGAGGCGCAGGCGAATTATGGATCGATCATGTAATCGTTGCATTGGAGGATATGTGATCCTACTTCGCGAATCAACTTGAGCAGGCCCCTGAACCATATGTAGGCTATCGGAGCCGGATTGCTGCTGTCAAGTAGAAAAACGAAACGCCGTTTTCCAGGGGTCAGGCAGCGTCTGCGGGCTCGCGTTCAAACCAGCGATAGAGGCTCGGAAGCACAAAGAGTGTCAGCAGTGTGGATGTCACGAGGCCACCGATAACGACTGTAGCCAGCGGGCGCTGGACTTCGGCGCCCACGCCATGGGATAGCGCCATCGGGACAAACCCGAGGCCGGCGACGAGGGCCGTCATCAGGACCGGTCGCAGACGGATCTCAGCGGCCTTGAGCGCCGCATCGCTTGCAGAGAATCCCTCCTCACGAAGGTGCAGGATGTAACTCATCAGAACCACGCCGTTCAGGACGGCCACGCCGAACAGGGCAATAAAACCCACCCCCGCAGAGATACTGAACGGCAATCCGCGCAAGGCCAACGCGAGCACCCCGCCGGTTACCGCCAGCGGGACGTTCAGAAAGATCAGCAGCGCCGGTCGGACCGCATTGAAGGTGGTATACAGCAGGACAAAGATCAGGCACAGTGAGAGAGGAACGACGATGGTGAGGCGACGGGTTGCGCGATCCAGATTTTCAAACTGCCCACCCCACTTGATATGGTAGCCGGGCGGCAGTGTAAGCTCTTTGGCGATTCGGTCCTGCGCTTCGCGCACGAACGAGCTGAGGTCGCGGCCCCTCACATTAGCTTCTACCACGATCCGCCGGCTGATATCTTCCCGGCTGACCTGGGCGGGACCCTCTTCGATACTGACAGAGGCCAGTTGCGCAAGAGGGATGAGGGCGCCATTTGGGGCGGCAACGGGTAAGTCCTGGAAGGAAGGGAGATCAGTAGGGCTACTGCCGACCGCTCGGACGACCAGAGGAAACCGTCGCTGCCCTTCAAAGACCGTTCCCACCACCCTCCCGGCGCCGGCGGCCTCCACAGCGGCCAGGACATCTGCCGCGTTGATCCCATATCTGGCGATCCGCTGCCGGTCCACCTGAATCCGCAGAACAGGCAGACCGGCAATCTGCTCGGCCCGGACATCCCGGCCACCACGGATCTGCCGCAGGATGTGGGCTGCCTGGTCCCCTTTTTCCTTTAAGACCTTGAGGTCGTCCCCGAAAATCTTGAGTCCGATATCGGATCGGACGCCGGCGATCAATTCATTGAATCGCATCTCAATCGGCTGGGAGAAGCTCATGCCCACGCCAGGAACCTCGGACGAGAGGGTGGCGGCGAACTTGGCGATCAGCTCTTCTTTCGTTCGGGCCGTCCGCCACTCCGTCTGCGGGCGGAGGCTGACGAAGATGTCTGAGAGTTCCATGCCCATCACATCGGTGGCGACCGCCGGGGTCCCAGTCCGCGAAACGACCTGCCTCACCTCGGGGAAGCGGAGGAGGGTGCGCTCGATCTCGGTTGTGCTCTTGAGCGACTCGTCGAGCGCGATGCTCGGCAAACGCCAGGCCTGGATGACGATGTCGCCCTCATTCAGTTGCGGGATAAACTCCCCACCGAGAAACGGTACCAACAAGAGGCTCACGACGAAGGCCGATGCCGCGATGAGGGCGGTCATTGTCGGGTGGTGAACGCACCAGTTGAGCCGCGGTACGTACAGGGCCTTGGCGCGGCGGAGGAGCCACGAATCGCCCTCGGCGATCGGCCCTCGCAGGAATAGGGAAGCCAGCACCGGCATAAGAGTAAACGACAAGATCAGCGATCCGATAAGGGCGAAGATAACCGTAAACGCCATCGGCTTAAACATCTTCCCCTCGACGCCCTGTAACGTGAGGATCGGCAGATAGACGATCACGATAATGCTGACGGCGAAGAAGATGGGCCGCAGGACCTCCCGTCCGGCTCGGAGGATAATGAGGGGACGTTCCTCTCGCCGCACCCCGCGCTCTTCCGCCAGATGCCGGACGATGTTTTCAATCATGACCACCGCGCCATCCACGATGAGTCCGAAGTCGATCGCGCCCAAGCTCATGAGATTCCCGGAGATCCCCGTCTGGATCATCCCCGTGAAGGCGACCAGCATGGAAAGCGGAATGGCAGCCGCCACGATCAACCCGCCCCGAAGATTGCCGAGGAGCAGGAGTAACACGGCGATGACCAGCAGGGCCCCCTCGATGAGGTTGGTCGTGACCGTCCGGATGACCTTGTTGACGAGATCGGACCGATCGTAAAACGGCTCGATGATGATCCCGGGCGGTAGGTTGGGCTTCATCCGCTCCACTTCTTCTTTAATCCGCTCGGCCACGACGCGGCCGTTACCGCCGCGAAGCATCAGGGTCATGGCGATCACCGCCTCGCCCTCGCCGTTCCGGGTGGCAGCGCCGATCCGCGGCATCGCATCGATCTTGACTTCGCCCAATTGAGCGACGGTCAGTGGCGTGCCGCCAGGCCCCACGCCCACGATGATGCGGGACAGGTCCTCCGAGCGTTCGACCAGCCCTTCCCCGCGAATCACGTAGGCCTCGCCATTGTGCTCGATGTAGCCGCCGCCGGCGATGGCGTTGTTCTTTTCCAGCGCATCGAAGACCCGACCGATCGGGATTCGGTACGAGACGAGTCGTTTCCGATCGATGAGGACGTGGTACTGCTTCTCATACCCGCCTTCCGGCGAGACTTCGACCACCCCAGGGACCCCGCGCAGTCTGTACGCGATTTGCCAATCAAGAATCTCGCGGAGCTGCATCAGGGTATAGCCCTCACCTCTCACAACGAACTGATACACCTCGCCGAGGCCCGTAGTCACCGGCCCGAGCGCCGGCGTCCCGAAGCCTGCGGGAATTTGCTCTTTGGCTGCAGCCAGCCGCTCGGCCACCAGTTGTCTGGCGAAATAGATGTTGACGTGGTCCTTGAAGACCACGGTGACAGCCGACAGGCCAAAGCGGCTGATCGAGCGGATCTCCTCGAGGTCCGGCAGGCCGCTCATGGCCGCTTCGATCGGAAAGGTGATGTATCGCTCCACCTCTACGGGACCCATCGGCGCCGTTTCCGTAAGGATCTGCACCTGGACAGTCGTAATGTCCGGAAGGGCATCGATCGGCAGATCGCGCAAGGCCATCACGCCGCCGAGGACCAGGAGTGCGGTCAGGATCAGGACGAGAAATCGGTTTTCCAGAGAAAGCTCAAAAATACGCTGGAGCATGCGGGATCCTCCAGGGGGTTACTGCCCCTGTCCTTGACTGATTTGTTCCTTCAGAAACTCGGATTTTAACGAGAAGCTACCCGTGGTCACGAGTTCTTCGTCCCCTCTGAGACCTTCGGCGACCTCAATGAGGTCTCCCGATGCGAGTCCAAGCTTCACCTTCCTCCGCGCAAACGTGACAGTGCCGAGTTTGACGAACACAGACGGCTGACCGTCGATCTGCTGAATGGCCGATGAAGGAATCGCCGTAACCCTGGCAGTCCCACCAGTCACCTGGGTCCGAAGCCGGACGGTTGCGAACATCCCAAGCTTCAGTTTCCGTTGAGGGTTGGGGATCTCCACTCGCGCTTTGGCTGTCCGCGTTTCGGAATCGAGGAGATCGCTGACATAGCTGATGGTGCCGCGAAAGGTTTCTCCCGGGTAGGCCTCCACGTTAATTTCAGCGGTTGTCCCACGTCGAACCTGACCCAGGTCCTTCTCATAGATATCCACCAGTGTCCAGACGCTGGAGAGGTCGGCGATTGCCAGCAGTTCTTTCTCCGACCCGACCACCTCGCCAGGCGCCCCTTCCTGCTTGATGATCACGCCGGAGATCGGCGCCTTGACGACTGTGTAGGAGGCCTCACGACGGAACGTCTTCTCGTGGCCGGTTGACAGTGCGTCGATCTGTTCCTCGGTCATCCCGAAGCGATACAGCTTCTCCTTTACCCGCGCGATTCGCGCATGCCGATTCGCGACCGACGCTTCAGCGACTCGATGCTCCGCCTCGCGGACATGGACCTCTTTTTCGGCGATGGCTTCTTTTTCCAGGAGCAATTGGGCGCGGCCCAACGATTGCTGCGAATGATACAAGTGGGCCAGGTCTCGTCGGAGATCGGCAAACTCTGCCATATAGTCTCCAATGGCCTCCCCCAGCTCGATGTTGTCGTACTCGAAGAGCGGGGCGCCCTGGTTCACTGAATCGCCAGCCTGCACATGCATGCGCTCCAGTCGTCCCTTCGCCAGCGGAGCGATGTGGGCGACACGGGCAGGGTTCGGCGCAATCGCGGCTGTAGCCTCAATGAGCCGGACCGGTGCAATACGCTGCGGCTTGGCGACGGCAAATCCGAACCTGGCCTGAGCCTCAGCCGAAATCGTGACCTTATCTGGTTCAGGCATGCTCGTAGTCTCAGCCGGTTTTGGTTCGGGGGTGCGGCTGCAGGCTGCTATCGCCAGAGCTGCCGCAATGATCACCGTCGGCAATGCAAGGCTCCGAAGGCGGAAGGCGGAAGGCGGAAGGCGGAATCTACTCAATAAATGCGCGATCATCGTGTGTTCCTACCGGCCCACGGCCGCCTCGACTTGAAATCTGGCAATGCTCAGTTCGTACAGGGAGCGGTTGTAGAGCCGCTGGACCTCCCGAAAGGTTCGCTGTGCATCCAGAAACGCTGTCAAATCGATAGCTCCCAGCTTGTGCGCAGCCTCGGCGATCTCCCGTGATTCGCGGGCCTTGGGCAGGTATTCGGTTTCCAGCCCTTCAAGGCGTCGGCGTTCACTCTCAAACCGGTTGAACGCCTGATCCACCTCCAGGAGCGCCTGAGTTTCCGATCGCCTGAGCTGCAACGATTCTCGCTCTTCTTCTGCCTGAGCTCGAATGATGCCTCCCTGGTTCCGATTGAAGAGGGGCAGAGGGGCCGAGACCCCAAACAAGACGCTATCCTCGCTGAAGTTCCGCTTGTAGCCAACGAAGGGAAAGAGGTTCGGGAAACGCCGTGCCTGCTCCAGTCCTTTCTGTTCACGAGCTCGGACAAATCGCTGATGCTGAGCCTTGAGGTCGGGACGGTTTTGCAGCGCCTCGGCATGCAACGGCGTCAGACTGCCGACAGGTTCGCCTTTGACGAGCTCTTCAGTAACATCGAATTCGAATGTCGGGTCGGTAACGCCGAGCAGCGTGAGCAGCGCGACCCTGGCCTGTTTGAGGTTCAGCTCTGCCGCAACGACGTCGTCAAACACCCTGAAGCGCTCAACCTGCACACGTCTCAGTTCCGCCCCGGAGATCTCCCCGAGACGGAACTGCTCCTCCTTGGAGCGAATGGTCCGGTCAAAATCAGCCAACAGGTCGCGGGCTACGGCAAGATCGGCCCTGGCCAGCACGATCTGGAAGTATGTCTGCTTAACCGTAAACCTGAGAAGACGGGCCGTATTGTCGATGTCGGCCTCGGTCGCGCGAAGATTTGCGCCTGCAACGGCTATCCGCTGGGTGCGCTTGCCGGCTGTCTGAATCTCCTGGCTGGCCTCAACAAAGAGCTCCTGTCGATCTACAAATGAGCCCCCGCGAAACCCCTCCGACCTGATCAGCACCTCCGGGTTGGGGAGTAGCGCGGCGGTGGCAGCGTCTCCACTCGCGATCTGGCGGGCCGTCATCTCTGTCAGTAGACCGGGGTTTTGCCTCCCTGCGATCTGTAAGGCGTCGGTGAGAGAAAGCATTCGCGGGAACTCCTGGCGTTGGGCGCCGGCGGGTAGAGGCGTCCCACATAAGATCAGGATAAGAACGATAAAACCGCGAAGGTGCATAAGTTTCATCTGTTCACCATCCTCACAATAACGTTGAACATACCCCACCTCCTTATGGCCGCGTTGCTGGTTCGTGTTCGTCATACCGGGGGAAGCCGGTATCCAGAGAGGGCCCGACTGGATTCCGTGTCAGGCACGGAATGACGGGCCAGAACAGAATACGATACCCCGCGGCTTGCCGCGAGGAGGCTTCATTTCAATAGCGGCGATTATCCCCGCAGAGGCGGGGAAGTGATAACGGTCGTGAGAACCGGAAGTAGAACTACGTGAGACGAGGCGGTGGGGAGGTGATGTCGATCGTGAAGGAGAGCGGGGACGGGGCAAGTTGATCAGTGTATGCCCTGACGAATCCCGGAGGCGCAAAGAAAGAGTGTGGCGGCTGATCGATCGGGCTCACCTCGAAATCGCAGTGAGGGATCGGTTGCCTTGTGGGTCGAGGCTTATGGTCCTGCACTCTTTTAGGCGCCTGCGTCTCTTCATGCAGGTTTACGTGCGAGTGGTAAGCAGCAGACCGGTTCCCGAGAGGGGTCGAATGAGAATGATCATGGGGGCCGACAACTTTAATATGGATGGCTGGCGATCCCATGTACACAACGAGTAGCGTAAAGGCAAGAGCGAAAACTCTTTGACTTCGACCTGTCACGGAAGCCTATTCCTCCAAGTGTCTGTTCGTCACCCAAATGGGAGCAGAACAACTTCACCCGCGTCGAGTACGCAAAAGAATATATCAGTCGATTTACCACCGTGTCAAGCTAGTGGCACCGTCCCGCGCCAGAATCCGTGAACTTCTGCCCTACGATCGGGATGAACTGCCACTCATAACTCGTCGGATATAAGGTCAGCTTCAAGACGCCGAACGTCTCATCGTGTCGTACTGTGCGGTTCGAGCAGACTCAAGGAAGGCAATGTGAGTGCGGGGGCCGGCTCCTCAAGCGGGCCAAGGCTGAGCAGCACAGCAACCGAACTTCCCCGGCGGATCAGGGCGCCGGCCTCAGGATCCTGGGCGATCACCTCCCCCGTCGGGCGTTCCGACGAGTGGACCCGCACCACCCGGCTCAGAGTAAAACCAAATCGCTGGAGAAGCTGCTCGGCCTCCGGTAGCGGCAATCGGGTGAGGTTCGGGAGCGCGACTGCGTCGCTCCCTTGACTGACTACCAGGCGGACCTCGCTGTTTTTCTGCACCCATGAACCACTGGCCGGTCGTTGGAATATAATAGCATCTTGCGGAACGGCTTCATTGTACTCGCGGCCGCTCACCTTCGGCTGGAGCCCCTGCTCGCGCAGCAGTTCGAGCGCCGCCGTGGCGTTCATTCCGATCACGCGCGGAAGCTGGACCTTATCCTTATCCGTAGCAAGCCACACCGTGATGGCGCCGCTCACGATTGCCACAGCGGTCAGGATCAAGACCGCCGCAAGACCCTTGCCCAGCAGACGGAGGAGCTTCATCCGCCGCTCCTGCGGAATCGGATGGCGTAGAAGCCGTCGAGCCCGTGCCGGTGCGGCCAGGTGCGAAGAGCGCCTTTAGAATCGATCAGCTCCGCAACCGTTGCAGGAAGGCAGCCGGAGGCGTGGGTGGCGGTAAACTCCGGGAAATCATGCAGGAACGTCTCGACCACGGTGTCGGTCTCCTCCGGCTCAAGCGAACAGGTGCTGTAGACCAGGAATCCTCCAGGCCTAAGTACCGGCGCGACTCCATGCAGCAGCTCACGTTGCAGGCGTGCCAGAGTCGTCAAGCCCGCCTCTTGCTGCTGCCACTTCCGCTCAGGATGGCGTCTGAGGGTGCCGAGGCCGCTGCACGGCGCATCCACCAAGATTCGGTCCACCGGGCGCGTGAAGAGCTGCGCGGCCTGCCTGGCATCGGCCTGGACCGGGAAGACCCGATCAAGACCCAGGCGCGCCCTGGCCTCTCGGAGGCGTCGATGCGCGCGAGCGCTCGGATCGAGCGCGATCACTCGCCCACGTCCGGCGAGCTGACCCAGGAGCAGGGCCGTCTTCCCGCCGCCGCCCGCGCAGGCGTCCAACACGACGTCGCCGGGCTGGGGATCCAGCAGGAGGACCGGCAAGGCCGCCGCCTCATCCATCGGGACGTACCAGCCATCCGCGAATGCGGAATCCCGCAGCGCCTCTGCGCCGTCAGTGAGGTGAAAAGCGCCAGGGGCGAATCGGCCCGGCGTCACCGATCCCGTAATCCTGGCGAGACGGGCCTCGACCTCCTCAGGCCGACACTTGAGGCGGTTGACGATGACGGAAAGCGTCGGGGTGTCGTTGTTGGCCTGCAGAAGCGCTTCAGTCTCTTCGGCTCCAAGCCTCTTCAGCCAGCGGCTGACCAGCCAGGGCGGGTGCGACCAGCGAGCCGCGAGAGCGTCGACCGGATCGTTGAACGGATCAGGAAACCGAATCGTTGCATGCCGCTCCAATAATCGGCGCAAGATCGCATTGACGAAGGCTTTGGCGCCGGACTTGACGTGGCCGCGCATGACGGCTTGCGTCAGAGCGACGGTCTCGTTGACGGCGGCATAGGCCGGGATGCGCGTCAAGAAGAGGATCTGATAGGCGCCAAGACGCAGCAGCCGGCGCAGCGGCCGATCGACCGTATTCCAGGAGCGATCGGTCACGGCGGCCAGCAGATAGTCAAGACGACCCTGCCAGCGGAGGACGCCGTACGTCAACTCGGTTGTCAGCGCCCGATCCTGTTGCGACAGGCGCGAACGGTTCAATCTCGCGTTGAGGAGAAGACTCGCGTAAGCCTGGCAGTCCTCCACCTGGGTCAATATCTCGAACGCGAGCCGCCGTGCGTCCATCTGCGTGCCTCTACGCGGAGCCAAAGACGTCGCCGGGTTGGACATGGTACCCGCTGGCAAACTCCGCTGCGGTCATCACGCGACGGTTCTCCGGTTGCACCTGTGACAGCCACAGACCTCCCTGCCCGGCGGCGACCAACACCCCTTTCGCGCGATTAATTGCACATACGGCGCCTGGAGGGGAGTCGGTTGTTGCCTCTGCCTCGGCTTGCAACACCTTGACGCGGCGTCCCCCGAAGCTGGTCACGGCTCCCGGCGTTGGACACAGGCCCCGAATCACGCAGTCGAGGGCTCGCGCATTGCGGGTCCAATCGAGATGCGTCTCGCCCACGGTGAGCTTCGGCGCATAGGTTGCACGCCGCTCGTCCTGCGGGATCGGCTGGGCTGTCCGGTGTGCTATCTGATCAAGGACTTGACACAACAGCTCGGCCCCCAGGACGGCCAGACGCTCGCTTATGGTGCCAGCGGTATCCTGAGGCCCGATCGGCTCGGGCTGCTGCATGAGGATCGGACCGGCATCCATCCGCGCCTCGATCTGCATAATGGTGACCCCTGTAACGGTCTCTCCCTGGATGATGGCCCATGGGATCGGCGCGGCGCCACGGTACTTCGGCAGGAGCGAGGCATGGAGATTCAGGCAACCATGCGGCGGCAGGGTGAGAATCGGCTTCGGCAGAAGCTGGCCATAGGCGACGACGACGATGGCCTTTGGCTGGGCCACCTGCAGCGCCGACATGACCGCCGGCTCGCCAACCTTCTCCGGCTGCAGGATCGTGAGCTTGAGCTCCTGGGCAGCGAGTTTCACGGGTGGCGGGGTCGGCACGCGCCCGCGCCCGGCCGGCCGATCCGGTTGGGTCACAACCAGGCAGATCTCGTGACCAGCGGCGATGAGCGCCCTGAGCGACGGCAGGGCGAACGCGGGTGTGCCCATGAAACTTACGCGCATTGGCCGTTTCCCTTCCTCATGGCAGCCACACGATCGAGTGTCTCCAGCATCCGGGCGTAATGCGTCCCCTCCCAGTAGATCCGGAGGCAGCCGGGGCAGCGAGCGAACCGCTCCTGAGTCTGCCAGACGAACGGGGGGATCTCGGCGCGTACCTCGGCTTTGTCGACCGGCTCCAGGGGAAGATTGCATCGCGCGCACAGGCGGCCGATATGGGGCGGCAACCCAAAGCGAGCAATGACCTGGTCAAGCTGCTCATCGTAGTGATCACTGTTAATGAAGAAGGTCAGATGGGGCGGCAGCCGAGGAGGCAGGTGGGTGTCGCGGGTGAGCAACAGCCGATTCTCAGCCAAAACCAGGCGCACTAGTCGGGCATCGTCGCCTCGCCAGTAGAGCGTATCGTACCCCAGCACGCGAAGCCACTTGGCCAACCGACCCAGCATCGCATCGGCCACGAACCGCATTGCTGTTTCATTCTTCATTGATCGTCTGTGTCCTTAGCGCCCGGAAGATACCCCGCGCACCTGTGACTATAGCATACCAACAGGTCGCCCTCGACCGTAAATACCCAAGCCTGCAAGCTATCACAGCCTCCGTTATTCGTTCGCTATGCCTCCGCTGGAACATGGGTATGACCTGTCTGCGTGCGACGCACAGGCAGGCATTCGAACGGTCTAGGGAACTGAGTGTTTGTCGGTAACGGCGGCGCGTGGAGACCCTTGACAAGTCCCTAAAACGGCTGGAGAATTGCGGCAATCGTTGGAGTGTCAAGGACGTAATAGACCAACCGGCCTCGTACTGATAGCCTGAGCAGGCTATTCAGTCGTGAGTCTGGTTGGGAATCGGGTACAATGCGACCAAGCGTTCTCACGAGGTAAAGCCTTGCCGGTAAGGGAGTCGATCATGAACCATCCAATCTATCGGGTCATTGAGTGTGAAATCGTTGGCCCATACACGCTTCGGGTTGCGTTCGACGATAAGACAGAGCAGGTCATCGACTTTCGACCTGTGCTGGAGGGCGCTTTGTATACGCCTTTGCAGGACGAGCGCTTATTCAATCAGGTCGAGATAGACCCGGAAGTGCATACGTTGGTCTGGCCCAATGGGGCGGACTTTGATCCGGAGACATTGCATGACTGGCCGAAGTATGCTGAAGAGATGAAGCGTATGGCCAGGCGATGGGCTGCGACGGAGGCAAAGGTTGCATAGGCGGCGGCTCGGCATACACCCGCTGTACCAGGTGTGGGGACAGAGGCTCCAAACAACGTTCAAGGGGGAAGACGGACGTTGATTCTCATCGTCCTTCGAGCCCCTGGCCCGCAGCCCCTTTAGAGGAGGCCCTGGCTGACCTTTATCAAGAGGTAGGGCGGTTGGAATGTGAGCGACAAGGCACCTTACCCCACGCTCATGTGCCTTGAAAGGTTCTGATGACTAACTGGTGCAAGGCGGGTCGTAGGAATCGCTAGAGAGCCAGGTAGCAGGCTCCCACGGCATCTGGGCGACTGGGTGTGGTGAAGCAGGGTACCCCTCTCTGAGAAGGAGGTGCAAGCCAGTAGTCCGTACCACGAAGGGAATCCGGCGGCGCCGACCTCGTAGCCCCGCAAGGGGAGTCAAGGAGAGCCGGGCATGTCAGCGATCGCGAAGGACATGGAAGGGGCGAGGACCCAGGAAGCGCAGCCGAGAGGGCGCATGGCGGGGGTTCTTGGACGGCCGAAGCTGGCCCGGCATCCGGAAAAGACCCAGGTGGTGGACCTCGGGATAGGTGGTATCGAGTGTAAGGTTGTGCCCGGCAATGAGATAGAGCGTATGGCCCTGTCTCGCACGTGCTCTTCTGGAGGGCTATGATGAGGATACACCCAGAATGGCCTTTACGACTGGGCTGCGGCTTTGCAAACCTCTACGCGGGATTCTTTCTGCTGACTGATCCTGCACGCTTCTACAAGTACGTTCCCGGCTGGCTCAGCCACGTTGCCAACGCGATCGCTTCAGTTGATATGTACCTGCGACTGCAGGGACTCGGAGAGATCATGATCGCGATCTGCCTCTTTGGATGGTTTGTCCCGCGCTGGTGTGTACGTGTGGCATCATCGCTGCTTGCTCTCGAAATGACACTCATTTTCATCTTCGTTGGGGTCGATGCTGTGACGTTTCGTAACGCAGGCCTTCTGGGATCGGCGCTCTCGTTGCTTATCAGTTCGTACCGAGAAAAAAGGGGATAGGCGACTCACTACACCTTGCGCTGGGCCAGGATTGGCCCGTAGGAAGCTGACGAGGAAGCCATGGCGCGGCGCGAAGCGTCCGCGCCATCGGGGCTGCGGACTACCACCCACTTTCTGTCCGGCGCTTCGCGACGGCCATCAAGCGGCTCCAGCGGACGGTCATCCACGTATGCACGCTCGCGCACCCTTCCGCCGCTGATTCATAACGCCGTCAGCCTGTGAAGTAAGGATGCCCAGTGCCTACGATCATTTCATCGAATTCCGACTGGACATACCGAAGCAGTATCGATATATTCTACGTATAACTTATAACCGATCGATAGGTGATCCATGGCAAAAGTGACCATCTCGCCAAAGTTTCAAGTGGTGATTCCGAAGGAGATACGAGAGAAGCTCGGGCTTGAGCCGGGGCAGAAGGTTGAGGCTTTGATGTACGACGACCGGATTGAGCTCATTCCCGTTCGTCCAACGCGTCAGATGCGTGGCTTTCTCAAGGGCATTGACACCTCTGTGGAGCGCGAGGCCGATAGGGCATGAACGTTGTGGACTCGAGCGCCTGGCTTGAATACTTTGCCAATGGACCAAACGCGAGCTTTTTTGCCAAACCCGTTGAGGACGCGCGACGACTCGTTGTCCCCACCTTGGCGATCTTCGAGGTATTCAAGCGAGTCCTGCAGCAGCGGACGGAAGGGGACGCCTTGCAGGCCATTGCTGTCATGAGGCAAGGAATCGTGGTCGACTTGAACACGCCAATCGCGCTACGGGCCGCGAAGCTGAGTGTAGACCACCGCCTGCCGATGGCCGACAGCGTGATTCTGGCGACGGCTCGCGCCTATCACGCAACGTTATGGACCCAGGATGCCGATTTCAAGAATCTGCCGGGGGTGCAGTACCGTTCCGGGCGATCGTAATCGATTAGTGGGTGTGCGACGCGCTGCACCCGGCTTCCGGGTTCGGTGCGTCGCTCCTGAAGGCAAGGCGTTGTTCTGCGCCATGGGCGGGTTGACCGCGGGCGATGGCGCGGATGCTTCGCGCCGATCCTCAAGCTACTACAGCAGACGATTATCCAGGTGGACACGCTCGCCCATCTACCTACCGCTGACCCCCAGCCTCGTTCGAATGACGACTGTGGTCGTCGAGTGTTCCGAAAAGATGATTTCTTTGGGCTTTCCAAAGACCGCAGCATGATCCAAAGGAGCAATCAATGAAGGCAAACCCCGATGGGCTTTCCCCTTGGTGGCGATATTCACTTGCCATCACAATGATATGTGGGTTAGCCGTGTTGATTTGGCTGGCGGTGCGTACCTATCAATTTGCGCCGCCAATCCCGGACAAGGTGACCGGTCCCGGCGGCGCGACCGTCATGACGGCCGAAGAGATCCGAGCCGGTCAGGAGGTCTTCTTGAAGTACGGCCTGATGGAAAACGGGTCCGTCTGGGGACATGGCGCGTATCTAGGGCCGGATTTTTCGGCGGAGTATTTGCACGCCTTGGCGGTTGCGGCAGGACCGGCGTTGAAGCAGAATCGCCATGACCCGCACACAGGGATACTGACGTTTACGGAGGCGGAGGCGGCGACATTCGAGCAGCAGGTGGCGAGGTGGACGGCGTACTTCGCCGAGCCGGCGGGCAGTATAGGGTTGCCGGCCGGATATATCACTGACCCTAAGGAGTTGCGACAGCTTACCGCCTTCTTCGCGTGGACGGCATGGGCGTCCGTGGCGAATCGACCCGACAAGCCCTACTCGTACACGAACAACTTTCCGTACGAACCGCTGGCCGGGAATACGCTCACAGCCGACGCGATTCTGTGGAGCGCGCTGAGCCTGATTACGCTGTTGGCGGGGATCGCGGGGGTGCTGTTCGCGTTCGGCAAGTTTGATTTCCTTGGCTGGAAGGGCCGGAGCGGGCATGTGCACCCGATGATGTTGCCGGGTGTGGCCTCGAATAGCCAACGGGCGACGATCAAGCTCTTTGCGATGGTGGCGCTGCTGTTTGTGGCGCAGGTGATTGTCGGCGCCGCAACCGCGCATTACCGGGCTGAGCCCGGCAAGTTCTACGGTATCGATTTGGCGCAAGTCGCGCCGAGCCACATCATGCGGACATGGCATTTGCAGTTGGCGATCTTCTGGATCGCGACAGCCTACGTTGCGGGCGGACTGTTCCTGGCGGCGGCGCTGGGCAACCGGGAGATGCGCGGGCAGGTTCCGGGCATCAACCTGTTGTGTGCCGCGCTGGCGGTAGTCGTTGTCGGCAGTTCGTTAGGCGAGTGGCTGGGGGTGAATCAGGTGTTCGGCCCGCTCTGGTTTTGGCTGGGGCATCAAGGCTGGGAGTATCTGGATCTGGGGCGGGCATGGCAGGTTCTGTTGGTGATTGGGCTGGTGCTGTGGCTGATATTATTGGTGCGCGCGATGGCGCCGGCACGAGACAACCCGAAACAGCGCCACGTCGTATCGCTGTTTCAGTATACGGCTCTTGCGATCCCGCTCTTTTACCTGCCGGCCATGTTCTTCGACAGCACAACGCACCTATCGGTGGTGGATAACTGGCGGTTCTGGATCGTCCACCTCTGGGTTGAAGGATTTCTGGAGTTATTTGTGACGGTGATGGTGGCGCTGATCTTCTTCCAGTTGGGCGTTATGTCACACGCGAATGTGGAGCGAGTCATCTATCTTGACGCGATCCTGTATCTCGGCAGCGGCATTGTCGGTACCGGGCATCATTGGTACTGGACCGGTCAGACCACCATCACGATGGCCCTGTCGGCCGTCTTCTCGGCCATGGAGGTCGTGCCGCTGACGTTGCTGACACTGGATGCGTGGGACTTCATCAAGCTGACCAAGAGCGAGTGTGACGCGTGCGAGCTGCCGGTGGCGGTGCCGCATAAGTGGTTGTTCTACTTCTTGATGGCGGTCGGATTCTGGAATTTCGTCGGCGCCGGGGTGTTTGGTTTTCTCATCAACCTGCCCGTCGTCAGTTTCTACGAGGTTGGCACGATCCTAACATCGAATCATGGGCATACCGCGATGATGGGGGTGTTCGGGATGCTGGCGTTGGCACTGATGGTGCTGGCGTTCCGGCAGGTGCTGGATGAGCAGCAGTGGCAGCGCGTGGAGAAGTATGTGCGCGTATCATTTTGGGGATTGAACATCGGCTTGGCGCTGATGGTGATACTCAGCCTCTTCCCTGGAGGTGTCTTACAACTGTGGGATGTATTGACCAACGGCTACTGGCACGCACGCGGTCCGGAGTTTATGGATCAACCGTTCGTGCGTGTGCTCGAATGGCTGCGCCTTCCGGGTGATGCAGTGTTTATCGCATTCGGCGCGGTGCCGATGGCGCTGGCGGCGATCATGACCTGGCGATTCACGCACGCGAATGGCAGAGGTCAATCATGAGACGACTCTGTAATGACGTGGCTTCCCACGTCCCGTGCGAGCCAACCCGGCATCAGGGATGGGACTGGCTGGTCAACGATCTGGACCTCACGCTCGAACAACTCGCCAGAAAGAAATTGTACAAATTTATGGATTGTATCGATGAGTTAACCCGTATTCATGGAGATGCGGCATTTGTAGAGGATCGCAACGGCATATTTGACGCGCATGACTTCGGCTATCGAATGATCCTGGCCGACAGCGGTGTTGGTCCGAGGTGCTATTGGAAGATCCATACCGAGCCGGAACGAACGGACGAATCGATGACAGCCGCATGGGGTTCTTAACGAGACAGGGCTCAAGAGGGCTTCAGCGGACGGGTTGTACATCCGGTGACGGCCTGTACGCCGCCAGGGGAGCGGTGAGACGGTTCCGTGGGACCCGGGTTCTCGCATCGCCAGGGTGTCGGTGACGCGGCTGTCATGACTTCAGCGAGGAGCGAACGAAGATGCTAAAGTACTTCACCGCGAGTGCTGTCATCGGTGTTCTGTTGCTGGGCTCGTTTCAGGCGGCCTTCGCGACGAACATCACGGATTTGCTTTTTGAAATCAATACCAAGGACGATGATAAGGACAAAACCGAACCGATTAATTTTCAAATCCTGAAGAATGATACGATCGTGGTCTACGATTCCAACTGGGTCTTTGGGAACTGGTCATTCAAGGAGAACGCATATAACTATAAGAGAGCGCCTTGGGGGGGAGCCAAGATCCTCGTGCCCATTACCACCGACGATTGCCCGGCGCTGACATTACGCGTCGAAAAGATGGGCGATCATAGTTGGAAAGCCAGCTTTCAGGTCCGAGCTAACAACAACGAGCTTATACTGCTGACCGAGACGCCGACCGTTCTGTTTGGCGAGAGCCATGCGATCCGCCCCGACAAGCCGCTGCAGGGCCCGAAAGGTGCGAAGGTGATGCAGTCGAACAGCGGGAACGTTCATATCTTCAGATTTAACTGCCCACCGCCGGACAAGAAGTGATGGGTGAAGTGATGGCGGTGTGCCGCAGCTCGACGCACTCATTCGACAAACCCCCGGTGGATGCCATTCGCCTGCTCGAAGGCCTCGGCGTAGAAGGCGACGCGCACCTCGGACGAACGGCGAAGCACCGCTCGCGGGTGGCGGCCGACCCGACCGAGCCGAACCTGCGGCAGGTCCACCTGATCCACGCCGAGTTGCACGACGAGTTGCGGGCCGCCGGGTTCGATGTCGCCCCGGGTCAGATGGGAGAGAACATCACCACTCGCGGTATCGATCTGCTTGCCCTGCCGACCGGCACGCTGGTTCGACTCGGCCCCGAGGCGGTTGTCGAGATCACCGGGTTGCGCACCCCATGCGCTCAGCTTGACGCCTTCCAACCCGGGCTGATGGCGGCGGTGCTGGACCGGGACGAGTCCGGCCGGCTGATCCGCAAGGCCGGCATTATGGGGGTGGTGCGAGCAGGCGGGGTGGTGCGGCCGGGAGATGCGGCCACGGTCGAGTTGCCTCCGCCGCCTCATCGTCCGTTGGACCGGGTGTAGCGACTGCGCCTGATGATACGCTGATCGCTGGCTGGTCGGCGGTCCTGCGGGGCGGGTCCTGGTAAGAGGATTAGGCCAGTCGGCGTCTTAAGTAGGCGCTGAGCGTATCGACGACCGCGACGATCAGGTAGATCGCGATAATGAGGGTGAGTAGCCGGTGCTCCAAAAAAAGGCTGATCGCGATCTGGATCTGCTGACCGAGTCCGCCGGCCCCGACATAGCCCAGGATGATCGCCTCCCGGATGTTGACCTCCCAGCGGTACAACGTGTAGCCAACAAACTCCGGCAGGACCTGCGGGAGGATGCCGTAGAGCAGGATCTGCAGCCGGCCGGCGCCGGTCGCCTGCAGCGCCTCGATCGGTTGGGTTGCGACGTTCTCCATCACCTCCCCAAACAGCCTGCCCAAGACTCCCCCTGTGTGTATTCCCAGAGCGAGCATCCCTGGGAACGGGCCAAGGCCGACCGCAAAGACCAGGATCAGCGCCCAGACCAGGTGAGGGACGGTCCGAAGGAGGTTGAGGGCGGCCTTGGCGCCAA
>JACPQW010000061.1 GCA_016190285.1 Candidatus Methylomirabilis oxygeniifera
GACAATGTCCGTCCCCTCCATGAACAGATCGTTGTCGCGTTAGACGGTCTTGGACTGTTGTATGAGGTGGTCGCCGTCGATGATGGCAGCACCGATCGGACACTCAGCCTCCTGGAGGCAACCGCGAAGGTTGACTTACGATGGAAGGTGATCGCGCTCAGACGAAACTTCGGCCAGACTGCCGCCATGTCTGCCGGCTTTGACCACGCGACAGGCGACGTGATCGTGACTCTCGACGGAGATCTTCAGAACGATCCGGCCGATATCCCGAGGCTGTTGGAGTTCATTAACGACTACGACGTGGTCAGCGGTTGGAGGGCCGATCGTAAGGATCCCTTCCTCTCAAGGCGGCTGCCCTCCGTGCTTGCGAACTGGCTCATCTCCGTCACAACCGGCGTACGGCTTCATGACTACGGATGCACCCTGAAGGCGTACCGACGGGTAGTGGTGGAGAATCTCAGGCTCTACGGTGAGCTGCATCGGTTCATCCCCGCCATTGCCAGTTGGATGGGGATCGCCATCGCCGAAGTGAAGATACACCACAGTCCCAGACGGTTCGGACACTCCAAGTATTCCATTGTCCGAACGGTGCGGGTCCTCTTGGACCTGATCGCCGTGAAATTCCTGCTCCGATTCAGCACGTCCCCGATTCAGATCTTCGGCGGGTTAGGACTCACCGTCGGGGCTACCGGCGGAGGGCTCCTCCTGTATCTGGCCGGCCTTAAACTGCTCATGGGCCAGCAGATTGGCGGGCGACCGCTCTTGCTGCTTGCGATCCTTCTCCTGATTCTTGGGGTGCAACTGGTGGGTATGGGCCTGCTCGGCGAAATGGTGGCACGGGTCTATCACGAAACACAGCGCAAACCGATCTACATGGTTCAACGGATCATCCATGGGGTCAAGCCTGAAGGAGGCGATAGTGAGCGCGACCGATAGGTCCACGGCGAAGACGTGGCAGTTCGGACTGAAGCTCATCGTCAGTATCGGGCTGCTGGCTCTCCTTGTATCCAGAACCGATCTGCGGGCCATCGGCACCCTCTTCCGCTCCTTGCACATCCCGATCTTTTTCGGATCTATTCTCCTCTATCTGTTGGCTCAGTTGCTCAGCACGATACGCTGGAGGTGCCTGCTCCGGGCCGAAAAGATCTACCTCCCCTTCTGGCGCCTCATCCTGCTGTACTTTGAGGGGATGTTCTTCAACCTGATGCTACCCACTGCGATCGGCGGCGATCTGGTTCGGGGCTATCAGGTCTCGCGCCTGACCGAGCGACGCGAGGCATCGTTGGCCTCCATCCTCGTGGAACGGCTCTCCGGCTTTGCGGCTCTGACCATCATTGCGTGCATCGCCATTATCCCCGCATATACTCACGTGAACGACCCGCTCGTCATCTGGTTGACGGCCGGCTCAGCAGCAGGGATGGTCGCCCTTATCGCGTCACTGCTGAGCGATCGGCTTCAAGTGGTGTTCTTCAGGCTGCTTCATGGCGTAGGCCTTGGGAGATTTCACGACACAGTCCATCGGCTATACGAAGCGGTTCAACAGTACTGGACCCACCGAAGCACCCTTCTGCTGGCGCTGGGGCTCTCATTGGTCTTACAGTCACTGGTGATCACAATCTTCTACCTGATCTCGCGGGCGCTGAACCTGCCCGTCCCTTTCCGCTATTTTTTCCTGTTCGTCCCGTTGATCAGCGTGATCTCGATGCTGCCGATCTCGATCGCAGGTCTCGGTCTCCGGGAGGGGAGCGCCGTCTACCTCTTCACCAAGGTCGGTCTGGATACCGCCGGCGCGCTCAGTCTGTCGTTGCTATGGTTCGCTGTGACGGCCCTCTGCAGCGGCTTGGGGGGGATCGTATTTCTGGTCGGCCACTCACAACGCCAGATGGATGAGTAAACGGCGGAACCAATCATGTCTACGCTGTCGTGGCTCGAGAGACTGCACGAGTGGGATGAAGCCGGATTCTACCTGATTCATGAAAGTCTGCGGAACGGATTCTTTGATCTCCTGATGCCGTTCGTCAGCAACAAATGGAACTTCGCCCTCCCGGTGGTCGTCCTGCTTGGGTACATATTGCTCTTCCGTCCGAAGCGGGATCGCATTATCGCCCTTTCCGCCATCGCGGTGATCCTACTCACCGATGAAACCAGTCAACTCCTGAAGGATCTGTTCGAACGGACCAGGCCATTTCACCCCCTCAGGGATACTACTCGTCCTGTCTCGTTTTCTTTTCCCTCCAACCATGCCAGCAACATGTTTGCCTTGGCTGTGTTTCTCTCCTATAATTATTCACGAGTAGGATTGCTCTGTTTCCCTGCGGCGGCTCTCGTTGGGTATTCCCGAATCTATGTCGGCTCGCATTATCCGTTCGATGTGCTGGGCGGAGCGCTTTGGGGGGTCCTGATCGGACGTCTTGGCGTTGCAGCGGTCAGGCATCTCATGCGGATTGCAGGGGTCCAGCAAACACGTCTGTCGGGAGATAAAAAGAACCATCCGGCCTGCGGGCCAGAAACCTTCCAGTAGCGCCTTAAGGAGATTACGAATGGGCGACCAACAGATTCGACTGACGTCCTTGTCGCATGGAGCCGGCTGAGCGTGCAAAATCAGCCCTGCTGATCTGGCCCAGGTCCTGGGCCGGCTTCCACAATTTAACGACCCACACATCCTTGTGGGGGCAGAGACCTCCGATGACGCCGCCGTCTACCAACTGGACAGCGGGCAGGCGATCGTCCAGACCGTAGACTACATTACGCCAGTGGTGGACGACCCGTATAGCTGTGGCCTGATCGCCGCCGCCAATTCTCTGAGCGACATCTATGCCATGGGCGCCACTCCCCTGTTCGCTCTCAACATCGTCGGTTTCCCAGTCGGATCGCTCTCGCTGAGTATCCTGGGAGAGATCCTTCGCGGCGGCGCCGATAAAGTTCGCGAGGCCGGGGCCCCAATTATCGGAGGACACAGCATCGACGACCCGGAACCAAAATATGGCCTCGTGGTAACCGGACTGATCGACCCTGCGAAGATCTTTAAGAACTCGACCGCCCTCATCGGAGATGATCTGATCCTCACTAAACCTCTCGGCCTCGGAATCATCACCACGGCTATCAAGCGCGGCAAGATCGCACAACCAGCCATCGATGCCGCTATCGCGCTCATGGCGGCACTGAATAAAGACGCATCGGAGGCCATGGTGGCGGTCGGCGCGCACGCCTGTACGGATGTCACCGGGTTTGGACTGCTGGGTCACCTGCACGAGATGACAGTGGGGAGCAAGGCGGGAGCGCGGGTGTCGCTCTCGAAGATTCCCGTTCTCCCGGAGGCCTGGAATCTGATCCACGAGGGGATCTGTCCAGGCGGGACCAAACGTAACTATGAATCGTTGGACGGAGCCATCGTCTGGAATCCAGGGATTCGCAACGAGGCCCAATTGATCCTGTGCGATGCCCAGACCTCCGGAGGCCTCCTGATCGCTGTCCCGAAGGATAAGACGGCAGCCTTGATTCAGCGTCTGAGAGAGCGTGAGACACCCGTTGCCGCGCTTATCGGTGAAATCATCGAGGATCCGGACGGCCGGATCTGGGTGGAACAGTAGCCGGTAACAGGTAGATGGGCTGAAGACTGAAGGCTTTTAGGGGTAGGAACCGAGAAGATCGTAAATAGCTTGATTCGTGCCTTACGAGCAGATCGTCGGTGGACGACGGAGACGGCTCACCATGGGTCTACCAGTCATTCGCAAGGCAAGTGCAGTGCCCATGACGACCAAGAGGAGTAACAGGGCGCCATCCGATAGAGTCGGGATACCCGGGCTTGTTGCAGGGCTAAAGGCGGCTCCAGTGGGCAACGTACCCACCGGGATCGGGCTACCGACCACACTGTTGGTCGCCGTAGCGATCACGGAGACGGTGTTAGAGGTTTGATTCGGCACATACACTGATACCCCGTCAGGACCCACGGCAAGAAAGTCAGGCCGCTCGCCCACCGGGATCGGGCTACCGACCACAGTGTTGGTGGCCGTAGCGATGACCGAGACGGTGTTGGATACGAAGTTGGCCACATAGGCGAAGGCGCCGTTCGGGGTGATGGCGATGCCGGCGGGACTTGACCCCACCGGGATCGGGCTACCGACCACGGTGTTGGTGGCCGTATCGATGACCGAGACAGTGTTGGAGCCCTGGTTGGTGACGTAGGCGCGGAGACCGTTCTGGGTGATGGTGATGCCGACTGGGTTGAACCCCACCGGGATCGGGCTACCGACCACGGTGTTGGTGGCCGTATCGATGACCGAAATCGTGTTGGACCCGGAGTTAGCGACGTAGGCGCGGAGGCCGTTCGGCGCAACAGCAATCTGCTCAGGCGTCAGCCCGACCGAGATGGTGGTGAGAACAGCTTTTGTTGCGGTATCAACGACAGAGACATCAGCCGAACCAGAGTTCGTCACATATGCCATAGGGGCGGCATCCGCGGCCTTTGCTCCCACCGATGCGAGAACAACCAGGTAGATGACCGTGGCGACTACGCCCCAGTAGCGCGGCTTCGTTTCTCCCGATCTATCTGATCGCTTATCCCTGATCAGTGTAGTTGCCTCTGTGATCTCGTTCGGCATCAATCAGGCCTGCCTTCATTTCTCATGACGATCCTCTTCGCACAGTCGCCACGAACTCAGAGAACAGTAATAAAGCTGATCTATGCTTGTCAAGGAAATTCGCCATTTCGCACCTCATGTGACAATCAGTCCGGCGTAGCCGACCACGCTGGAATCGTCCTTGGTGACATCGGCGGAGGTAGCATAACTGATCAACTCCCCCGAGGTGGCCCCAAGCTCTCTGGCTGCAATCAGCAGTGCGGTCGTCGGGTGAAATCCGCACATGGTAATCGCCTCTCGTCTCACAACTCGATGCAGTCGTTGGGGATCGCACGCCACGATTGCCTCAATCGCCAGATGGTCCTTTGCCTTAGCCTGTTCCTGAGTAACGTAATGACTCATATCAGTGCTGGCCACGATCAGCACCGATCGATCCGACCGCGCAATAGCCTGAGCCACCGCCAACCCAACGTCCCGACAGGCTGCATATTCACTGCTGAAGAGACAGATCGGCACGAAGGAGAAGGGACGGTCACACGCCTGGAGCAGGGGGAGCTGCACCTCGATGGAGTGCTCGTGCCGGTGCCCGAGATCATCCTCTTCTATGGTCTGCGAGTTCCGAAGGATGGCCCTGGCCAGCTCTGTGTCGATGGGCACCTGTCCCAAGGGCGTCTCCCATGTCCCGTAGGTCATGATCGCCACCCCTGCTCCTAAGCCGGTGTGGTTCGGTCCCAGAATCACACAGACATCTGGAAAGATAAGCCGGGCGTATACGGCTCCGGCGACCCTTCCTGAGTAGATATAGCCGGCGTGGGGGACGACAGCCCCGATGGCGTTCACCTCCGGGAGATCTCCTGTGATCAGATCGGCGGCCTGCGCCCGCAACAGCTCCCGTGTACCCGGGTAGAATGAGCCAGCCACGGCTGCCCGTCGAATCACCCTGACCCCTTCATGGCCCGATTGGAACCAATACCCCTTGCACCTTCAGCACACCCATAAGCATGAATGTCCCTCCGACTCCGTCATTGCGAGCGACCAAAGAAAGCCGAAGCCCAGAGCGAAGCGAAGGGGTGGCAATCTCACCGTCGTAGTTCTGAAGGACTGTGAGATTGCTTCGGCTTCGCCTCGCAATGACACGGGCGAGAGACTGTCTAAGCAATGAGTGGCACCTAGCCCTCCCTCATCGAACAGCTGCCCACGCAGGTGGGACCCGATACACCCTGCGGACCCGGTTACGAGCAATCGCGGTCGGTTCGACATGCCAGACCCGCGGTCAGGAGCGAGGAGGCAGTTTCCACCACCTGTTCTACCGAAATCGAGTGCATGCACAGACGATCCTCATCGATCTGACACCGCCGTTTTGAGCAGGGACTGCAAGGTAGGGGGACACGGAGTACAACCCCGTCACCCCCGTAAGGGCCGATCAGACGTGGATCGGTTGGGCCAAAGAGCGCGACAAGGGGGGTTCCAAGCGCCGCCGCCAGGTGCATGGGACCGGAATCAACCGTCACCAGGAGGACGATCCGCTTGAGGAGCGCGATCAGAACCTTGAGGTCCGTCCGACCGGCCGCCACGAACGGGGCCGGGTTCATGCGGCGCGCCAGACGCCTGGCCACCGGAAGGTCAGCGGACGATCCGATCACAAGGATCCTGGCCCCATGTCGACGGGCCAGCTCCTCCCCTACACGCGCGAACTGCTCCTCTCCCCAGAGTTTTGTCGACCAGCGCGCTTGTGGATTGAGAGCGATCACGAACGCATTCGGCCTTACCTCTGCCTCAGCCAGAAGCGCGTCAGCCCTCGCCCCATCGTCGGGTCGAGAAGGGAACATGAACGCCTTCGATGGCGGGTCTGCTCCCAGAAATCTGGCGGCTTCCAGGTACCGGTCTACGGCATGCAGCGGTCCAGGTGGAAGCGGCACGACGTGGGTCAACGCGCGCCCGCTTCCCTCGCGGCCTCCAGCCAGGCCGACTCGAAATCGCGCACGGGCGCAGATCACCATGAGGGCGCTCTTCAGCAGTCCCTGTAAATCGACGACAAGGTCATACCGACCCTGACGGAGTTCAACGATCAGCGCAGCCATCTCCCGCAGCGCGGCTGATCCAAAGGAAGGAGACCGCATCTCCCGGCCCCATCGTCTGCGGCCGGACACGATGACCCGATCCAGCAAGGGATGACCCAACAGCAGCTCCGCCGCCTCCTCTTCCACGAGCCACGCGATATGTCGATCGGGGTACCGTTGTCTGAGCGAGCTAAGGAACGGGAGGGCATTGACGACATCACCGAGCGAGCTCGGCTTAATGATGAGAATTCGCTGCACCTGTTCCATCGGCACATGGTCATGGCCAAACGGGGCGGTCATGCCGGCCTGCGCCTTTGAACAATCCACTCGGTAGCGTCGAGCAGATCTCTTGCCGTATAAGCGGGCATTGGACCTCCCGTCGACTGAAGGCGTTCCAACGACTCGCGTCCATAGCCTGTCAGGACCAGCACCGAAGGCAGGCCCAGTCCATCTGCCAGCAGCATGTCGCTCACCTTATCCCCCACGACGTACGATCGCTCCAGGTCCACCTGCTGCTCATAGGCCGCCCGCTGAATCAGTCCGGGAGCAGGCTTACGACACAGGCAGTCCCGTCTGTATGGAAAACGCCCTTCCTCAGGGTGATGAGGGCAGTAGTAGAAGGCATCCGTCCCTCCTCCATCCGCCTGGAGCAGCTCCAGAAGCCGCCGATGGGACGCTTCAACCAGCTCTTCAGTAGCATCCCCCCGGGCCACCCGCGCTTGATTGCTGACTACGATCCGCCGATATCCCGCCTCGCCAAGGCGTTTCAACGCTTCCGCCGCCTTGGGAATCGGCCTCATCATATCGGGGCGTTGGATCGGCCCCACCTCCTCATTGATAGTACCATCCCGATCCAGAAACACCGCCGGCACCAGCCGGATGCTCGCATCAGCAGGAGAGGGTGATCGAATGAGAAGGCTCTCCGCCGCGGCCACCACCCTCTCCACATCCAGCCCCTGCATACATCGATGGTCGATAGGGCAGTCGCGGTAGCGGCACGGACTACACGTCGGCGGATCGTGAAGAACCTGATGGCCGGAACCGAGGGGACCCGTGCGATGGGGATCCGTCGAGCCGAACAGGGCTACGCACGGGATTCCCAGTGCGGAGGCCAGATGCATGGGTCCCGTATCGTTCGTCAGGAGCAGCGCGCACCGACTCAGCAGGCCGGCCAATTCAGCAAGCGTCGTTCGTCCGCCGAAGTCGATGGCAGCCCCGCGCATCCGCGAGCGGATGGCTCGTGTTAATGACGCTTCGCTTGATGAACCGAACAAAAGGGCAACCGTACCGAAGCGATCCGCCAGACGATCGGCGACTTCTGCAAATCGTTCCACCGGCCAGCGCTTTGCCGTCCCATACGTGGCCCCTGGGGTAATGCCGACAACCGGGGCGTAAGGGGGGAGATCGGACTGAGCGAGCAGTTTCTCGACTTCCGCATCGCTTCCAGGCGGACGCAGGAATCCGGTCGGCCGCAACCACGCATCCCACTTGAGCGCGCGTAGCAGGCCAAGGTAAGAGTCCGCCTGATGTAACGGCGTCCCGCTCGAGGGGCGCACCCCCACCGTCAATAGGAAGTCTCGCCAATCAGTCGCATACCCGACCCGATGCGGAATCCCTGCCAGCCGACTGATGAGCGCTATCCGAAAACTGTTCGGTAAAAGCAGAGCCAACTCGAAGTCTCGTTGCCGCAGCGCGGTCGCCGCCCACTTCAACTCACCCCTGCCCGGCAGCTCAACGAGTTCATCGATACTCGGTAATGATCGAAACAGCGGGCTCAGCCATGGACGCACAAGGAGTGAGATTCTTGCGCTCGGAAATGAGCGGCGAAGGTTGGCGAGCGCGGGAAGCGCGAGCACCGCATCACCCAACCAATTAGGGCTTGCAACCAGAATAGATCGTAGCCGGTCTGGCTCGAATGTCTTCCGAACGTGCAGTGTCGGGAACCTCATGGTTTCGGGTTTCGGATTCAAGATTCCCGGACTTACACCTGGAGCTTGAGACTCGGCACGCGGTTGCGTTTTCCATCTGCGGTGGACCCAGAGCCACTGGGCCGGCGCCTTCCGAACCAATGCTTCAATGGCCCTCGTGAAGGAGGCGGTGTTAGCAACAACGTCCGCCCTCAGGTGTCCGGTCCGAACTAAGGGTATCTCTTTCTCCACCAGGATGGTGTGCCGATCCCGCCCGCGCCGCACGATGGCGGCGGGAAGAACTGATGCGTCGGTTCTGAGGGCCAGGAGGGCAGGCGCGAGAGCGGTACAGGCCGGCCTGCCAAAGAAATCGACAAAGACTCCCTCTTTCCAGGTGATGTTTTGATCCATGAGAATCCCGACACTCTCCCCACGAAACAGCGCCTGCACCAGCGCCGGCATCACCAGCTTCTTGGGCAATACCCTTGTTCCCCAAGCGGTCCGCAACCGGTTGATGACCTTATCGAGATATGGGTTGTCCAGAGGGCGCGTCACAATAGCCAACGGCTCCCCCATGAGGGCGGATGCAAGCGGGAGCAGTTCCCATGACCCCAAATGCGCGGTAATGTAAATAATCCCCTTCCCTCGGCGCTTAGCCTCTTGAAAGTGCTCATACCCTTCGACCCGGATATACTGCCGGAAGTTCTCTCGATCGATCTTGAGAATCCGACACGTCTCCACGACGGTTCGACCGAGGTTGATAAAGGTCGAGCGCGCCAGCTCAGCGATCTCCAGAGAGGAATGCTCACCACTGAAAGCCTGGCGCAGGTTGTCCTGGGCAATCAATCGATGTTTGTGGTCGACACGATAGAGAGCCGCGCCCAACCCCTCCCCGATAGAGTAGGCCAAGGACGATGGCAGGTGGAACAATCCTTTCGCGATTCCTGCCACAAGGAGGTATTCGAGATAGGCGGCAACACCGCCCTGGTTCTTGGACTTCACGATGCGCTCGGTTGTACCAGGCGGCTTAACATCGCCTCTAACAGATCTGCCCCTTCCACTAATTCAAATGAGATCGACAACGCATAGAGTGGCGTATCCACCTGAGCAATGTCTAGGTAAGCCAATTTTACCATATCCTTTTCTGTGGTGACTACCATGGAGGCGCCGCCATCTTTGGCTGCCCGGCCGATGAACTCCAGATCGGCTGGAGTATAGCGGTGGTGATCGGGGAAGATACGGTGAGCCGCAACACGCGCACCGAGCCGACCAAGCATCGCTTCAAATCGGCTCGGATTGGCAATGCCGGAGACCGCCAACAGCCGCTGGCCGGTGAGACGCTCAAGACCCACGCGGTCTTCACTCCTGACATCGATAAGGCTGATAGGCCGATGGACAGCTCGGGCAATCGGAGCAGCCGGCGCGTATTGCCGGATCGCCCGTATGGCTGAATCTGCGTCGCGTCCGGCGTCAGCATTCGTCACGACCACGATGTCAGCCCGTTCGAGCGCCTCCGGCGGCTCACGCAACAAACCAGAGGGCAGCAGTCGACCATATCCGAGCGGATTGACCGCATCAACCAGCACGATATCCAGATCGCGGTGGAGTCTGCGATGCTGAAACCCATCATCCAGAATAATCACGCCACACGCCACCTGCTCAATGGCGACCTCGCCGACTCGGTATCGATCGGCTCCGGTCAAGACGGCGACGCCGGGCAGATGCTGGGCCAACAGATAGGCCTCGTCAGCCGCGACCGGCGGCTTATATCGCACACTTTTGCCATCGCTGACGACGGCCGGCTTCATCGAACCGCTCCGGTACCCTCGTGAAACGATGACCACCTGCTGGCCTCGCTCGCGCAGCCTACCGGCCAACATCTCAACACACGGGGTCTTTCCGCTTCCACCCACACTGATGTTTCCAACGCTCAGCACCGGGACCGGAAGTCGGTGCGTCCCGGCAAGGCCGCTGGTAAAGAGCGCCGTCCGCAGCGAAACGGCTGCCCCATACACATGCGAAATCGGACGCAAACACGTGAGCCAGGCTTGAGCGGTCCATTGCTCTGGAGCAGCCGCCATGCAGCGCAACGTCCAGGTTGAGAGCGCCTCTATGCCTTTCACAACACGAACCGCTCCAGGAGGGTCGCTGTCCGCTCGCACGCGCCTTGATGCGCCGCCAGCGCTACCATTGCCGCCTGTCCCATCTTTTCTCTCGCTCCTTGATCACGCAGGAGCCTGGCAAGCTGCCGGGTGAGATCCGCCGCATCGCTCACCTGGATGGCCGCCCCCCGTTCGACAAAGTATGCACTCGCCTCGATGAAATTCTCCATGTGGGGACCGAAGAGCACCGGACGACCGTGCAGGGCCGGCTCGAGCAGGTTGTGGCCGCCTCTGGATATAAGACTCCCACCGACAAAACCGATACTCCCCACCGCGTACAGTCCTGACAGTTCACCGACGGTGTCCAGGAGGATCACCTCCTTCGCGCCATCTCTCCCTTGAGGTAAAGCGCTCCGCCTCACTACGGCCATGCCATGAGCGGCGACCGCCGTTTCCACCTGGGCTACCCGCTCCGGATGGCGCGGCGCCAGGATCAGCAACAGGTCCGGGAATTCTCCGCGCAGGCGGCGAAAGGCCTGGAGCAACACCTCCTCCTCGCCGGCATGAGTGCTGCCTGCCACCAGGATCTGTCGCTGCGCGTCGATCTGAAGTTCCCGACGCCACTGTTCGGCCAGCAATGAGGTGTCGGCGTGGCGGACTGCATCGAACTTCAGATTGCCCACCACATGCACCCGCTCAGGACTGGCGCCCAGCGCGAGAATTCGCTTGGCGTCGGCGCCGGTTTGCATGCAAAAGAGATCAACGCACTGAAGGACTCGGCGGATAAAGGGTCGGACAAGGCGGTAGCGTGAAAACGAGCGCTCCGATAGTCGACCATTGATGATGGCAACCGGAATCTTCGAGGCCGCGCATGCGTGGAGGAAATTTGGCCAGATTTCTGTCTCTGTGAGAAGGATGAGGCGGGGTCTCACCGTAGCCAGGGCCCGATGAATAACCATCGGGAGATCGATCGGAAAGTACACGACGGCCGCCGCCTGCGGGAGCGAACGTCTGGCGACCTCTCGTCCGGTTCCGGTCACCGTCGAGACGACAAGCGGGAGCATCGGTCGCTGAGCCCTCCAGAGATTCGCCAGGATCGAAGCCGCGCCGACCTCCCCCACTGAGACGGCATGGATCCAAACAGGCTGAACGGCCTGAAGTCGGGAGCGTAACGAATCAGGATAACGACCCGCACGCTCCAACCATCCTTCCCGGTAGGAGGAACGTCGAAGCATCTTCAAAAGGATGGAGGGTGACCACGCGAGCAGAACGAGGGTCAGCAGGAAGGAGTAGACAGCATACATCCCGGCCTACCGATCGTCATCGATCTGTTCTGAAGTAGTCATCGGCCTTCATGGTGAGCAGATCGAGGCGCTCTTCGAGGGCTTCCTGGTGCTTTGTTATCTCATCCTTGGTCGTCGTCGGAGGAACATACATCGGTTCACCCCAGATGTAGACGGCGCGGGAGAACGGGACCGGCACAAGGAAGGCATCCCAGCTCTTCAGGAATCGTCGTCGCGACGCACTAAAGCTCACCGGCACAATGGGAGCCCCCGTCAGCTTCGCTACCTCGATGACACCGGACTTGACCTTTGCTCGCGGTCCCTTTGGGCCATCCGGGGTGACAACCAGGTTCAGTCCGCCTTTGATGGCGCGAATCATCTGCTTGATGGCGCGCATGCCGCCCCGTGTCGCTGAGCCTCGAATCACCTCGAACCCGAGAATCGTTGCGATTCGGCTGAAATACTCCCCATCCCGATGCTGACTGACGAGGAGCGCTCCAGGCTTTCCAGGATAGACAAACGGCATCATCAGGAGCCGGCCGTGCCAGAAGACCACAATGATTTGCTCTCCCTTTGCCCAGCAGCGTTCCGGGTACGCACGGCCCACATGAACCACCCGAAGCAGCCAAAAGAGGCGCTGCATCAACCTCGCCGCAAGCCATGGGACAATGCGCAGAACACGACGATCTTCCCTGAGCGCAGCGACCGCTCGGGAAAAGGATAACTTCCCCATTACCCTCTCTGGACCGCTATCTCCTCCAGGGCGCCGGACTGCAGGCACTCAAGGATAGCGTCTACCGTCCGGCTCAAGGCTCCAGGCGGTCCCAAGCGATCACGCATCTGCTGGAGCTCCTGCCGCGTGTGGCGACGTTGCTCCGCCGACAGGAGCAACCGACGGGCTTCGTCGGCGATCCGCTCCGGCGTCGCGTGAAATTGAATCAGCTCAGGCGCAACCCGTCTTCCCGCCACCAGATTCACCATGCCGATGTACGGAACCCTGATCAACAAGCGGCCCAACAGCCACGACAGGAAGGCGAGGCGATACACAATCACCATGGGGGTACCGATAATAGCCGCCTCAATGGTCGCAGTACCTGACGCCACAAGGAGCAGGTCCGAGGCTGCCATGACCTCATAGGTCCGCCCCTGCACAACTGTAGCTAAGACGCCCTCTTGGGTCAGGAATGATCCGATGAGGTCGAGCGGAAGTCCGTCGGCCGCGGCAATCACCACGCGCAAATCCGGCTGCTCCGTCATCAGTCGCTTGGCCGATCTGAGCAAGATGGGTAGATGCCGCATGAGCTCACCTGCGCGGCTGCCAGGCAGCAGTCCCAACACTGGAGCCGCCCCCTCCAACTCCAGGCGGCGACGCGCCTCATTCATCGATGGTGAAGACGCTAACCGATCCAGGAGCGGGTGACCGACATACAGAGCCTCGACCCCTCTGTCGCGATAGAAACCCTCCTCAAAGGGAAAGATCACCAGAAGCCGTCGGACATACTTTGCAATCGACCGTATCCGACCCGCTCGCCACGCCCATACCTGCGGACTGATAAAGTAGACCACCGGGATGCCAAGTCGGGATGCGCGGCGAGCGAGCCTCAGGTTGAAGTCCGGAAAATCCACAAGGATCACCAGATCGGGGCGTCGATCGCGCAAGCACCGGATCATACTCCGGTACGCCCGCCAGATAGCAGGGAGCCTGGCGGCTACCTCGACGAGGCCCACCACAGCCAGATCACCCGCATGCGCGTGGAGGCGGACACCCGCCTGACGCATCCGGTCCCCTCCGATTCCCTCTATGGTCAGGTCCGGGGCGCGCCGCCGCAGCTCAGCAACCACACCGGCGGCATGCAGATCTCCTGACGATTCTCCTGCGACGATCAGGATCCGGCCATCTCGCATCTGGCCCTACAATCGCTCCACAATCTGAGAGGCCACTTTCAGGGCATCTCGTCCTTCCTCCCCTGAGACCAGAGGTCGTTTTCTGGCCCGGACGCACTCGATAAAGCTTTCGAGCTCAACGCGAAGCGGCTCTGCCTTATCAATGGGGATCTCTTCCTTCACGATCACCGGGGCGGCTTCAACGGCCGCCTCGCTCGTCCCCGGGATGCGATGGTAGACGGTGATCTCTTGCTGGGTATAATCAAGGGAGATGAAGGTGTCCCGCTGGAAGATTCGTACTCGCCGAACCCGTTCGACGCTCACCCGACTGGCGGTCAGGTTCGCGACGCACCCCGATTCAAACTCAAGTCGCGCATTCGCGATGTCCACCTGATCGGAGATGACCGGGACGCCGACAGCCGTGACTGCGACGACGGGCGACTTGACCAGGTTCAGCACAATGTCAATGTCATGGATCATCAGATCCAGGACAACATCAACATCCGTATTGCGGTGGGCGAAAGGACCAAGACGGTGGCATTCAATGAAGCCGGGGTTCCTCACGACGGCCTCGAGCGCCTTTACCGCACCGTTGAATCGCTCGATATGGCCAACCTGAAAGATTCGATCGTCACACCTGGCGATCTTAACCAGTTCGTCGGCCTGAGCGGGAAACTGCGCAATAGGTTTCTCTACCAGGACGTCCACCCCGCGCTTCAGGAACTCCTTGGCGATGGGATAGTGCAACAGGGTCGGAACCGCCACGCTGACGGCGTCTACCCTTTCCAGGAGCTCGCGGTAATCGCGACACAACTGGATCCGCTGCCGTACCCCAACCTCCTGCAGGCGGGTCTCGTCGATATCGACCACCCCAACCAGTTCAACACCCGGCAACTCCGAATAGATCCTGGCGTGGTGATGTCCCACATAGCCCACACCGACGACACCGACTCGAATTGGATGCCCGTTCTTCATACTTGATCTGTCTCGCCTCTCGTCAACATCAGCGGGGAAGCCGTCAGCTGTAGCTGATAGCTGACGGCCGTCCTGCTGCTAGTCAGCCACAATCGTCAGCCCAAGTCGGTCGGCCCTCGCCACGACCTTGTCC
>JACPQW010000067.1 GCA_016190285.1 Candidatus Methylomirabilis oxygeniifera
AGCGCCTTTGATGGTTGGGTGGACACCGCTGTTCTCCCTCGTAGTCATTGCGAGCGAGTGAAAGGAGCGCGGCAATCTCGTCTTGGGTGAGATTGCTCCGGTTGCCGTGCTCCCTCGCAACGACACTCATTCAAAGCGTGTATAGTAGCATATAAGTCGTTACCACCTCATAACTATAACGTGTCAGCCAAACACCTGAGGACACTCGCAGGGGGAGCGCCCCTACTCGATCCGGAAACGTTGCGAACGCAGGTGCTCATTCTTACAGCGTGGGCACCGGGACGGATCGCTGAACCTGGCTCTGTCTTTGAAGCGATAGCCGCAACCCTCGCAGGTGGGGGGATGGATGAGCAAGCGGGATGGACGGGCGACAGTGCGACTGATATGCTCGAGGTCATCGATGATCACCTTCTTGGACACCACAAAGTTCCTGGCCAGCTCATCCAGTGTCCACTCGCCATCCCGAAGCATCGCCATGATCTCCTGCCGCCGCGTCAGTTCCATCTTTTGCCCCCCCACAAAACAGGGTATAGGGTGTAGGGTATGGGGTATAGGGTTGTAAGACAATGGGTTTTTCCTCCATACCCTAGACCCTTTACCCTAAACCCTGTCTTCAACTCTCCGCAACCAGACCCACACACGAAACTCGTAGAACCGTGAGATGATCCGGAACCCGCGGAGATCGTCGAAGTACGAGTAGATGACCGGGGTCGCCAGCAGCGTGATCAGGAGACAAAGGGTCTGGCCGCCGACTACGGCGGTGGCGAGTGAGGCCCGGGAGGCGACGCCATCGCTCTTCCCTAAGGCGACCGGCAGCATCCCGGCAATGATGGCGAGCGTCGTCATGAGGATCGGCCGCAGCCGCGCACGGTCGGCCTCCAGTTGCGCCTCGTAGCGCGGTTTACCCCGCGCGCAGCACATTCGTGAAGTCCACCTGCAGGATCGCATTCTTCTTGACGACTCCCATGAGGAGGAACAGTCCCATGACGCTATAGATATTCAGGGTCTGACCTGCGGCCAGGAGGCTTACCAGACCGAAGGGAATCGAGTTGTGATCTCTTGAAGCCTGGCCTTGACTCGCTCAACGACGGCCACGGTGTTGGTCCCGGACTGCTTCTGGACCAGGAGGGACACGGCGCTCTTGCTGTCAAGGCGGGAAAGGGTGCGAGGCTCCTCTTCACCGTCCAGCGCGCCCAGCCGTGTCCGTGTTTGTTCGAGGGTTCCGACGACCTCTACGCGCCGCATCACATCCCTGGCCTCGACAGGGCCCACCCTAATTGCGATACTTTGATCTTTCGCCGTGGGCGCGCTATTCGCAGCCTGCTCTCGCGAACATCCCAAGAGGGGCAGCAGCAGAAGCAGCGACAACCGAAGCACTCGCAACAGGACGTACCGCCTCATCGCTCAATCCCCTTCAGAAAGATGGATGCAAACTGTTCGACGACCTCTTCCGGCGAGGAGCGAGGAGGGCGCTTGACGCCGAACAGCTCATGGATCAGTAAGTAATGGACAATCATCCCGATGAACCCCCGCGCAGCGATCAGCGGGTCCATCGACCGGAATCGCTTTTCCTTAATCCCTTTACGGATGTAGTTGCTTAGAAACTCATGCAGCCTTTTGACTCGGGATTCGAAGAAGATGTCGGACAACTCGTGCCCTTCGAGGGCGCTGAACAGCAGGAGCCGCATGAGGCTCGGGTCGGCTTCCGTCTGCTCGATCATCTTCAGTCCTACCGCCCGCAAAACCCCGGCGTCATCTTTCCTTTGCGCGACTGTCGCGGCGCTCGCCAGCAACTCCTCCGTCGCGGACTTTGCCTCGATGATCGCGGAATACAGCTCACGCTTCGTCGCGAAATGCCTGTAGATCATCGCCTCGCTGATGTCGGCGGCCTCTGCGATCTCGCGCGTCCTGGTCCCCCTGAATCCCTTCCGCGAGAACAGCTCCACCGCCGCCTCGACAATCCGCCGCCGGCGCTCTTGGGCGCTCAAGCGTTCTTTCATCTTGACTCCTCGGAAAATAGCTGTCAGCAATCGGCGCTCAGCCGTCAGCTTCAGAGAAATCTCCCTCGGATCCCCCCTTGCTAAAAGGAGGGTTGGGGATCTTCATGCTGCACGGGTGGCCCTGTGACCATGACCATTCCTAACAGATAAGGCGCGAATACTGTAACGAAAGAATGCTAACAAGTAAGCACTTACATACTTACTCGATCCAAAAAAATGTCAATCTCTTTCCGTTGGCGTGGGCGCGGAGGCGCGATAGAAGGCAGAGCTATCATCGCGCGTACGGTCAGCAACGACAGTGAAGGGACGGGGTGGCCTGCTGCAAACCGGCGGCCGTTTCCTACTCTGTAACCTTGAAGACCTGATCGTGCGGGCGAACACGCTCTTGGACCTTGACCCCGACCAACTGGCCCGGCTCCGCTCGTTGGAGCGCCAGATGTTCGAGTTGAATCGAATCCACTCGCTGTGTGAATTCGGTCGTGTGGCCCTTAATGTGAATGGTGTCACCGACCACCAGGCGGCCCTCGGTAACCTCAATTGCGGCTACCCCCACCTTGGCGAAATACTCTTTGACGTAACCGACCTTGACCTCTGCCATGGCATTCCTCCTTATCCTTCAGCCATAGATCCAAGCGGTTGTGATCGCTCCGTTCGCCGAGAAGGAATATCTGCCTACGCCGGGTCCTTGGTAAGCTGTTCAAATCGCTTTATCATATCGCGACACAGGCACTGAGTCAAACCGCCACAGACCGCTCTATCGATCCGAGTGACCGTACAACAATTCTTCTCACGGGGCTCACGAAATTGCTTGACGAGGAACTGTGGACATCGTAGCCTGAGACAAGAAAGCTCACATCGGACCGTCATGCCTACCCTACCCTCTACATGCAGACGGTAAGGAGGGGAACACAGATCTATGAAGGTTGAGAGACCCGCACCGCGAACCATTGCGTACTTCTCTATGGAGGTCGCACTCGAAAGCCCTCTGCCCACATACAGCGGAGGGCTTGGCGTATTGGCGGGTGACATGCTGCGCAGCGCTGCCGACCTGGGGCTGTCTATGGTCGGTGTCACGTTGCTGTACCGAAAGGGCTACTTTTCACAACGGCTCGATGAAGAGGGACGCCAATCCGAGGAGCCGGCGGCATGGCCCGTAGACGAATTCCTCCACCTGACGGATAGTACAATCAGCGTAGAGATCGAGGGGCGGCAGGTCACCGTACGCGCTTGGCAGTACCTGATCACCGGGGCGTCAGGCGCGGTCGTTCCCGTATTGCTGTTGGATACTGATCTGCCCTGCAACGATCCCTATGACCGCACGCTGACCGACTACCTGTATGGCGGCGACCAGCGGTATCGCCTGTGCCAGGAGGTCATTCTCGGGGTGGGCGGCGTGCGCATGCTGCGCGTGATGGGTTACACCCGAGTCTCCAGGTTCCATATGAATGAAGGCCATGCCGCTTTACTTGCGCTGGAGTTGTTTGCCGAGGAGTTCAAACAGATGCCGCAGCGGCGGGAGGACGCTATCGATCTGGTGAAGCGCCTCTGCGTCTTCACCACTCACACACCGCTCCCCGCCGGTCACGACCAGTTTCCGCTCGATCTGGCCCAACGCGTCCTGAGTCCGGACCAGTGGGAAGCGGTGCAAGCTCTCGGTTGTTGCAACGGCTCGCTCAACATGACATCTGTCGCACTCCATTTGAGCGATTACGTAAACGGCGTAACCAAACGGCACAGTGAGGTGTCACGCACCTTGTTTTCAGATCGCACCATCGGCTCCATCACCAACGGCGTGCATTCCGCCACCTGGACCGCCCCGGCATTTCGCGCC
>JACPQW010000062.1 GCA_016190285.1 Candidatus Methylomirabilis oxygeniifera
GTGTAGTACCATCCTTGTCCGGTGTCAAATCGCGTGGTCAACGTGATTTGGCGACACGGTGCAATAACTAGACTTCTACGTAGCCTTGTTATCAAGGGTCGCCCCGCGCGCGGGGGCGTGGATTGAAACTGACAATTCCAGACCGAAGTCGCGTTATGGGCTGGATGGATGGGTTTCGTGCGGCGGGCGTGCGAGAATCGCGTCGGACACTGCCTGAGCGGTAGTTAATGCCTCCAGGGTTTCCTTGGAGGAGGGTTCATCAGGTTCTCCCGGGTAGCGGAATCGCCAGGCATATTCGGTGAGCGGCGCCGCCTTATCGACGAGCGGTTGCAGCGTAGGATCGAGGTTGATGCACGCCTCTCCAAGTTCCTCGATGTTATGCGTCTTCCGAAATGGCCGATCATGCCAGGCGAGGAATCCCTTGAGCACTTTTTCTACAGCCTGCTGTGCGTGGAAGACTACATCGAAGGCAAGAGAAGGGTTGGTTGCGAGATCGTGGGAGGCAGCGCGGAGGTCCTGGTTCGCCTTCAGGAGCCAAGCTTTCGTATCGGCTAGGCGTGCAGGGTCATGCGGCATGGAGCAATCTGCCTTCCCTCAGCACAGTCCCTGGGAGCGACGCTCGAAGGTGACGGCGCGCTTCGAAGTAGCTGCGGGTGCAAACAAGGACGTCTGCTGCGGTGCCTGTACCGCGGAGGGCCTCATAGGCCAGCCGACTGCGCCTGCGCTCAGGCGGGGCATCGTCAGGGACGATTACCAGGAGGTCATAGTCACTATCCGGCCCGGCATCACCTCGCGCGATGGAGCCGAAGAGGTAGATACGCTCCGGTTGGTACGCGGTGAGGAGCCTCCGGATGATTTCGGCGAGCATGGGCTCCAGCAAGATATCTGGGTTTTCATGCATTGGAGTACCTCTGACGTAAAGCTGCTATCCGTGTCTAACAGTAGACAACCCGGCACGATGAGTCAATGCAAATTTGCCGCTAAGTTGTTGCGCCGTTGCTTCAGATAACGCTCGACCCGACGTCTGGCGAGAATTACAACTGAAAGACAATAAGGAGGCTGGATAATCCTGATCAGTCGCTCCCCGCGCGGGGGCGTGGATTGAAACTGAAAGGTCGCTGCCCCTTCTAGCAGGGATAACGGGTTGGCCAGGGGACTCCCATGGATTTGACATCATGTGACCACACTGTTATATAATGAGGTCACGATAAAGGGGGTGACGTCGTGGAAGGAGTGACGAAGCACACGAGAGTCAGCATACGCGAACTCAAGAGCAGGCTGAGCCACTACCTGCGGCTGGTCAAGGCCGGAGAGTCGGTAGAGATCGCCGAGCGGGGGACGCCGATAGGCCGGATCGTACCTACAATCCTGCCGATTGAAGACCGCATCGAAGCTCTGGCCCAGTCGGGCCTCGTGCTCTGGAATAAGCGCAAGCTTACACCCTTGGCGCCCGTGGCCCGGGTCCGAGGAAAGCACACCGTGGCCGATCTGCTGATTGAGGACCGCGAGTGATCGCCTATCTCGACGCGAGCGCGCTTGTCAAGCGGTACGTGGCAGAGGCGGGTTCTGCAGAGGTTGGAGAGCTCATTGATCAGGCCGCGGTGGTCGGCACGGCGATCATCAGCCGAGCGGAAGTGGCCGCAGCGATGGCCAAGGCCGTTCGCATGGCGCTGTTGACGCGCGAGGAAGGGGTTTCCGCGCTGCAGTGCTTCAGCGCCGAATGGGAAAGCCTTGTCCGCCTGCAGATGACCGAGGTTCTCGTGTCCCGTGCCGCATCTCTTGCTTGGGATTATAGCCTACGCGGCTACGATGCGGCTCACTTGGCGTCGGCTCTGTTCTGGCGGGATATGCTGGGCGAGTCGGTTATGGTGGCGACCTACGACCGGCAACTCTGGAACGCCGCACAGGCGACCAGCCTGACTGTATGGCCGAGGTCACTCCCATAAGCGTCTGTCGGTGGATTGAGGACCTCCATCACGTTTGACATTGCTGCATTAGCCCTCCTATACTGACACTATATGATCTCGATTCAACAGGTTTCCAAGCGCTTCGGCGGCCGCGTGCTGTTCAGGGAGGTCTCCCTTCGGATCGGGCTCGAGGACCGGGTCGCGCTGGTGGGACCCAACGGCGCGGGGAAGACGACGCTGCTGGAAATGATCGCGGGCAATATCTCTCCCGACAGCGGCGTGATCGCGATCAACAACAAGGCCGTCATTGGCTACCTGACCCAGGAGCTGGAGGCCCATCAAGGCACGTCCCTGCTTGAAGAGGTGCTGGCCGGCGGCTCTGAGGCGTCGTCTATCGAGCGCCATCTTCGCCTTCTGGAGGAGGAGATCGCCACGGCCCCACCGGAGGCGGTAGACGAGCTGCTCCCCCATTACGGTGCGCTTCAGACCAGGTACGAACAGCTCGGCGGATACGCCCTGGAGGCCAGGGCAAAGGAGATTCTCTTCGGCCTCGGTTTCAAGGAGAAGCACCTGTCCCGATCCCTGGAGCATTTCTCCGGTGGCCAGCGGATGCGCGCATCGTTGGCCCGGCTCCTCCTCTCCTCTCCGGACGCGCTGCTATTGGATGAACCCACAAACCATCTGGATCTCGAGTCGGTCGTCTGGCTGGAGCAGTTCCTGTCCGGCTATGCCGGCGCGATTCTGCTCATCTCCCACGATCGGAATTTCATGAACCGTCTGGCCAACCGGGTGGTGGAAGTCGAACAGCAACAACTGATCGCCTACACCGGAAACTACGACCAGTTCGTGGCGGCCAAGGCTGAATCCCGGCAGATCTTAGAGGCTACCGTTCGAAACCAGCAGAGAAAGATTGAGGACACCCGGGCCTTCATCGACCGTTTCCGGTACAAGGCCACCAAGGCCCGCCAGGTCCAAAGCCGGATCAAGCTGCTGGAGAAGATGGACAAGGCGGAACTGGCCCCTGAACAGAAACGGGTCCGGTTCTCATTTCCGGAGCCTCTACGGAGCGGGGATACGGTCATCCGGCTGATCGATATCGACAAATCCTATGACGGCAATCCGATCTACCGCGCCCTGAATGTCGAGCTTCGCCGTGGGGAACGGGTTGCCCTGATAGGTCCAAACGGGGCGGGGAAATCGACCCTGCTCAAGCTTCTGACCGGCGTCCTGCCGTTTGAGGGCGGCGAACGGAAACTAGGCCACAACGTGACAACAGCCTATTACGCCCAGCACCAGTTGGAGCTGTTGAGCCCCGCCAACACGGTCCTTGACGAGATCACGTCCGCCGCTCCCATGGAAGAGGCCTCCTTCCTCCGGGCGATTCTTGGGCGGTTCCTCTTTTCCGGGGATGACGTAAAGAAGAAGGTGGCCGTCCTCTCCGGCGGGGAGAAGAGCCGGTTGGCCCTGGCCAAGATGTTGATCCGCCCAGCCAACCTGCTGCTGTTAGACGAGCCGACGAACCACCTGGATATTCCGTCCCGCGATGTGCTGGAAGAGGCGCTCCGCGACTTTTCCGGGACGATCTGCTTCATCACCCATGATCGGCATTTTA
>JACPQW010000060.1 GCA_016190285.1 Candidatus Methylomirabilis oxygeniifera
CGAGAGAGCGGAGCGACCGAAGCAATCCCCCCGTTCTTCTCACCCTCAAGAACGCTGAGATTGCCACGCTCCCTTCGGTCGCTCGCAATGACGAACCGGTGAATGGCACGGTCTCGCAACAAACTTTCATACCCATGGGCGCGCCATTGGCGCATGCGGACACCTCCTGGCTATTCAGTGACCGTAAACAACGCCATCATTCCCGCAGTGATGTGGTCGTTGACGTGACAATGATACAGCCAGGTACCCGGGTTGTCCGGCGTCATGTCCACCGTCTTCATGCTCCCAGGCAGCAGTTCGACCATATCCATGCGCATTCCCGCCATCAGCGCGGTCTGGCCGTGCCAGTGCGGCGTGTGCAGGTCAACCTCGGTGCCGATGCTTATCAGGTACCAGCGCACCCGCTCGCCCTGCTTCATGGTGAGCCCAGGGAGATTGCCGTAAACGTAGCCGTTGACCGAGTGCATGAGGTTACTTTCCTGAAACTCCTCGTCCCCCAACCGCAGCAGAACTCTGTCGGGTCTGCCGGTGAATCTTGTCACGTTCTGCTCCAGATAATGACTGGCGTTTTCATCAAAGACGGTGAATAGCGTGACAAACTCCCGATCGATGTCCTTAGGTGTACCATCAGGATTGGCGCTACCCTTGCGTGTGATGATGAGCGGCCCGACCAGACCGGTATTCGTATCTTTCGGCTCGTCGGGGTGGGAGTGATACATCCAAAGGATGGAGCTGCCATCCATCGGGCCCGGGCCTGATCGTTCCAATACCTGCCAGGTATATGTGTGAGTGCCACCCGGTGGGACGGCGTCATCAGCTTTGTCGGATCCGGAGGTGCCGTCGTTATATGGGGCACCCTCGGACTCCTTCTTATAGAACACACCGTGCGGGTGCATGCTGGCCGGGAAGCCGGTCGTGTTCTTAAAAATGACCTGAATAGTGTCCCCGACTTCCCCCCGGATGACGGGGCCCAAGATGCCTAAGTGTTGCCATCTCGGCTCGACATCCTTAGGTGTCGTGAAGGTCCCATCCGTAAACTCGCGGTAGGCCGCTTTGCGATACACTTTACCGATTCGCTTTTTACCGCTTTGAACGAAGACATTTTCGCTCTCGCCAAACGCGTTGCCGCTGATCTGGTTGATGCCGGTCGGGGCGTAATCCCAGTCCAGGTCAACGGCGGCGACAAAGTACGTCCGAGTCTGCGCTGCCATAGTCTGCGCGCAGCCGATCAGCAAGCTGGCCAAAGACAACAATAGCGCCATAAGAATCGGAGAGCTTTGGCGTCGGCCCAACCCGTAACGCTGAACCAGTCTTTGCAGATAGGCCATGACTGTCCTTTCTCTGTCCATGACAGGGTGAAGGGGCCAGGGCGGCGGGAGGAGGAAGCCGCCCCGGCCCCGGTGTACCTTTAGAAGCCGAAGGCTACGCCAAGCAGTGCCGTGTGGGCATGGTCCTCGCCGGCCTGGGCCGGCAGGAAATTCGTGACATTCGCTAAGCTTTGCCCGTTGGTCTTCGTGTACTCATAGGCCAGTTGAAAAACCACAAGCGGGGTCGGCCTGTAGGCGAGTCCTGCCGTGATCCGATGGATCCGACGATTCTCTCGTTCGAACGCCGTAATCGCCCCGTCCTCGAATTCGATCTCGTTGACAAGCCCCCTGAGCCAGACCGTCTCCCCGCGAACGATGCCGACGAGTTGCGGGTTGTCGAAGTACTTGCCGAACACTGTCGAGGTCAGGAACTCCGGCCAGAACCGGTACCGCCCCTCGACCCAGAGGCCGTGCTTGTTCCTTGCGAGATCGGCCAGCTCAAACTCGACTGCGGCCTCAAAGTCCGGGCTGATGCTGCTTTCCAATTCGGCTTCCTTATCCAGTACGACCCGGGCGAAGTTTCTGGCTACTCGCTTGATATTTTTGAAATGGGTGTTGACATATTCGGCCTCGATCTCGAAGGGGCCGAAGGTGGTGAGGCCGTCGATGCCGAAGGCGTAGACATCCTCATTGCCCAGGAAGTCCGGAGTATACTGCCCGTAGTAGAAGGAGCCGGCGATCTCCTGACCCGGGAGGGGATTCCAGGCGACGCGGGTTGCAACCGCCTTGGCATCCTTGCTGTCGAGCTTTGCCGTTCCTCTTGTTGGCCTGAATTCGACCTCCAGCTCCAGCTTGTCCCGTTTTGGATCGCGGGACTGGGCGATCTTTTCTACCTCAGCGTCCAGCGCGACGCCGTTGATGCCATACGCCTGGTACGACAGTTTACCCCATGCGCCGAGCGAGACGTCGCCCAAGAAGCCGACGCCCAGCTCCGGCCAGGCCGATTTCACGGGCAGGACCGGGACGCCGCGATCGACCAGCGATCGACGAGCGATGTTCCAGCGGTTATCATCGTGGTTAATGTTGAAGCGGCCCAGCGGGACCAGGACCTGACCGGTCCGGAACTTGAGCCAATCGTACAGATCGTACTGAAACCAGGCCTGTTCGAAGGAGATCTCCGATCCATCGTTCCCTTCGATTGCTTCAGCCACTCTCAGGCCGCCCTCCTGCCGCCGGGTGTTCCTCTCGATTTCGATTTGGGTGAACCGTTCAAACTCGAGTTCCAGGTACACCCGCATCGGATCGGCCGGCTTAGCGTCGGCGGTCAGGACGAAACGCCGGAACGTGAAGGTATTGTTCTGTTCCTTGAGGTTATTGGTCTCGAACCGAACGGAGCCGTACCCGCCAATCCGGACTCGGTCGAGGAGTTCCGAGGAGACCCGTCTCGTCTGCTCCCTGAGGGAGGCTGTCTCGCGCGTGAGATCCTCCTTCTGTGCCGCCTGCGCTGCCTCTACTTCCCGTAACTTTTGATCTTGTCGCTGTTTCTCTTGCTTCATCTGCTCGATCTGGCTTTGAAGCCCCTGAAGCTGTTTCTCCAGGTCATCCAGTGTCGCCCCGACTGCCTGACTCACGGGGGTGATGCCAACCAGCAGTGTAACTGTCACTGCCAGACTTCGCCATCGTTTCACGTGCCGCTCCTTTCCAGGTGAGGGGTTATAGGGAAAAGTCGATCGGTGTGACCCGATCAAGCCATGACGCCGTCTCTCCTTCCGCCGGTACGGGATCCTGCCGGCCCTTGGCGCCTTTCGCTTCAACGAGTTTCACGAGTGTCTCGGTCGCAAAGACGGGCACCCGGAGACGAATGGCCAGGGCGAGCGCATCAGCCGTGTGACAAGCTGCTGCCGTGTCGAGAGCGCCGGCCCGCATCTTGACGGTTGCCACGACCATATCGCCCCCCGAGGCGTCCAGGATGACCGAGGCGATCGTAATGCCAACGGGTGAGAGTAGACCCTCGATGAGCGCATAGAGCGAATTTGTACGACAGCGACAGGCGGGATGTTCACCCTCGACGCGAAGCTCGCTCGCAATGCGGTGCGCCTCCTCGCGTGTCAAGGCGATCCACAGTTTCCATCCGGCTGAGGAGTCCAGGACCAGAGCTGTCTTGCACGCCTTCCGGCATCGGTGAATCCCTTTGATACTCATCTCCTTCATTGCCATTACAGGCGCGCCTCCGCTTATGACCGGTTATCCTTTCCAATCTGAGCAAGGTCGAAATCTGTCCTCTGGGTCACTAAAGGCATTTCAGCCCACCCAGCAGGTCGAGTTGCTTGGAGTCTGCGATGATCAGGGTCATTCCGATCATTCGATTACCGATCCGTTTGCAGAGCCTGACTTGGCGGAGCGGGGCCCAACTCATTGGTGGCTGCATAAGGTTCGGCAATCTGTCTCGAGTCGCACGACGGGCAATTCGACCGGGTTCCGATAGGATCGAGCGTTTCGCGCAGTAGAACAGGACCACAAGAAACCGCTTCGAGCCGGATATAATGAATGACATCGTTTCATTTCCTTCACGAAAGGGTCAGCGCTAGTGTCACTAGCCAAAGGCCTCGGCTGGGGATGCTTCTGTTACTGTTGCGTTCATCTCGTCCATGAGGGCTACCAGCTCAACACCGTGAGCCTTTGCTCCGCGCTCAAGCGTGTCGAACGCGGCAAGGGAGCATCCAGGGCAGGCCAGGCCATACTTAGCAAAGACCCGGATTGTTTCCGGGTAACAGAGAAAGATCTCTTCAAGTCTCATCCACGGGCTAATCATCAGTATCGAAACATCCTTTCTTCCATCTCACCACTCGCCGGTGCTTCGTCTAGTGCCGTTCCAACCTGTTGCGGCGAATGGCAGAGGGAGGTATGCCGTACCTAAATTGGAACGGCACTAGACTTCCTCCGGGGAGGTTGTTAAAATTACAATGCCGGGAAGGCCAGAAGCGCAAAAGGCCCATAGGATCACTTGACACACTGGCCCTCCGAGGCAGCAGGCGACCCCACCGCGCCGGCCGGCAAGCAGGGAGCGGTGGGGTCGCCTTTCCGTTCTTAGCGTTCAGTCTTCAGCAATCAGCCCGCCCGATTCACTGCGCTACTCCATTGATGTCGAAACAGACCACGTGCGTAGGGTTGGCCTTGACAACGACCAGGGTCCCCGGCTCAATGATCCTCGTTGAATCCTGACTGCTATGGATCTTCTGACCGGACGGCAGTCGCACACAGTAGAGGTTGTCGGCGCCACGGAACTGCCTGGTCAGGACGATCGCCTTGCCCGCCTGATCGGGAATCAGGTCAATATCGTCGGGTCGGATCATCACCTCCACCGCCTGTCCCCCTGCGAGTCCTCGCTGGTTCGGTAATATGCCGAACTCCGTAGTGATTCTCTCGCCTTGGACGAGGCCAGGAATGAAATCGGCAGAGCCGACGAACCGGGCGACAAAACGGCTGGCCGGGGTGTGATAGATCGCCTCCGGATGGTCAAGCTGCTCCAGGCGACCGTGGTTTAACACCCCGACCTGATCGGCGATGACAAACGCCTCCTCCTGGTCATGGGTCACGAAGATCGCCGTAGTCCCGGCCTGACGGAGAATCGAACGGACATCTTCCCGCATCTGCGCCCGCATGTCGGCGTCCAGGTTGCTGAACGGCTCATCCAACAACACGACCTGCGGGCTGGGGGCCAGCGCGCGGGCCAGTGCAACGCGCTGCTGTTGCCCACCGGAAAGCTCGTGGGGATATCGCCCCTCAAGCTTCGAGAGCCCAACGAGGTCGAGCGCCTCCGCAATCCGGTCGCGTTGCTGCTCCCCGCCCCACTGGCGCAGGCCGAATGCAACGTTCTCGAGGACCGTAAGGTGCGGGAAGAGCGCATAGCTTTGGAACACCATTCCTACGCCCCGCTGCTCCGGCGGCAGAAAGATAGTGTCGTGGGCGACCATTCGTCCGCCGATCTCGATCCGGCCGCTATCGGGAACCTCGAACCCGGCGATCAGGCGGAGGGTTGTCGTCTTTCCGCAGCCGCTTGGACCGAGCAGGGCCAGAATCTCCCCTTTCTCGACCGCAAAAGAGACCTCCTCGACCGCCATGACCGATCCGCCTCCATAGCGTTTGCTGACCTGCTCGATCCGGATAACCGTAGGGCGCGGCGATGAGCTCTGTGCGGCCTTGACCCTCTTGGAATGGCTGATGTGTTCCAACTGAATGACCTTCGTTCCTGCCACCGTCATCCCTCCTGCCCTCTTATTCACTTCGTTAGTCATCACACACATCCGCTCAATCGAGCTGTGATAAGGTGGCGTCACGTCTGGTGATCAGGAAGAGGGGGAGTCCGGTAATGGCGATGAGAATCAGTGAGGTCGCCGCGGCTCCTACGTTATCGACCTCAATAGAGGCAATCCATATCCTGACCGGCAAGGTATCGAAACCGGCCGGACGGAGGAGGAGCGTAGCCGCCAGCTCCTTCATCGACGAGATAAAGACCAGCATCCACCCCGCTGCAATCCCTGGTCGAATAAGCGGGAAGGTGACCTCCCGAAGCGCCTGCCAGCCGGATCGACCGAGGCTGCGAGCCGCCTCCTCCAGACTCGAATCGACCTGCACCAGCGCGGCGGTACTACCCTGAACCGCCTGCGGCAGAAACCGCAGGAGGTAGCCGATGATCACCATGGCGGCGGTCCCATAGACCCAGGGCAGGTAGGCATTGTATAGGAGGATCAGGCTCAACCCAAGGACTGTACCAGGGATCGCATATCCGAGCTGGGTGGTGGCCGTGAGCAGCAGTCCGGCCGGCCCCTGCCGACGCTGGGCAAGGTAGGCGACAAAGAGCCCGAGGGCCGATGCCACCGTAGCCGCCACGGTCGCCGTCCAGAGACTGTTCCACAGAAAACGGTGACCGGCGATGAGCGTATGCAGGAGGCTTATCGGCGAGCCGGTTTGGTAGAGCAACAGCGCAACCGGCAGAAACACCGAGCCGCCAAGGACGATGTAGGTGCAGCAGAGAGCCGGAAGTTTCCACCGCCCCAGCGGGTAAATGGTGGGCGGGCTGACACCGCTCCGCCTCTGGACAAAGCTGCGGCGGCCCAGACTTCCCCGCTGGGCCATTAAGACCATAGCCGTGATGAGGACCAGAATGGCAGAGAGAACCGCGGCGTTCCGCTGGTCGAAACGGGTGTTGAGCTGATGAAAAATCTCGGTAGTAAAGGTGTTCACCCGAAGTAATGAGACGGCGCCAAAGTCCGAAAGCGCGTAGAGGAAGACCAGCAAGCCTCCGGCTAGAAGACTGGGGCGCAGTAACGGGAGGGTGACCCGACGGAAGGCGTCAATCGGCCTGAGGCCTACGGCCCTGGCCGCCTCTTCGAGAGCCGGATCGGATCCCTTCAGGGCGGCGCCGGCCATGAGCAAGATGTATGGATAGGTGAACAGGCCGAGCACGAAGATCCCACCCCACAGGCCATAGATGTTGACGATCGGTCCACCTGCGCCGGCGGCCTGGTACGCGGTATTCACCCAGCCGACCGGGCCGAGCAGCGTAATGTACGTGAAGGCGCCGATATATGGGGGAATCGCCAGCGGCAGCACAGCCACAGCCAGGAGGATGCGTCGCCCCGGAAGGTCCGTGCGGGTGAGGATCCAGGCCGGCGGCAGCCCAAGGATCATGGCCCACAACGTGGCGAGAGCGGCAAGCAGCATGGTTCGTCCGACCAGCAACAGGATGGCGCTATCGACCAGAATCGAAAAGGCTTTTATCCCTCCGGCGAAGACTGAGATCAAGAGAGCGGATAGGGGAGAGGCCGTTAGAAGGATGATCAGTACTGTGCCGGCAACGGCTGCAGGCCCAGGACCCATTGCCCGGAACCGCCACAGCGTCCACAGCCCACCCAGCTCTACGCGTCGTACGTCGCCGCTGACCATGCCTTTGCTCTTAGCAACTACTCAGGTGAATAGACTGAAGGCTGAAGGTTTCTAGGGACAAATAGTGCGTGATCGTTCAAAACCCTGCCAAGCTCTTGCATGCTTTGATGCGAGTGTTGCACCATGGTTAAGATAATTACTTCAGCCTTTAGCCTTCAGCCTAACCACCTGCCTTATAAGCCGGGGAACAGGGTGATCGCCCGATCCTCCAGGTCCGCCAGGCGCTCTTGTTTGATCTGCAGTGCCTTGAATCCCGAGAGAGGTCTGACGGGGCCGGGATCTATTCCAGGCAGGAGCGGGGTCTCGAAGGCGTGTTTCACCAGGAGTTCCTGTGCCGGCTTACTGAGGAGGAAGTCAACAAACCGTTTTGCCTGGTTGAGGTTTGTCGAACCCTTGACGATGGCCACAGCGTTCGGATTGACGAGAACGCCCATCCCTCGCGGTCCCTGATCCGGATAGACGACCCCAACTGGCAGGTTGGCCTGAAGCGCCAAATGATAGTTGGGCGAGTTGGTCAATCCCACGGTAAACTCCCCGCTCCCTACGCCACGCCAGACATCGGAGTTGTCCGGCAAAACCTTCAGGCCGTTCTCCAGCAGCTTATCGATGTAGGTCTTAGCCTTCGCCTCGCTCATCACCTGGACCAGGGCGCCCAGCCAGGAAAGGGTCGTCCGCTCGCGCGTCCCGGCTATGGCGATCTTCCCCTTCCACTTCGTGTCGGTCAGGTCCAATACAGAGCTCGGGATGTCGCCGCCCTTGACCAGATCCGTATTGTAAATGATGACCCTGGCGCGGCCGGAGATGCCGGTCCACAGCCCGCGGGAACTCTTGTGCTCGGCCGGTATCGCGTGAGCGACGGGAGAGACGTACGGCTCCAGGAGCCCTTCTCTCACAAGAATCTCGCAGACGCCCGCCTCGGTGGCGATAAAGATATCGGCTCTCGGTCGCTGCCGCTCCTGGAGGATCTCGTTGGCGAGGCCGGATGTCTTCCCAACCTTCAGCGCCACCTTGATGCCGGTCTCACGCTCAAAGAGCTCTACGACCGGCGTGATGGCGCTCTCCTTGCGGCCGGAGTAGATGACCAACTCGGAGGCCGTTGCGGAAGCGTCTACATACACAAGTAACGATGTGACAAGCACAATCGCCCAGCAGGACAGTACTCGCGTTGACAGGTAC
>JACPQW010000063.1 GCA_016190285.1 Candidatus Methylomirabilis oxygeniifera
CGGCGCGGCAACTGGTTTGCGAACCTGATCATTGGCAGCTTGCAATTCCCTGTAGTCGGAGCGATCGGCGCCTCTCTCGCAAACCCCTGGATCATCGGCAAGATCATGGCTGGCGGATATGCGGACCCACGTAAGATGCCCACCGATCTGATCGCCACCTTCTATAGAGCGGGCCGAAACCCCAACTTTCACTATGCTGAACGAAAAGTGCTGGCCGCATGGCGCTCCTGGAGCAAGGCGCGCGAGCGCTATTCGGGCGTGAAAGCGGCTGTAACGCTTGTCTACGGCGACAGGGACTGGTCACGAGTCCCTGAGCGAAATCGCACCAAGGGCCTGCTGAAGAGTTCACGCATGATTACGCTTCAGAATACGGGGCATTTCTCGTCGGTCGAGAACCCGACGGAAGTCGCGCGTATTATGTTGTCGTAATTGAGGCGTGGCATGGCAAACGCCGCTGGGCTTCCGGCTCGCATCGCATGCGCCAGCGGGCTCCGATGGCGCAGCGGCCTAACAAGTGGTTGGACCCGACGAAGACCCGCATCATCATTCTTGTGGATTGCGATGTTGTCGCGTGCGGGTCTTCGCGGGTCAACCACAGCTAGCTCGGTAGGCTGGGTTGTGGAGCGAAACCCTGCTATAAGGCGGTCATGCGACTATATACACGATACACGCACGAGAATGTCCGCCGGATCGTAGCATTACACGATAAATGTGGTCGAGCGACGCGGTAACGATCTTTTAGCGCGGTGCATCGCAGAGTTGGGCGAGGCGGTCCGGTGGGTCAAACGTGGCATATGCCTTGCCGACTGATTAGCGGTCTCGCCGGAAATCGCGGCGTGTCAATGAGAAGAAGCGGATTGCTGGGATTCGCTTCACTCATCCCAGCCTACCGCGCTGGGTCAAGCTGATCGCCAAGGGCAGGACGGCGGTGGCGGCAGCTTATCGGGTCCGGCTATGCCGCCAGCGAGCAATGAGCAACGCGGAGAAAACGGCAGGCGATGCATGACGCGATCCTCCGGCGCATGCACGAACTCGTGCGGCGGAGCCGGTATGTGATGACCGCACGCGGCCGCCAAGAGATGCAGGCCGATGATCTGGGCATATTCGATGTCGAGCACTGTATCCTCACGGGCCGCATCATCGAACGTCAACGAGATCGTCGCCGGCGCGAATGGAAGTACCTGGTGCGGGGTGAGACCCTGGCGGGCGGCTTTGCCGTCACGGTTGCCAAGATCGGCGCAAATGACATGTTGGTTATCATCACGGTCTACGTGGATCGAGCCAACGAGGTGCAGGATGAAGTGTGATATTTGTGGCAAGAACAGTGCGAAGGTCCGACGCCTTACCCAGACCGTCGGCAGGGGCAGCTCCAGCTTCCTCGTGCGCAACGTGCCCGTGGTCAGCTGCTTGAGTTGCGGCGAGAGCTATCTCACCGCTGAGACGCTCAAGGAACTCGAGCGAATGCGGCTACACTGGCGCGAATTAACCAAGCAGGAGAAAGTGCTGGTCGCGACCTTTGTCGGAGCAGCATAAAAAAATATAGTCAAGCGATGCGGCAACGTCCCTCGGTAGGGCGGGTCGCCGGGATGCACGAGGCGGTCCGGTGGGTCAAACGTGGCATATGCCTTGCGGACTGATTAGCGGTCTCGCCGGAAATCGCGGCGTGTCAATGGGAGTAAGCGGATTGCTGGGATTCACTTCACTCATCCTAGTCTACTGCGCTGGTCGTTGGGCCTCGCATTCCGAAGGTGCTCGACCTCACGAATACGATTGCGTAGCGGTATCCGACCGGATACACTGAAGCGCATGAACACCTTCCACCGCTCAGAGGAATTTGACGCGTGGCTCGCTGCATTGAAAGATAAAATGGGCCGTGCCCGTATCGCTCACCGCATCCGCTCTGCCGAGCACGGCAACTTTGGCGGCTATGAACCGGTTGGCGAGGGAGTCTCCGAAATGCGCATCCACTGCGGTCCTGGCTATCGAGTCTATTTCACGCGTCGCGGAGAGGTGGTCTATCTGCTTCTGCTGGGCGGCGACAAGTCATCACAGAAGCGCGACATCAAACGCGCCATTGAGATGGCGCAGGCTTTGGATAAGGAGTGACCCATGGCCAAATTTGCTCCCTTCGATGCTGCCGACTACCTCGACAATGAGGACACCATTGCGGAATATCTCACCGCTGCCCTCGAAGATCCCAATCCCGATGTATTCCTTACCGCGGTGCGCGATGTAGCTCGTGCGCGTGGCATGGCGCAACTTGCCAAAGACGCCGGTCTTGGACGCGAGAGCCTTTATAAAGCGCTTGCGCCTGGTGCCAAGCCGCGCTACGACACAATGCTAAAGCTGCTTCATGCGCTCGGCGTCAAGCTTTGCGCGTCGCCCGCTCATTCGTGAGCGTGACTCTGTTCCCCGTCCTGGCTGAGCTTGCCGAGCAGGCATTAGCAGAGCACCGTGCCGGACGGACCGAGAAGGTTGATCCGGAAAAGCATCCATCGGCTCAACCGCTTCTTCATTAGCGTGTAGGATGGGTTGAGGGACGAAACCCAGCGACACAGCGGTCATGCGACTGTGTATTCGAAAGCTCCCCACTCTGATCGTGAAATCCCCCTCACCTCTATCCTCTCCCCCAATGAGGGAGAAGAGTCTTCTTATTTCGCCTTGCCCTCACTGTGGAGTGAGCCAAGGAGGAGGGACTTATCGCAATTCTGTTTGACAGTGCTGGCCCCTTTTGGTAGCGTGAGAGGCAAGTTTAGTATCGAAATGAGCGGTCGCTCAGGTGACCGAAGGGAGTGTGGATGGAGCAGTTCCATCGAATCAGTCGGCTGCCCCCGTACGTTTTCAATATCGTCAATGAGTTGAAGGTCGAGGCGCGGGCTCGGGGCGAGGACGTTATCGATTTCGGGATGGGCAACCCCGACCTGCCGACCCCTCCGCACATTGTCGAGAAACTCTGTGAGGCAGCCAGAAACCCTCGTAATCATCGATACTCGGCATCGCGTGGAATTACGAAACTCCGGTTGGCCATCGCCGACTGGTATGGGCGGCGATATGGGGTTGAGATCGATCCCGAGCGGGAGGCGATTGCGACCATCGGTGCCAAGGAGGGGCTTTCGCATCTGGCCTTGGCGGTTGTAGAACCAGGGGATGTGGCCTTGGTACCGAGTCCCACCTACCCGATCCACCCGTACTCCGTGATTATCGCCGGCGGCGACGTCCGCAGCGTCCGGCTTGAAGAGGGCGTCGACTTCTATGAGGCGCTTGTGGCAGCGTACCGAGAAAGTTGGCCGCCGCCTAAACTGCTGATCCTGAGCTTCCCGCACAACCCGACTACCGCTACCGTAGACCTCGCGTTTTTCGAAAAGGTCGTGACGTTTGCGCAAGAGCATCACCTGTTTCTGGTCCACGACCTTGCGTACGCGGACCTGACCTTTGACGGCTATCAGGCGCCAAGCCTCCTTCAGGTCCCCGGGGCAAAGCAGATCGGGGTAGAGTTCTTCACGCTCTCCAAGAGCTACAATATGCCGGGCTGGCGAGTTGGGTTCTGTGTCGGCAATCCGCGGATTATTGCGGCCCTGACGCGGCTCAAAAGCTATCTGGATTACGGCATGTTCCAGCCGATTCAGATCGCGGCGATTATTGCGCTGAACGGCCCGCAGGCCTGCGTGGGAGAAACGGTACAGACTTACCGGGTGCGCCGTGATGCGTTGGTCGACGGGTTGAACCGGATCGGATGGACGCTCTCGAAGCCGAAGGGTACAATGTTTGTCTGGGCGAAGATCCCGGAGGCATACGTGGGTATGGGGTCTCTGGAATTTTCGAAGTTTCTCCTCGATAAGGCAAAGGTTGCGGTCTCCCCGGGGATCGGGTTTGGACAGTACGGGGATGCGTACGTCCGATTCGCCCTAGTGGAAAACGAACACCGGACTCGCCAGGCCATCCAGGGGCTGAAGCGGGTGCTGTGAAAAGCAGCGATTAGCTGTCAGCGATCAGGGATTAGCTAACGACCCGGTTGATCACCGTATGCTGACCGCTGAAAGCTGATGGCTGAAAGCTGATAAGGATGTCTACGCTGCGGTTAGATAAGTTTCGTGAAGAGTGCGGAGTGGTTGGGATCTATGGCCATCCGGAGGCCGCCAACCTCGCCTATCTGGCGCTGTATGCGCTTCAGCACAGGGGGCAGGAAAGTGCCGGGATTGCGACCTCTGACGGTGGGTCTCTGCATCTTGAAAAGGCGATGGGGTTGGTTGCCGACGTCTTTTCCGAGACCAGGCTTCGTCGTCTCAAAGGTGCACTGGCCATTGGCCATGTCCGCTACTCGACGACCGGGACCTCCCATCTCAAGAATGCGCAACCGCTGTTGGCAGGCTATCTGCGTGGCCAGATTGCCCTTGCGCACAATGGGAATCTGACGAACGCCGAAAAGATTCGCCATGATTTGGAAGCACAGGGTTCGATATTCGGTTCCACAACCGATAGTGAGGTGATTGTTCACCTGATCGCCCGCTCGCGTGAGCCGAATCTGCTGGAGGCTTCAATCGAAGCGCTGGGCCAGATTCGTGGCGCCTATTCTCTGGCCATCATGAATGAGACAGAGTTGCTGGGGATCCGCGATCCCTACGGCTTTCGACCGCTGTCGTTGGGAAAGCTTGGTGATGCGTGGATCCTGGCGTCGGAGAGTTGCGCCTTTGATCTGATCGAGGCACAATTTGTCCGCGATATCGAGCCCGGCGAATTTATCCGGATCAACGAAGATGGCGTACGTTCGTTTTTCCCGTTCCCGCCCGCGCCAAAGTCTCAGTGTATCTTTGAGTATGTCTATTTCGCGAGGCCGGACAGCTTGTTATTTGGTCGATCGGTCGCAGGGATTCGCAAAGATCTCGGCCGATACTTGGCGCGCGAATATCCGGTCGAGGCGGATGTCGTGATTCCTGTTCCCGACTCCGGCGTGCCTGCCGCGCTGGGTTTTGCCGAAGAGGCGCACCTGCCGTTTGAACACGGCCTGATCCGCAATCACTATGTCGGTCGGACCTTTATCGAGCCGAAACAGGCGATTCGGCATTTCGGGGTGAAGATCAAACTCAATGCCATTCAGGAACTGCTCGAAGGCAAGCGCGTTGTTGTGGTGGACGACTCTATTGTTCGTGGAACGACCAGTCGGAAGATCGTGTCAATGATCCGAGGTGCCGGGGCCACAGAAGTCCATGTGCGGATCAGCTCCCCCCCCACGATCGCTCCCTGCTATTACGGGATCGACACCCCGACACGGAAAGAGCTGATTGCCTCCACGCACGACGTCGAGGAGATTCGGCGGTACCTTCGTGCCGACTCCCTCGGCTATCTGAGCCTGAAAGGATTACAGCTGGCTGCCGGGAAGGAGAATCGAGGAGCGGCAGACTTCTGCAGTGCCTGTTTCAGCGGCTGTTACCCGGTTCCGTTTGTCGAGGAAGATCAGGAGCAACTCCGCCTCTTTGCGGACTAGAGAGGGCGTGAAGCGCGTATAGACATCCTGCTCAAGGGCAGGGGGCTCCCTTCAGGGAGCTGGGCAACCCTTGCTCTGACATTGCCGCGACACGGCGTGTCACATTCGTGAGCAACCCCTTTGGATCGATGAGTCAGTAGAACGCTGCCCGTTTGCCGATACGTGGCATCAGTATCCATTGCTGTCAGCGATCAGCTCACAGCTTTCAGCTAACGAGGAGACACGTTGCATGAGTGAAGCCAGCATTGTACTGCCAACCTTTGGCCCGCAGGAATGGAAGATCCTCTGGTTTGTCCTGGTTTCGGCTTTCATCGCCCTCGGATACGGCGCCTTCCTCGCGAAGAAGACTATCCAGGAAGACCCTGGCAGTCAGGCTATGCAGGATGTGGCCACGGCGATTGAAGAGGGAGCGCTGGCGTATCTTGCGCGACAGGTCAAGACGATGATCTGGTTCGTCATCGCCATCACGATCGGTCTCTTCTTCATGTATCGCGGGCTCTACGAGGGGATGCTCCTGCCGCTTGGCGTGGCGCTGGCCTTCTTCATGGGGGTTGGCGCCTCCTACGGGGCCGGGTACGTCGGGATGTTGCTGGCCGTGAAGGGCAATGTGCGAACCGCCGCCGCCGCGCTCCACAGCTTCAAGTATTCTCTGGAGATCGCCTTCAGGGCCGGGACCGTCTCGGGGATGTTCACCGTCGGCCTTGGGCTCCTGGGCGCGACTATCATCTTCATGCTGTTCAAAGAGAATGCAATGAAGATTCTGATTGGCTTTGGCTTTGGCGGATCGCTCGCCGCCCTGTTCATGCGTATGGGGGGCGGCATTTTCACCAAGGCGGCTGACGTGGGCGCCGATCTGGTCGGCAAGGTGGAGAAGGGGATTCCGGAGGATGATCCGCGCAATGCCGCCACGATCGCCGACAATGTGGGCGACAATGTCGGTGACTGCGCCGGGATGGCGGCCGACGTCTTCGAGTCGTACGAGGTGACGCTAGTGGCGGCCATTATCCTGGGCGCTGGGGCGATGCTGGACAAGGACTTCGTCGAGTCGTTCGGCGGGGCCGCCAGTGCGTCCAAGGTCGTCCTGGCCCTGATCATCTACCCCCTCTTGATCCGCGCCGTGGGCGTCTTCGGCTCGATCCTCGGTACCTGGTGCGTTCGGGGCAAGGATGATCCCGGCATGAACCCGATGAAGCCGATCAACTTCGGCTTCTGGGTCGCTGCGCTCAGCTCGGTTGTCGGCTTTTGGATTGTGAGCTACTTTTACCTTGGCGACATCGTGAGCCCGAAGTATGGCGCCCTCTGGTGGCGCGTCTTCCTGGCTAATGTCATGGGGATTGCCCTGGCGTTGCTGATTCAGTGGCTAACGGAGTATTTTACCGCAACCGACAAAAAGCCGGTGACCGAGATTGCCTATTCCAGCCGAACCGGACCGGCGACGCTGATCCTCTCCGGGTTTGCCGCAGGTCTCGAGTCGAGCGTCTGGGCCACGCTGGCCATTGCCGCGACCATCTTTGGATCCTACAGCATCTTCGGCGGGAGCTTTTCGTTGTCGGCGTATGGGATCGCCCTGGCCGGCCTTGGCTTGCTGGCGACCACCGGCTTCGTGCTGGCCGAAGATACCTTTGGTCCCATCTCCGATAACGCCAACGGCATCTTCGAGATGTCCGGCGCGTTGAAGAACGCCCCCAGAACGCCATCAGGAATCGAGGCTCATCGGATTGTCGCCAAGCTCGACGCGGTCGGCAATACGACCAAGGCCCTGACGAAAGGGCTGGCCATCGCTACCGCGGTTATCGCGGCCGTCTCCCTCTTCCGCTCCTTCATCGACGAGGCGCATCTCTTCGAGCAGGGGATCCAGGTGAACCTGCCGGAGGTCTTCATCGGCTTCCTGATCGGGGGGGCCGTTCCGTTCCTCTTCTCCTCCTTTGCGATCCAGGCGGTGAGTCGAGCGGCCTTCCTCCTGGTGGAAGAGGTCCGGCGACAGTTCCGGGAGAAGCCGGGGATTATGGAGTTCAAGGAGAAGCCGGACTATGGCCGGTGTGTGGAGATTGTGACCGCCGCGGCACAGAAGGAGCTGCTCGGACCAGGCGTGCTTTCGATCGTCAGCCCGATCCTGGTCGCGTTTGCCTTCGGCGCGCCCGCGCTCGGCGGCTTCCTTGCCGGAGCGATTCTGACCGGTCAGCTCATGGCGGTGTTCCTGTCGAATACCGGTGGCGCCTGGGACAACGCCAAAAAGAAGATTGAGGAGGGGCTGTTCGGCGGCAAAGGGACCGAGTGTCACAAGGCGGCGGTCATCGGCGACACGGTCGGCGATCCGTTCAAGGACACCGCCGGGCCGGCCATCAACCCGATGATCAAGGTCATGAATCTGGTTGCGATCCTGATCGCACCGCTAGCCATCCGCGAAATTGGGTGGGGCACTCGGGCGATGATCGTTCTGGCCTGTGTGACCGTCCTTGGGCTGTCGGTGCTCTTCAGCAAACGAGGCTCAATTGTGGAGGAGGAGCCTGTGGCTGCAACGGAGGCGGAGGCCAGCCGCGCCCATTAGGCCACAGAACTGATACCTCCTATGCGGCAGGTGTGGCTGCGTTCCTGCCTGCGGGCAAGCGACGGTAGTGCGTCAGAAGTCTCTTTCTTTTGATTGTCATGCCGGGCTTGAGCCGGAATCCAGTGTCTTTCTGTATTCCCGCTTTCGCAGGAATACCGCATGCGCCCGCGACGCGCCCATGCGCATGAAAGTCTGCGAGACGAGGCATGCAACCCACGCTTCCGTCATTGCGAGCGACCACCGGGAGCGCGGCAATCTCACCGTTTTTCCCGGCAGCTACGCGCCCCAACTACTGTGAGATTGCTTCGGTCGCTTTGCTCCCTCGCAATGACCCCCGAGAGAGACTTTCGAAGCAATACCCCATGCGCCGGTGGCGCACCCATGCGTACGAAAGTCTACGCGGTGAGGTATTCGATCCCCGCCCGCGTCATTGCGAGCGACCAACGGGAGCGTGGCAATCTCATCGTTGTACTCAGGAACCACGTACCGCAACTACTGTGAGATTGCTTCGGTCGCTCCGCTTCCTCGCAATGACCGTTGATGGAGACTTTCTAACCAATGACGGCTCTGGAATGAATGTAAAGAAGTGCGAGCCGCACTACATGAGATAGAGTTCCAAGGCTCCATCTCAGCCTGTCCGATCCGTTCCCGTCCGTCCGCTTGAGATGATTTTCGCCAACATCCGCTCCTCGCTATTCAGGGTGTCGTCCGTCTGGAGGAGTTCGTCCTCCGGACGGCTCCTCATACCTTTAGGGTGGTTTGCCGGCCTGAGGAGACACAACGGGAGTCATGGAGAAGAGGCACCCTCTCTGAGCCACGCTGACTAAAACCCCTCGCAAGGGGGAGCAGTGAGCCTGCAACCACATCAAGATCTATTTGTGAGGGGATATAGTTGACAAGTGTGTGAATCGAAGCGAAAATCATGTAGCAGTGTTCGCGCTGTATCTGCATACTCTGCCGGTCAGCGTGCTCAATAGTTTGTCGCCTTTTCGGCATGGTATGC
>JACPQW010000069.1 GCA_016190285.1 Candidatus Methylomirabilis oxygeniifera
CGGTTAAGCGTATCCGGCTAGACCATACCACTCACTGGCTCGGCATTGCGAGCGACCAGCGGGAGCGCGGCAATCCGACACGCAGTGTCGTTGCGAGCCGCAGGCGAAGCAATCCCGATGAGATTCCTCGCTTCGCTCGGAATGACGCAGGAGGGGGACTTTCTAACTAATATGACAATCCGATCCAGGTTGCTGCTCGGGTTCGGGCTGGTCTGCCTTGCCCTGGTGGCGGCGCCGCTGACCATGTACATGGTACAAAGCGGCAGGGCGCTGCGCTCGGCCAATCTGAAGCATGCCGGGATCGCGCCATCGAAGGCGCTGCTGACCATGGTGCGATTACAGCAGCAGCACCGCGGGCTGTCAGCCGGCGTTCTGGGCGGAAACACAATGCTGGAGGCGCAGCGCGCCGCCAAGCAAACCGAAACCGATCAGGCGGTCGAGGCGTTTGATGCGCTTGTGACGTCGGAGATCCGTGATGTCGCGCTTGCCGAGGCCTGGCGCAGGGCGTTTGAAGCCTGGCGGACGCTTGCACACGGCGTGTCGTCCCGCTCGATCTTCGGCCAGGAGAGTTTTGCCGCACATACGGCGCTCATCGGCGACAACCTGAAGCTGCTCGATCTGATGTTGGATTACTTCGGCCTCTCGTACGACCCAACCGGTCATGACTACCACCTCACCATGGCGCTATTGGTTCACATGCCGACCCTCACCGAATTCCTCGGCCAGGCGCGGGCGCGCGGTATGCTCCTTTTAGCGGAGAAGCGCATTACCCTGGCGGATCGCACCGCGCTGATCGGTCTTATCAGCAATGTCGAGAGGCAACACGAGTATATGGCACGCGAGTTAGATAAGGCGGTGGCGTTGAATCCCCAGATGAAGACCGACCTTGGCCACATCGCGCAGGGAAGCATGTTGCTCGCGCAGATGGCGATCAATCTGGCCAGAACCCAGGTGGTGGAAGTCGAGATGCCGAGCTATTCGCCGACCGATTACTTCGCGCTGTTCACCCAGGCGATCGACGGTCAGTTCGCGCTGCTCGATCAAGCGATGATCGACCTGGAGGGCGCGCTACAGGCGCGCATGGCCGCGTTGCGGAACGAACAGATGAAGACGATCGGCTTCATGGCGCTTGTCATCACGCTGGCGGTGTGGCTTGGGACGGTGATCATCCGCGCGACCAAACAGGATATCGCCGCGCTGACACAGAGTGAGGAGGCGGAGCGACGCCATGCCGGCGAGCTCAAAGTTACCGTCGAGGAGCGGACGCGGGAGCTGCGCGCGGTCAACGCGCAGCTCGAAGCGGCCTCCCGCCATAAATCCGAGTTCCTCACCCACATGTCCCACGAACTGCGGACTCCGCTGAACGCGATCCTCGGCTTCTCGGAGCTCCTGCGAAACCCGACTCTCGGATCGCTCAATGAGCAGCAAGCCCGGTACCTCACCCACATCCAGGCAAGCGGCAAGCACCTACTCGTCATCACGAACGATCTTCTTGACCTCGCGAAAGTCGAGGCGGGAAAGCTCGAACTGCACCCGGAGCCTTTCGACATCGATAAAGCGATCATGGCCGCCCTCGCCGATATCCGGCCGATGGCCGACCAAAAGCGCCTGACCCTCACGCTGCACACGGAAACCGCCACAAGCCCTCTCACTGCCGATCCCGTCCGATTTAAACAAATCCTGTACAACCTCCTCTCCAATGCCATCAAGTTCACCCCTGAAGGCGGCCGAGTCACAGTAACCGCACGCACAGTGCAGAGGGTTTGGGGTCCAGAGTCCGGCAATAACTCGCGTTCAGACCCTGGACCCTCCACCCCGGGTCACGGCGATTTCGTAGAAATCGCCGTGACCGACACCGGAATCGGAATTACGGCGGAGAATTTGATCAGGCTTTTTCAGCCCTTTACCCAACTGGACCCTGCCCTCGCCAAGCAGTACCATGGAACCGGTCTCGGTCTTGCGCTGACGAAGCAGCTCGTCGAGCTGCACGATGGTAGGATCTGGGCGATCTCAGAGGGCAAAGGGCGCGGGAGCAGTTTTACAATATGCTTCCCGCTGACGCCACAAGCGAGACTGGAAATGGTGGGTAGATGACACGGGCCACTTACGGCGAGGGCGTGCCTCCGATCACCCTGCTGAGAAATCGGTTGAGGGTCTCCGGGTAGGCGTGGCCGCCGATCAGGTAGAGGTCGTTATGGTGGGCTCGCTTGATAGGGTAGAACTCCTTCGGCTCTCTCGCGGCTTCAAAGAGGCGTTGCCCGTGCCGGAACGGGACGATCTCGTCGTGCTCGCCGTGCACGATCAGGAGTGGGACGCTGACCTGTCCGATCTTGGAGAGGGTATCGTACCTGGTCTGAAGGAGCGAGCCGATCGGGAGAAACGGGATGCTCACCTTCGCCATCTCCGGGATAGACAGGAAGGGCGACTCCAGGATCAGGGCGGCGCAGTCATGCCGGATCGCCATCTCGACCGCCACGGCGCTTCCGAGCGATTCGCCGAGAAAGACGATCTTAGTCGGATCGACGTCCGATCGGCTGTGCAGATACCGGATTGCCGCATCACCATCTCGATAGGTTCCCTCTTCTGACGCCCGACCTTCGCTCCGGCCATATCCGCGGTAGTCGAAGATGAAGATGTTGGTTCCCAGCAGGTCATGACGCAGCTTGATATTCTCCAGCCGATAGCTGATATTACCGCCGTTGCCGTGAAACCAGAGGATCGTGAGAGGCGACCCCGTTCCGGGAATCCACCAGCCGTTCAGGCGTAACCCGTCTTGGGTCGTAAAGGAGATCTCTTCGTAGGTCAAGCCCCAGTCTCGCGGCGTTACGTCAATCTGCTTGTCGGGAAAGAAGATGAAGCTGTTTTCCAGCGCCTCCACGCACCCTCCGGCAAGGAACAGGGTCAGCATCAGAACCGGGGACAACCGCGTAATCGCGGATCTCGAGTGTGACAACGCCTTCGTCAAAATTTGGTCAGTACGGCGACCAGCGTCAACAGGGTGAAGACAACAAGGCCGGCAAAGAGTCCCATGGCTTGTCCTACCCGGCCGCTCGCGTTGAAGGCCTTAAACTGGCGTGAGGCGATCAGACTAACCGCGATCAGGCCGAGGACTAACGCGATCTTGGCCCTGAACCAGGGCTGATTAAAGGTGACCTTGGTGGCATGGACCAAGAATAGTCCGGCCATCAGGGCAACCACAAAGGCAGGGGCTTCCATCATAAGGTGAATCTTTTGCTGGAGTTGGTAGAGTTGGGATCGCCCTCCTTCGTTGGCGCCGGCGTTCGCGGAGTTGAGGAGGATCAGTCTGGCCCCCAGGCCGCCGAGCCAGAAGATGATCCCTGCGAGGTGAAAGGTAATCGCAAGCTGGAATCCTAGCATGTCATCCCCCTTCAAGCACCTGGTTACATTGGCTGGCCTGCTGTTGGGTATTCTTACGGGTCGGCTTCTAACTTGCCCCTCGTATGACGTCGTTACTCATCGTCTGTGCCACATACACAAGTCTAAAACATACGTTCTTGAGTCATCTGTGTCAACTCGAATGTGACGTCCAAGAATAGCGATTGACAGCGCAACCCGTTCATTTTTCAGTCATTGCGAGCGACCAACGGGAGCGCGGCAATCCCACCGTCGTTGTCCTGAAGGACTGTGAGATTGCTTCGACTTCGCCTCGCAATGACACAGGAGAGGTTCGAACGAACGATAACTGTCTACCGCTGTTCTGGGGTGGCATATTGGCCTTGACCCTGTCAGGCAGGCCCGCCTATACTAAGTGCAACCGACGGGGTGACGGATGAAACGATTTCAAGCCATCGCGAGGGGCCGTTTCGCAATATTGCGAAATCGAGGGGCGAATGCTGCGAGTCCCACCGGCAACATGCCCCCTGCCTCCGTAGAGTGTTCAGCGCTGGCCGGTACCCTGCAATCCGTGCTGCAGAGCCATACAGCCAATGGTCTGATTCCCGCCCTCAGAGGGTTCATTGCTGATGAGCAGGCCCGGATTCTTGAGATCCATCGGACTGGGGGAACCGGGCAGGCGGTCGTTCGATCGATCGCCACACTGACGGACGCGGTGGTGACCTCACTCTTTCACCTGGCGGAAGCGGCCGGCGATCCGAAACTGAAGCGGAGCAGCGACGGGTGTGCGTTGGTTGCGCTGGGCGGCTATGGCCGACGGGAGATGAATCCGGCCTCCGACGTCGACCTCATGTTTGTTTACTCCCGCAGAGCCGATGCCTACCTGGATACGATCCTTCATCCGGTGCTCAGCACCCTCTGGGATGTCGGGTTCATCGTGGGACATTGTTGCCGTTCCGTCGATGACTGCGTGAGAATGGCTCGGACGGACCTGACCTCCTGCACGTCGATGTTGGAAGCCCGACACCTCGCCGGCGACCCGAGGCTCTATCAGGCATTTCGCGCCAAGTTGGAGCGAACGGTCTTTTCCAGGCAAGCCGATAGCCTCGTCAAGCAAAAGATCGAGGAGTTACATCAACGCCACTACCGGTACGGCGCATCGATCTACGTGCAGGAGCCGCATATCAAGGAAGGTCCCGGCGGCCTGAGAGATCTTCACGCCGCCCTCTGTATTGCCAGGATCACCCAGCGAGTAGGCGCCCCGTCCGAGCTGGCGCAGAAAGGACTTCTTGGTCAGGAGGAGCGCGACCGGTGGGACCAGGCCCTGGATTTTCTGCTCCGCCTGCGGAATGAACTGCATTACCTGCACCGGGGCAAGAACGACGTGCTCTCGCTCTCCGTGCAAGAGCAGGTGGCGGCCAACCTTGGGTTTCTGGACACGGCTCGTTCGTACGGGGTAGAACAGTTCATGCAGCGCTACTATCTGGCTGCAAAGGATATCTCGCAGTTGTCGGCGCAGGTGATCTCGCGCTGCACGCAAGGGAGGTCGCAGGTGGAGAGGGTGATGCGGAGGCTGAAGGCTCGCGATATCGGCGATGATTTAACAGAGATCGATCGCTGCATCTACGTATCGCCGAAGAACCGGAGCCTGTTTCAGGATGACCCTGTCCGGTTGCTGAAGGTCTTCTGGTATGCGCAGCAGATGGGGTACACGTTGAGCCAGGAGATCCAGGACCACATCAGGGCCGATACGCATTTCATCGATGAGGGGGTACGACGCTCGAGCCGGGCCCTTGGCTTTTTCCTGGCCATCCTGCGGGAACGGAATGGGGTGGCCGCCACGCTTCGGAGCATGCATGAACTTGGCGCACTTGGGGCCTATATTCCGGAGTTCGCCAAGCTCACCCGTCTGATCCAATTCGATTTCTACCATCGGTACACCGTAGACGAACACACCTTCATGGCCGTCGAGACACTCGAGCACCTGGATGAGGTGTCGCGATTGTACGGCGAAGAGTTCCGCTCGCTGGCATCGGATGCAAAGCGACTGGAAATCCTCCGGTTGGCGCTGCTGCTCCACGACATCGGCAAGGGAGAGGGAGCCGACCACGCGCCCAAGAGCGCCTCGCTGGTTGAGACGATCCTTCGGCGGATGGGTATCCCTGAGCCGGATGCCGATGCCATCGTCTTCTTGGTGGCGCATCATTTGGAGATGTCGTATATCGCCCAACGATTGGACCTCGACGATGAGGCCATCATCATCGACTTTGCCAAAAAGGTGCAGACGCTCGATCGGTTAAAAATGCTGTATCTGCTCACCTTTGCCGACATCAAGGCGGTCGGACCCGGCGTCTGGACCGAATGGAAAGGCACATTGCTGTGGGAACTGTACATTAAGACCCATACCGTTCTCATCCGAGGCATCCCGGAGGGCGAGGACGATCTGGCCCGCGCCGAGCGGGTCAAATCGCAGCTTACCCAGGAACTGTCACCGGAGTTCGGCGTGGAGGCGGTGAAAAGGCACCTGCAGGAGGCCCCAACACGGTACCTGCTGACGATTCCGCCCCACAAGGTCGCCTCGCACATGCGTGTGATTGCGCGCGTACAACGGGGTGAGGAGGCGTCCAGCCAATGGGCGGCATTTCCGTTGGCCGGCTACTCCGAATTTACCGTGTGTGCTTATGGGCGTCACGGGCGGTTTGCGCAGGTTGTGGGGACGCTCACCGCAAACGGGATGAATATCCTGAGCGCCCAGATTTTCACGCTGGCAAGCGGGATGGTGATTCGGCACTTCAGGGTCGACAACGGTCGCGGCGTGGCCATCGAAGACCCAGCCGTCTGGGATCGGGTCGTTGCGGATCTGCAAGAGGTACTCACGGGCACAGTCGCTGTTCATGACCTGATCAAGAGCCGTAGGAAGGAGGTCCTGGTCAGGCCGATCCAGCAGGGTACAGTGTTCCCGATCAAGGTGGAATTTGACAACCTGGTCTCCCAAACCTATACCGTTCTGGATATTCGGACACGGGACAGATTGGGGCTCCTCTACCTCATCACCAGCACCCTGTCGCAACTTGGGGTTGATATACGTTCTGCGAAGATCACGACCGAGGCCGAGCAGATCGTCGATGTGTTCTATGTGACCAATAAGGACGGGAGCAAGCTGATTGATGAAGGGCGAAGGGCGCAGATCGGGCTTGAGTTGGAGCGTGTGCTTGCCGAAGGGTTCAACTAAAGGCAGCCGTCAGCAGTCAGCGATCAGCCATCAGCAAGGCAAGGAAAAGGCTGAAGGCTGAAATGAAGTTCACTGCCGCGGCCAAACTGTTCATCCTCTTCGGTGATCCTGTGGCGCATAGCCTGTCGCCGGTTATGCAGAATGCCGCGCTCCAGGCAGCCGGAATCGATGGCCTCTATATTCCATGGCGGGTACAATCCGCCGGCTTACCCGCCGCGTTCGAGTCGCTTCGCGGGATGGAAAATTTCGGGGGCGCAAATGTCACGGTCCCCCATAAGGAGCAGGCCTTCGCGCTGGTCGACACCCTGACACCGGAGGCCGCCGCTGTGGGCGCAGTCAATACGGTCGTAGCCAGAGACGGACATCTGCTCGGCGCCAATACCGACGGGCTGGGGTTTCTTCGTTCACTCCATGAGGAGGCGGATTTTCTGCCGCGCGGCAAGCCTTGTGTGATCCTTGGGGCGGGCGGGGCGGCGCGGGCTGTGGCCGTCAGTCTTGCTGAGGCCGGCGCCGAACCGCTCATCATTGTCAACCGGACCGTCGAGCGCGCGCGGTCACTGGCTGAGTTCGTCTATCGGAAAATCGGAACCTCAACCACCGGACTGGCGCTTGACGATCCTCAGATGCCGGCTACCGTCAGAGAATGTGCTTTGGTGGTCAATACGACATCGGTTGGACTCAACCCTGCTGACCATCCGCCGATCGACCCGAGCCTCCTTCAGTCGGGAGCACTGGTGTACGATCTGATCTACCGGCCACGGGAGACCGCGTTACTGCGAGAGGCGAAGAGGCGAGGATGTCGGGTCATAGGCGGGTTGGGTATGTTGCTCTATCAGGGCGCTTTGGCCTTCGAACTGTGGACCGGGCACAAGCCTTCGGAGGCGGCTATGCGGCACGCCCTCGTAACTGCGGTTGCCTGAGTTCTTCGAGGTATGGTATGCTAACTTTCTAGCGTGAAAGTTTGTGTTGGCCGTAATGCGCCAGCCTTGGGCACGCTAAGAAAGGGTAGGTGCATGCCATCCGGACGATTGGGCGAGATGCTGGTGAGAGCCAGCCTGATCACGCCCCAGCAGTTAGATGACGCCCTTGCGGTACAGAAGAGTGCCGGCGGACGGATCGGATCGATTCTCGTTAAACTCGGGTATGTCAGCGAGGAGGAAATCGCGTCCTTTCTGGGGCGTCAATACGGCGTACCGCCCGTTGATCTCAGCAAGGCGACGATCGACCCTGCTATCCTCAAGCTCGTTCCTGCCGAAGTCGCTCGGAAGTACCTGCTCATCCCTCTAGGCCGATCCGGAGGCGCCCTCACGGTGGCCATGGCGGATCCGTCCGATATCTTTGCCATCGACGAAGTCAGATTCATTACCGGTCACAACATACAACCGATGGTCGCCCCGGACACGTCTATCCAGAATGCGCTCAACAGGTATTACGAAACGGCCGGTTTCGCCAGAAGCCTGGTCAGAGACTTTGAGCAAAAAGAGCTGGGGATCGCTAAACCGGATCAGAGGGGAGTTGATCTGGCCGAGCTCTATCGAGCCACCGAAGAAGCCCCGGTGGTCAAGCTGGTCAATCTCATCCTGACCGACGCCATCAACAAAGGCGCCTCGGATATTCACCTGGAGCCGTACGAGAAGGCATTTCGGATCCGCTTCAGGCTCGATGGCGTCCTCTACGAGGTAATGGCTCCGCCTCTCACGCTGCACGCCGCGGTGACGTCCCGCATCAAGATTATGGCTCGACTGGACATTGCTGAACGTCGCATGCCTCAGGACGGGCGGATCAAGGTCAAGATGCGAGAGCGTGAGCTGGACCTCCGGGTCTCTACAGTTCCGACGCTGTTCGGCGAGAAGGTGGTCATGCGACTCCTGGATCGCGCGAACCTCGAGTTGGACATGACCAAGCTCGGGTTCGAACCTGAGGCGCTCGCCATGTTCGAGAAGGCTATCCTCGCTCCATACGGCATGATCCTGGTGACCGGCCCGACCGGAAGCGGAAAGACAACCACACTCTATA
>JACPQW010000070.1 GCA_016190285.1 Candidatus Methylomirabilis oxygeniifera
AGGTTCAGCCACGCTCGGGTCGTACTCGATGAGCGCCTGTTCATGGGTCAGACTGACCGCGACTTTGTCGACGCCAGGTATCCTACCCAGCGCCTTTTCGATCGTGCCGGTGCACAACGAACAGTGCAGCCCCCCGATACGCGTGCGGATTCGACGCCGGCCCAGTAATTTGGACGGCTCTTCGCTCCAGAAACGTTGATTCGGTTCGACGGTGGTTGCGGCACTCATGATGACATCTCCTTTCAGTCCCTTCGAGACTCAAGCGCATCGAGGATCGGACACTCGCTCGTCGTGCCGCGTCCGCGACAGGAGGCAGCGAGTCTCATAAGGGCCTTCTTCATCCTCTCTAAGTCGTGGATTTTTGCCTTGATATCGGCTAGCTTGGCTTCGGCTCGCCCCTTGATATCCCCCGTTGTTGTCCCGGGATCGACGCGCAAAGAGAGCAGTTCCTGGATCTCCTTGAGGGAAAATCCCAGCTCCTGGGCTCGCTTGATGAACGTGATGCGCGCTACAGTATCGGGAGAATACTGACGATATCCGGACTCGCGTCTGGGCGGCTCAGGAATAAGTCCTCGCCTCTCATAATAACGAATCGTTTCAATGTTCACCTGCGCCTGTTTGGCTAACTGACCGATGGTCAACCCTTTCATCTTTTCAGCTCCTCCATATATAAGATGGACCATGTACCTAGGTACAGAGTCAAGCCCGTTTGTCAACATTTGTTCTTCCGGCTTTTCGTTAGGTGAGTGAACGGGATGCTCGCAGCGTTCCCTGCTCCTGAGGAGACCCCTTGCCGTGGAGAATCCCAGCAGGGTCTTGTGGGATCCCCGGATCAGCCCTACGATGGCAACGCGCTTGCCGTCCTGTCCAGTAGCCTTCCAAAGCGCATCCAGCTTCTCATCGGCCACAAGTGGGGTAATCTGGCCCGTCCCTTGTACCCTGAAAGAGAGGCTGCCGTCTTGGATGGTGAGCCGGCCTACCAGCTCGAACCGGATCCAGTCGGCGTAAATCCTCTCGACGACAATCGCTGCTTATCTGCAGATCGAAGCAGACGCTATCCCGGTCGCAGAGTGCACTATTCGAGAGGAGGGGGTGTGATTTCGGAGCGGAACAAGGGGATCGCGAGTACGGTGGCTACAAGCTGGATGGCGCCGAACATTGCCAGGGCTGCGCCGAAGTCCAGCCGAAGCGCCTCACCGAAGAGGAAGCTGCCGATCCCAAACCCCGTGAATAGCGCGAAGACGTTGAGGCCCATGGCCTGCCCTCCACGCTTTCCGCCAAGTGCGGTGACAATTCCCGCAAGCAAAGGCTGCGTCATATCATAGCCGAGCGATAGAGTCGTCACTGCCAAGGCGGCAACCAACAGGGGCACATCAAAGATCAGAACGCCCACCGCAATTGCGGCGATCCCGAGCCCCGCGGGCACCAGCCACCTGCGTCCCCAGTGGTCGGCCGCGCGACCGATGAGCGGACCGAGCAGAAAACCGGGGACCCCATACCCAAGCAGCGCGAGGCCGATACCAACCTCCCCCAGGCCGTAGCGTCTGACGAAGTAGAGCCCCAGCCACGTGAAGACCCCCGAGTGGAAGATGCCGTTCCATAGCACGCATCCGTATGTTCGGAGTCCTCGTCTCGTCGCCAATAGACTGCGATAGCCCGTGATGACCTCTTGGAAGGACGGCGCTCGTCCCCCAACTCGATCACTAAGCCGCGAACGATAGGGAAGCAAGACGCCTAAGATACCTGTGGCTCCGACCGCCACGCCTACAAACAGCATCCGCCAACCAACGAACGGCTCAAGAAGTACACCCATCGTGGAACCGAACGCCATCCCTCCTGCCATCGCCCCGAATAGCCAGCCCAGCGGGCGACCGCGCTGCGCATACGGAAATAAGTCACCCATCAGCGCGAGAGCGAGCGGCACAACGCCGCTCGCTCCCAGTCCGGTCAAGAGCCGCCAGAAGTTCATCTGCGAGGCGGACTGCGCCGTCGCTGTGAGAGCGGTCAAGACGACGAAGGCCAGGAGTGAAGTGAACATAATACGCAGCCGACCAAGACGGTCCGAGAGCAGACCGTACAAGAGCGTGGAGATGCCGTACGGGATCATGTACGCTGGGACGATCAGGCCGATCGTCTGGCTGGACACGCCAAATGCACTCGACAGGCGAGGGATGAGCGGCGCCACCATGTATGCCTGGAAAAAGATCAAGAATGTCGCGGCAGCGAGGCCCCGGAGCAAACGCTCGCGCTCACCCATTTCGATGGCTTGAATCGGAACAGTTCCAACCTGAATGGCTTCGTTTGCCATGCTACTTCCTCTCGAAATTCGATCCGCGAGGACGGGGGATTGTCTCCCCCTGTCCTCGCATCACAGGTGACGCAGCTACTTCTTACCCATTGCCTTTCCGCAGCAGCAGCGCGGTGGCTCATCACCACCCTTGCCTGGGGCCGCGCCTTTGGTCACGGTGATCTCACACCCACACGCCGGACAGAGCGAGAACTTCTCCTTCATCTCCACGGTTATCACCTCCTTTCAAGCTAAGACGGGACCCTTTCAATCCATTCGAGACTCAAGCGCATCGAGAATCGGACACTCGCTGGTTGGGCCGCGTCCGCGACAGGCAACAGTCAATTTCATCAAGGCTGTCTTCATTCTTTTCAAGTCGCGGAGTTTTGTATCGATATCGGTGAGCTTGGCTTCAGCTCGCCTTTTGATGTCTGCGCTTGTCGTCCCGGGATCGACGCGCAAGGAGAGCAGTTCCTGGATCTCCTTGAGGGAAAATCCCAGATCCTGGGCTCGCTTGATAAACTTGATGCGCCCTACCGTATCGGGAGCGTACTGACGGTAGCCGGACTCGCGTCTGGGCGGCTCCGGCAGGATGCCTCGCCGCTCATAGTAGCGAATCGTTTCAATGTTCACCCGCGCTGCTTTGGCCAACTGACCTATGGTCACGTCCTTCACTCTTCCACCCCCTTCGATGTATAAGATTCACCTTGTACCTGGGTACGGAGTCAAGCCCATTTTCACTTTTTTTCTTTGAGGGCGGTGGGAGTAACCCGATTGACCATGGGAAGGCGGACATCAGGCGGGAGCAATCTGCGCGACAGCCCCGCCGCCACACCTGACATGCACCCGGATCGTCGGCAGCCCTATCAGGATAGGCTGATCGCCGCCGCCGTGTTGG
>JACPQW010000065.1 GCA_016190285.1 Candidatus Methylomirabilis oxygeniifera
ACGCCGTATCCGCCAAGCCCTTCCGGGCACCGTGGGTTGAGATAAAGTACTGAAGAACCGTGAGGCCCTCCCGGAAGTTCGCAGTGATGGGGGTCTCGATGATCTCTCCGGAGGGTTTGGCCATCAGGCCGCGCATGCCGGCCAACTGCCTGATCTGCTGCCGGCTGCCTCTCGCGCCGGAGTCGGCCATCATGAAGACCGGGTTAAATTCTCCCTTCTCCTCCGCCTCGATCTCTCGGAACATCTCATCCGACACACGCTCGGTCACGTGAGTCCAGATGTCGATAATCTTGTTGTAACGCTCGCCTTTGGTAATCAGACCATCCTGATACTCACGCTCGATCTTGACGATCTCCTTGTTGGCCTCGTCGATCAACTTGCCCTTCGTAGATGGAATGAGCATATCGTCAATGCCGATCGAGATACCGGCAAGCGTCGCATATCGAAATCCGAGATCCTTCAGGTTGTCCAGGAGTTTCACCGTTTCCGCATTCCCAAGGAGGTAGTAGCACTGCGCGACGAGACGGGTCAACTCCCGCCTGTTCATCTCCTGGTTAATGAATCGGAGTGTCTCCGGCAGGTGTTCATTGAAGATGCAGCGGCCAGGAGTGGCCTCGATCAGCTCACCTCCAACGCGGACCTTAATCGCGGCCATCAGACTTACCTCATCGGCGTCATAGGCTGCCTTCACCTCGTCCATATCGGAGAATACATGCCCTTCGCCCGTCTCGCCGGCTCGGCTCCTGGTCAGATAGTAACAGCCCAGCACGATATCCTGGCTTGGCGCAGCGATGGGTAAACCGTTTGCCGGTGACAGAATATTATGGGGAGCCAGCATCAGGACCGAGGCCTCGATCTGGGCTTCAGGCGACAGGGGCACATGGACGGCCATCTGGTCGCCATCGAAGTCGGCATTGAAGGCCGCGCAGACCAGAGGATGGATCTTGATCGCTTCCCCTTCCACCAGTACAGGTTCAAAGGCCTGTACACCCAACCGGTGCAGCGTCGGGGCGCGATTCAGGAGGACCGGGTGCTCGCGGATCACCTCCTCCAAGGCATCCCACACCTCAGGCCTACTCTTTTCTACCAGCTTCTTGGCACTCTTGATCGTGGTCACCACACCGTCTTTGAGGAGCTTCCTGAAGATGAAGGGTTTGAACAGTTCGAGCGCCATCTTCTTCGGTAAGCCGCACTGGTGCAACTTCAGTTCCGGCCCTACCACAATCACCGATCGTCCGGAGTAGTCCACTCTTTTTCCGAGTAAGTTCTGACGGAATCGCCCCTGCTTCCCCTTCAGCATTTCCGAAAGAGACTTGAGAGGACGATTGTTCTGTCCCTTCAATGCGCGGCCGCGACGGCCATTATCGAACAGCGCGTCGACCGCCTCTTGCAGCATCCGCTTCTCATTTCGGATGATGATGTCGGGCGCCCGGAGTTCAATAAGACGCCTCAGCCGGTTATTACGATTGATGACCCGCCGATAGAGATCGTTCAGGTCCGATGTCGCGAAACGTCCACCGTCAAGAGGGACCAGCGGCCGCAGCTCAGGGGGCAGGACCGGAATCGCGTCCAGGATCATCCATTCCGGCTTGTTGCCGGAATCAATGAAGGCCTCCACGATGCGTAACCGCTTGGTGATCTTCTTCCGGTTCTGTTGGGACGTCTCTTGGAGCATCTGCGCATGGAGACCTTCCGCGAGCTCGCGAAGATTCAGCCGCTTCAACAGATCCCGGATAGCCCCTGCGCCGATCCCCGCCTTGAAGCCGTCTCCGTACTCCTCACAGGCCTGACGGTACTGTTCCTCGGTCAAGAGCTGCTTCACGTCGAAGGGCGTCTTACCTGGGTTCACGACGACATACGCTTCAAAATAGAGAACCTTCTCCAGGTCGCGGAGGGATATATCGAGGAGATAGCCGATCCGGCTGGGTACGCCTTTATAGAACCAGACGTGCACGACCGGGGAGACCAGCTCGATATGGCCCAGCCGCTGTCGTCGCGCCTTACTCCTGATCACCTCAACGCCGCACTTGTCGCAGACAACCCCCTTATGTTTGATCCCCTTATACTTGCCGCAGTTACATTCCCAATCCTTTGTCGGACCGAAGATCTTCGAGCAGAAGAGCCCATCTCGCTCCGGCTTGAACGTCCGATAATTAATGGTCTCCGGCTTCTTCACCTCTCCGAAGGACCACGATCGTATCTTCTCCGGCGACGCGAGTCCGATCCGAATAGCCTTAAAGCTCGTAGGATCGATGGTCTTTTCGTCGTAGAACCCAAAAAACTTATCCAACGACTACCTCCACATGAGACCAGCTATCAGCTATGCGCTGAAGGCTGATCGCTGTCTTTCAGGGCTACTCCTTCTTCAGCTCAACATCCAGCGCCAAACTTTGCAACTCTTTAACCAGGACATTGAACGATTCCGGAAGCCCTGGATCGAGCGTACAGTCGCCTCGGACAATCGACTCATACATCTTGGTTCGTCCGACGACATCATCCGACTTTACGGTCAAGATCTCTTGCAGGGTATGGGCGGCCCCATACGCCTCCAGCGCCCACACCTCCATCTCGCCGAACCGCTGTCCACCGAATTGGGCCTTGCCCCCCAGAGGCTGCTGAGTAATCAACGAGTAGGGCCCAATGGACCGTGCGTGAATCTTATCATCTACGAGATGGGCCAGCTTCATGAGGTAGATATAGCCGACCGTCACCTCCTGGTGGAACGGCTTACCGGTACGTCCGTAGTAGAGAACGGTCTTCCCCGAAACGGGGAGCCTGGCTCGCTTGAGCCAGGTCTTGATCTCTTGCTCTTTTGCCCCGTCAAAGACCGGCGAGGCGACCCGCAGCCCCAGAGCCCCCGCCGCCCAGCCGAGGTGGGTCTCCAGAATCTGGCCGACGTTCATTCGGGAAGGCACGCCCAGCGGATTCAGGACCACCTCAACGGGTGTCCCGTCAGGTAGATAGGGCATATCTTCCTCCGGCAGAACCTTCGCGATCACACCCTTGTTCCCATGTCGGCCGGCCATCTTGTCGCCGACAGAGAGCTTTCGTTTCATGGCCACGTAGACCTTCACCATCTTAAAGACCCCAGGAGCAAGCTCGTCCCCTCGGGTTGCTCTGCTGATTCGCTCCTCCAGGAGCGTCTGCAGGACGTGGACCTGATTATCGGCTGCGTCGCCGATTCGGCTCGCTTTCCGACCCAACTCTTCGTCCAATCGCCCTGCGAGATCTACCAACTGCTCATGGGACAGCTTATCCAGCATCTCGCCGGTTAACGTCTTCCCCTTGGGAACCATGATCTTACGCGTAATCCTGCTCCGGATCTCCCTGCTGACGTCTATACCATCGAGGAGGGAACGCAGCTTCCTGTCCCGATCCGCAGCAATGATACTAATCTCATCTTCGAAGTCCTTGCGGAGTCGACTGACCTCTTCGTCCTCAATCGACTTGGCCCGCTCATCCTTCTCAACGCCTTTTCTTGAGAAGACCTTTACGTCGACGACCGTGCCGCAGATCCCAGGTGGGACATACAGCGAGGCATCCCGCACATCCTCGGCCTTCTCGCCAAAGATGGCACGCAACAGTCGCTCCTCCGGCGTAAGTACGGTTTCACCTTTGGGCGTCACCTTCCCCACCAGGATATCCCCGGGCTTCACCTCGGCTCCGATCCGGACGATCCCACTTTCGTCGAGATCTTTAAGCGCATCCTCGCCCACATTCGGGGTATCGCGCGTGATCTCCTCTTTTCCCAGTTTGGTCTCACGCGCCTCGATCTCGAACTCCTCGATGTGAATCGAGGTATAGCGATCGTCCTTTACCAACCGCTCGCTGATCAGAATCGCGTCCTCAAAGTTATACCCACCCCATGGCATGAACGCGACCATCACGTTCTGTCCGAGCGCCAGTTCACCGTTCTGCGTTGCCGGCCCGTCGGCGATGACCTGACCCCTGGCGATCCGCTCTCCCTTACTCACAATCGGCTTCTGCGTGAGGCAGGTATTCTGGTTGCTGCGACGAAACTTCACCAGGCTGTAGATGTCCACCCCCGTATCGTCTTCGCCCTCTTCGCCTTTGCCGTCCGAGGCGCGGACGATGATCCGGTCGGCGGTCACCGATTCGACAATCCCGCCACGCCGGGCCGTCACGACCGTCCCGGAATCTCTCGCCGCGGGATATTCCATTCCGGTTCCGACTATGGGAGCTTCCGGCCGAAGGAGAGGGACCGCTTGGCGCTGCATGTTGGCGCCCATCAGGGCACGATTGGCATCATCGTGTTCGAGGAACGGGACCAGCGACGTAGACACCCCAACCAGTTGCTTCGGGGCGACATCCATGTACTCAACATTCATCGGGGGAACCGTGACGAAGTTGCCGCCGGTTCGCGCCGAGATTCGATCTGAAGTGAACCGTCCTCGTCCGTCCAATTCCGCGTTCGCCTGCGCGATCGTGTACTTCTCCTCTTCGTCGGCGGTCAGATACTCAATCTCGTCGGTCACAACTCCATCCCGAACCTTCCGATACGGTGTCTCGATAAAGCCAAAATCGTTCACGCGGGCATAGGTGGACAGACTGGCGATAAGACCGACGTTAGGACCCTCCGGCGTTTCGATAGGACACATCCGACCGTAGTGAGTCGGGTGTACGTCCCGGACCTCAAACCCTGCCCGCTCCCGAGACAGTCCTCCAGGGCCCAAGGCCGACAGCCGCCGCTTGTGAGTCAACTCGGCCAGCGGGTTGGTCTGGTCCATAAACTGAGAAAGCTGGGAGCTGCCGAAAAACTCCTTCAGCGCCGCCGTCACCGGCTTGGCATTCACCAGATCGTGCGGCATCAGGGTCTCCAACTCCTGTGTACTCATTCGCTCTCGAACCGCCCGTTCCATTCGAGCTAATCCGATCCGAAACTGTTCCTCCAGGAGTTCTCCGGCCGATCGGACTCGACGATTGCCCAGATGGTCGATATCATCGACGGAGGTCCCGGCTTCTCCGTGCTTCAGCCTGAGGAGGTATCGGATAGTCTCTACGACGTCGTCTATCTGACCTATCCGTCCCTCCATACCGCCAGGCCGATATCGACGGCACATAAGGGCATGCACCTCAAGGGGTACGTCGAGGCCAAGCTTACGATTGATCTTCAGGCGCCCGACCTTGGACAGGTCATAGCGCTTTGGATTAAAGAAGATGGACTCGAGGAATGCCTTGGTGGCTTCCTCATTGGGCGGATCACCGGGTCGCATTCTCCGGTACATCTCGGTCAAGGCATCTTTCTCGGAGCGGGTCGAGTCGCGAATGATGCTCTCCCGAATCTCATACGTCTCCCGGCCGTCCAGGCTGGCCAGAACCGCGAAGCTGGTCACTCCGCTGTCCAGAATTCGCTCCAGCGCTTCTTCCGTAATCTCCTGCGCACATTCAAGGATGACCTCACCGCTCTTCGTATCCACAACATCGGCAGCCAGAATCCGCCCGATGAGATCCTCTTTATACAGCGATATCTCCGTGATCTTCAGCGCCTGGAGTCGCTTCTGAGCCGTCTTCGTGATGCGCTTGGTCGTCCCGAGAATCAGTTGCTTAGTATGGGGATCGGGAATATCCTTGCTCACCCGGAAACTGGTAGCGCCGGGTGAACCCACATGAAGCAGGATCTCCTTCCCCTTCTCTATACGTAATATATCCCGCTCGTAGAAAAGGTTCAGGATCTCCTCGTTACTCCCATAGCCGATGGCTCGCAGCAGGATCGAGGCCAGAAATCTCCGTCTTCGGTCTACCCGGACATACAGCACGTCATTCGCATCGAATTCGAATTCCAGCCAGGAACCGCGATACGGGATAAGACGAGCGGAGTACAGGATCTTACCGCTCGGGTGAGTCTTACCGCTGTCATGGTCAAAAAAGACGCCTGGAGAACGGTGCAGTTGGCTGACCACCACCCGCTCCGTTCCATTAATGATAAAGGTGCCCTGAGGCGTCATCAAGGGCATTTCGCCCAGGTAGACCTCCTGCTCTTTAATGTCCCTGATACTGCCGGCCTCGGAGCCGACCGGCTTATCCCACACCATCAGGCGAAGGGTCACCTTGAGCGGGACGGAGTACGTCATCCCCTTCTCCAGCGATTCCTCTGCCCGGTACTTTGGCGCCCCGAACTCGTACTTCACGAAATCGAGCGACGCCGACTGGTCGTAGTTGTAGATTGGAAAGATGCTGGCGAAGGCCCCCTGAAGACCGATCTCCTCGCGTGCGTGCGGCGGAACCTTCATTTGTAAGAATTGATCGAAGGACCGACGTTGGATCTCAATCAGATTGGGGATAGAGATCACCTCTTTGATCTTGCTGAAATTCCAGCGCTCAGCAGCCACGCTCTTTTTCACGAGGGCCATACGTCCTTAGCTCCTTTTCTTCCTTCTTCCCGCATTACTTAAGTTCTGCAGTTGCGCCGGTCGCCTCGAGCTTCGCTTTAATCTCCTCCGCCTCAGCCTTCGACAGCCCTTCCTTCACCGGCTTGGGAGCGCCCTCAACCAGGTCTTTGGCCTCTTTCAGACCCAGTCCGGTAATTGCCCTCACCTCCTTAATTACCTGGATCTTCTTTTCTCCTACAGAGGCGAGGATCACCGAGAACTCTGTCTTCTCCTCAGCTGCCGGCGCTGCAGCAGCCGCAGCTCCACCAGGGCCAACCGCCGCCATAGGCATCATCGCCGTTGCAGAGACCCCGAATTTATCCTCAATCCCCTTCACCAGCTTATTAAGGTCCAACACAGTCCACGTCTCAATCGAGTCCAACACATCATCAACTGTGACCTTTCCCATCGTCACTCCTCTCCTTGACTATATAGTAACAGATATGCCGACGATACCCGGGCCGTTTCAGGCCAAGGTTGTGGTCCCCTACCCCTTCTGCTGCTTTACCGCCTCCAGGACCATCAGGAGGGAACGAAGGGGTCCATACAGCACCGCCACGAGGCCGCGCAGGGGGGATTGCATAATACCGGCGAGCCTGGCCGCAAGCACCTCACGTGAAGGGAGGTCGGCAAGCGCCGTCGCGTCTTGCCCGCTCAATACCGTTCCCTCCGCGAAACCGGCTTTGATCTGGAAGGACGGTCTCGTCTTACCGAACGTCGCTAGGAGTTTGGCCGGCGCGGTCGGATCACCCTTGCCATAAATAATCGCGGTCGGACCGACAAGATAGGGCTTGAGATCCTGGAGCTCCATCCCCGCGGTGGCCAATCTGGCAAGCGTGTTTTTTACAACCTGAAGCGTCACTCCCTGCTGCCGAAGCAGTTTTCTCAGCTCAGTCAACTCGCTCATCGTGAGGCCCTGAGGATCCGCCAGCATAGCGACCGTCGACCTCGCCAGTGCGGTCTTCAGCTCATCAATTACCGCTGCTTTTTCTACCCGATTCACTGTCCCCTCCATGCACGGCGAGCCGGCTACCTCAGCTCTTTGCCAACCCCACCAGGGTGTCAAGATCTACCCGTACACCCGGCCCCATTGTCGACGATATGGCGACACCATTGAGGTATCGACCCTTGCTGGAGGCCGGCTTAGCCCGGACCAACGCCTCCAGCAATGCCATCGCATTCTCATGGAGCTGGTTCGCCGTAAACGAGGCCTTGCCGAAAGGCGCATGCACGATCCCTGCCTTCTCTGTACGATACTCAATCTTTCCACCCTTGAACTCTTTGACCGCTCTTCCAACATCGAAGGTCACGGTACCGGTCTTCGGATTAGGCATTAATCCCCGAGGACCAAGAACCTTTCCGAGGCGTCCCACCAGAC
>JACPQW010000086.1 GCA_016190285.1 Candidatus Methylomirabilis oxygeniifera
CTTCAAGACTAGGAAAGCAGAACGGTGAGATTGCCACGCTCCCGTTGGTCGCTCGCAATGACAGAGCGGTGGATTCAACACTCCGCACTTCGCACATCGCACCGACGTATCAGTCGGCCACAATCGTCAGCCCAAGTCGGTCGGCCCTCGCCACGACCTTTTCCCGATCAAGAATCAACGTATGATCGGCATCCAGGGCAAGCGCGGTTGCGCCCGCATCTTCAAGCGCCGCCACAGTCTCCGGCCCGATAACCGGCAGATCAAAGCGCATATCCTGGTCAGGGCGCCCAACCTTCACCACCACTACCCCCCGATTCCCGAGTGTACCGCCGCGGCGAATTGCCGCATCAGTTCCCTCGATCGCTTCTACGGCAAGTACGGTACGGCGCTTCACCACGACCGTTTGGCCGATCCGCAACCGCGCCATCGATCGGGCAAGCTCTCTTCCAAAGTCGATATCTTGCTGCTCCTCCAGCCTTGGCGCCCGCGCCGTCAGTACTCCCTTCCGTAATATAATCGAAGAAAGGAACCGTCGACAATCGTGCAGGGTAATCCCTTCCTCTGCCAGCAGATCGCCCACACCTGCGAGGATCGTATCGCCGCGTCGGTCTTTGAGCTTCAGATAGAACAGCAGGCCGGCCAGATCGATCTTCGCACGTGAGAAGAGAAGGCCCAGCGGGACCTTCCCGAGCATCACTGCATCCGTCACATGTTCACGCTTCAGCGCCGAGATCAACCGTCCGAGCTGTCCGACTCCCACCCAACAGATCACATCGACTTCATCGGCCAGATCGGCAGAGGCCGCCTCTTCGACGGCCACCGCCACGACCTTCAACCCCTGCATCCGCGCATCCCGCGCAGCCACGATCGGGAGCGGACCCCCTCCGGCGATGATCCCGAGGCGCTCCATCATACTACCGTTGCTAGTTCCGAGTTTCGGGTATTGAGTAAACAGTACACAACCCCGACTCGCAACCAGACACTCCGCACTCGCAACTCGAAACCATCATTTAGCGCGTGATTCCTCTAGCCGATAGCTTGATAAAGTGCATCAAGTGATCAATCTCCGGACAAGAGGTTACCTCCGATGCAATCCTCTCCAGAGCCTGGGATGTATTAAGGTGGGACAGGAAGAGCAATCGATAGGCTTGCTTGAGACGAAGAATTGCCTCCTCAGAAATACCATGGCGGCGGAGACCTACCGTGTTCAAACCATAGCACTTGGCTCGGTTCCCCTGCGCCTTCAGGAAAGGTGGGACATCTTGGAGCACCGCGGAACAGGCGCCGACCATCGCGTATTGTCCGATGCGAACGAACTGATGGATCCCTGTCTGCCCACCAATCACGGCTCGCGTTTCGACCTCGACGTGGCCGGCCAGTCCGGCTTGACTGGCGACAACAACATCATCGTGCAAGATACAATCGTGCGCAATATGCGCATAGGCCATGATGTAGTTCCGGCATCCCAACACGGTGGCGCCTCTCCCCTTTTCCGAGCCGCGATGAACCGATGCGAACTCCCGGATGATCGTCTCGTCACGGATCATCAATCTGGTCTTCTCGCTCCTGTCCTGGAAGATCTGAGGCGCAGCGCCGAGAACGACATGGGAGAAGATCTGGCACCGTTCCCCGATCTCCGTCATCCCCTCAATAAGGACATGCGAGCCGATAACGGTCCCGGACCTGACGATGACATCAGGACCGATCACTGAAAAGGCGCCGACGCTACAGTCAGACGCCAGCCTGGCCTCAGGCGCGACAATCGCTGACGGATGGATCTGTGGCATTATTCTCCCACTACCACGGGAACGCCGGGGGGAGGATTCGGCGATTCCCGGTCAACCACCATACACGACAGCTCAGCCTCCGCGGCCAACTTGTCCTGCACAAAGGCCATCGCTTGCATTCGACAGTTCCGACTTCTGAGCTGAAGCAGCTCGATCTCGAACCGTACCTGATCCCCCGGTAGCACGGGCCTGCGGAACTTGGCGCGATCGATGCCGGTAAAATACACCAGCTTCTTTTCGGCGGTCACGTTCAGTGTCCGCATCAGCAGGACGCCTCCGACCTGCGCCATCGCCTCGATAACCAGCACTCCGGGCATGACCGGCTGCCCCGGAAAGTGACCTTGAAAGAATGCCTCGTTAATGGTCACGTTCTTAAGCCCCACCACCCTCTTTCCGGGCTCGATCTCCAGGATCCTATCGACGAGAAGGAACGGATAACGGTGGGGAAGCATCTCCTGGATCTGTCGAATATCTATCAATGGAGTCTCCTCTCGGACGTCGATTGAGAAGACTGCGCCTCTATATCCCCTTCCTCGATAGTGCGTTCTAACGAGGCCAGACGCATCTCAATGCGCTTGAGCGTATTCAGGATAGAGGGGAGCCGACTTACCGCGGCAATGCTGCGCTTAAATGCGAGATGCGGAACGGCGGGAGAACCGAGAACAACACTCCCGGACGGGAGACTCTTCGCAACTCCAGCCTGCGCACCCACCGTAACATCGTCGCCGATCTCGACATGATCGATAATCCCGACCTGACCGGCGAGTGTCACTCGATCTCCGATTGTCACGCTGCCCGCAATACCGCTCAGGGCCGCAATCACCGTATCTGCTCCGACGACAACGTTGTGTGCGATCTGGACCAGATTGTCGATCTTGGTCCCACGTTTGATCCTCGTCGCCCCTATGGTCGCCCGGTCGATCGTGACATTAGCGCCGATCTCTACATCATCCTCGATAATGACCCGACCAACCTGCGGAACCTTAATACGGACCCCCCGTCCGTCTCTCAGATAGCCGAAGCCATCGCTCCCGATAACGGTCCCGCTATGAATGATCACGCGATCGCCGATCTCGGCACCCTCCCGAATCATCACCTGCGGGTAAAGCCGGCAGTCGGCGCCGATACGAGAGCCTTTCCCGATGTAGACCTGGGCGCCCACAACGCTCCCCCGGCCGATCGTCACATCTGCCTCAACAACCGAGAGCGCCCCGATCACAATATCCTCCGCCAGACGTACGCCCTCGTGTACGATGCTGGATGGATGGATGCCGGGCGTCGGGCCGTCCGGGGTGTAGAAGAGACGGAGGGCCCCGACAAAAGCGAGATACGGATCGTTCGTCAGCAGGGCCGGCTTAGAACAGGGTGGGCTCCCCTCATGTACGATGACAGCAGAGGCCTTGCTCGCCTCCAGCTTCGACAGGTCGCGAGTGTTGACCACAAAGGCCACGTCCCCCTCACACGCCTCGTGCAGTGGAGCGAGATGACAGACCTCGATCTCACCGTCACCGACCAGCCGGCAGTTCAGCTTTTCAGCCAGCTCCCTCAGTTGCATCACCACAACTACTTTTTGCTTCGGCGGGTGTTGTAGCGTTCGAGGATCTCTTTGGTGAGGTCAGCCGAGTCGTTGCCGTAGATCACACCGCTCTGTCCCTTCTCAATAATGAGGCTAAACCCTTTCTCTTTGCCGTAGTCCCGGATCACTGTCGTGAGATCCTTGAGTAGATCATTTACCATCTCGCCTTCCCGCTTGGCCAAGTCACGGTTAAAATCCTCGGTCACTCGTTTGAGATCACGAAGCTTACGTCGAATCTCTTCCTCTTTGTCCTTCCGTGCGGCCTCACTCAGGGCAGAAGCCTGTTTCTGGAGATCCGCGTCCATCTGCTTGATATCAGCCTCTTTCGCGCTGATCTCTTTCTGTTTCTCTGTCGCCTCCGCCTTCACGGTATTCATCGCCGCCTGTCCTTCTTTCGACTGCGTGATCACCGTCTGAAGGTCTACAAACCCGAGTCGTACCGACGGATCCGCAGCCCAACTTACGGATGCGATCGATACTGCCACCGCAGCCCCCCAGAACAGTCGCCATCGCCAACTGTACACCATACCCATCATACGTCGTTTCCTCCCCGTCCTAAAACGTCGACCCCATCGTCAAGTGAACGGCGCTGCTCGACTCCCCTGGTCGTTTGTCCAGGTTCAAACCCCACTCGACCCGCACCAGACCAAAGGGGGTAGCCACACGAACCCCGCCCCCGGCGGTCGGTCGCAATTTCAACGAAATACTTTCTCCCTGAGCATAGACATTACCGGCATCGAAAAATACCAGGCCCTTGAGACCCAACGGCTCATAGATGGGGAACATAACTTCGTTGTTAAAGTAGATGGCCTTATTGCCGCCGATCCGATCCCCTGTGTCACGATCGATGGGGCTCAGGTGGAAGGTTTTGAATCCCCGAACCGTAGTGGTACCGCCAAGATAGATCCGTTCCTGAACCGGCAGTCTCTTCCCACCGTAGGGGTCTACCACAATCAGATTCCCACGAACATGTCCGACCAGCTTCCAGACCAGCGGGTGGTAGTAACCCAGCTCGAGGTTGAAGCGATTGAACTTGTTTCCTCCGCCCAGAAAAGTCCCGGCAATCTGATACGTTGCCGCCCCATTGAAGCCACTGATCGGATCAACCCGGTTATCCCTAAGGTCTAACGAGAAACCAAGGGAGACTCTCCCGGTGGAATTCGTCCCTTCTTGATCCTGGATGAGCTTAGGCGCATCCTTGCTGACACTAAAAATTCGATCCCGTTCATACCGATAGCCTAACGAACCGAACAACTCCTTGTAGAGTCGCCGGCCAAAGGCGATCGAGCCGCCCTTGGTATCCTGGTCAAAGCCGATCTGCTGGTCAAAGAGCATGCGCTGGTTAAAGACCGACACATCCAGCGAGGTTCCCGTATCCAGGATATAAGGATCAAAGAAGTTCAGGACAAATCGAGTCGCCCTGGCACCAACTTGCGCTGAGATCGAAACGCGCTGTCCTAGTCCGAAGAAGTTATTCTGAGAGATAGAACCCGAGCCCAGGATGCCGTCAATTGAGCTGAAGCCGCCCCCGATGCTGAAGGAGCCCGTCGGCTTCTCTTTCACCAGAACATCGATATCCACACGATCCTCGGAGGTCCCCCGGCGGGTCTCGACCTTGACCTCCTCGAAGTAACCCAGGTTGTTCAGATTCTGGCGACCGCGCGCCAGTAGACGGCTATTGTATAGGTCGCCCTCATTCAGAGGGATCTCCCGTCGGACGACTTTGTCTCGAGTCTTTGTATTGCCCGAAATCTCGATCCGCTCCAGGAACGCCTGTTTCCCTTCACTGATCTCCAGCCCTACATCCACAATGTGGTTCTCCCGATCGGTGTTAATGGTGGGCGCGATATCTGCGAAGAGATAGCCGCGCTCCGAATACCGATCAGTGAGGGTGAGTAAGTCCCGCTGGAGCACCTCACGGCTGAAGATCCCCTGCCTGGCAATCTGAAGCGGTTTCAACACGTCCTCGGTGGAAAAGACCGTGTTGCCTGTGACGCCTAACTCCCCCACCCGGTACTGTGGGCCCTCTTCCACCCGGATGCCGATCTCGAGTTTCTGCCGCGCCTCAACCACCCGGATCTCCGGCTCTCCCACTTTTACGTCGAGATAGCCGTTATCCAGGTAGTACGCTTTAATCCGATCGAGATCGCGTTGCAACTCATCACGTTTCAGCGTTCCAAAAAAGAAAAACAGGAACAGTTCCCTGGTGGCCATGCGCGCCTTGATCTCCTCCTCGCTCAACCCTTTGGCCCCAAGGATTCGAATGGTCGAAATATCAAACTTTCCTCCCTCGTTAATCTCAAAAGCGACCGAGATGTCCCCCTCCGATGTCTTGTCTGTCTGCGGGGCCACCTTCGCCTGGTAATATCCCTCTTCTTCGTAAAACTGCCTGACCTTCTCTACATTCGCTGCAACGGTCTGCGGGTTAAATACCCCGCCCTCGGTGAGCGTGAGTTTCTCTTTGATCTTGTCGGTGGTAATCTGCTTGTTGCCTCGGATCTTCACCTCACGGATGGTCGGCTTTTCGGTGAGGATGAAGGTGATCTTCAGGCCCCCTTCAAAGACCTCGGCATCTACAGCGACATCGTCGTAGAAACCCAATCGGTAGACTGTCTTGACATCCTCCCTGATCTTCTCCAGAGAGAATGGCTCTCCAACCCTGGTCTTGAGCTTGAACCGGATCGTCGCCTCGTCGATCTTTCGGCTTCCCTTGATGTCGAGTTGTTTGACCTGTGCCTGTTCCTGGCCGTAAGCTTTGCCGAACGCCAATGCCAGGAAAAGAAGGAGAGAACTGACGGCGAGAAACTTTACGCGATTCGCGAAGGCCGGTACCAAGCGTTGTCACTCCTCGAGTCCGGACGGGGGGGATACCTGCACTTAAAGTAAACGCACAAACTTTACCACCTTTGCCTCGATAACGCAAGGAGAAAGTCGCCCGGAAGGGCCACAGTGAAAGAGATGCGGGGCTGGAGTGAAATGAGGCTATTTAGGAGCTTCGAGGAGGCTGACCTCTTCAAATGCTAAGGCGTCTCCCTCAAGTTTTACTCTAAGGGTGCCCCCTTCTGCAAACCGCCCCTTCAACACCTCTTCGGCCAATCGGTCCTCCACATAGCGCTGGATGGCACGGCGGAGGGGTCTGGCGCCAAGGGTCGGGTCAAACCCTCTATTGATCAGAAACTCTTTCGCGCTCTCATCGACCGCGAGTGAGATCTTACGCTCCGCGAGCTGAAGCTGCAGGCGGGCGAGCAGAAGATCCACGATCTTGCAGAGCTCATTTTTGCTCAACTGGTGGAAGACGATCACCTCATCGAGCCGGTTGAGCAGTTCTGGGTTAAAGACCCGTTTCAGTTCGCCCAGGACGGTGTCTTTCATCTTATCGTACGTGACCGCCTCATCACCGCCCTTGGCGAAACCCATGGCGGTGTGGAGACCGATCTGACGGGCGCCGATATTGCTCGTCAGGATCAGGATGGTATTCTTAAAGTCAACAATACGACCATAGCTGTCAGTCAGGCGACCATCCTCAAAGATCTGGAGGAGCAGATTGAAGACCTCCGGGTGGGCTTTTTCGATCTCGTCGAGAAGGATGACCGAAAAGGGCCGACGCCGGACCTTCTCAGTGAGCTGACCCGAATCGTCGTATCCGATATACCCAGGTGGCGCGCCGATAAGCCGAGAGGTAGAAAAGCGCTCCATATACTCCGACATGTCGACACGGATCAGCGCGTCCTCCGTGCCAAACAGAAATTCTGCCAGCGCCTTGGCCAGCTCAGTCTTCCCTACGCCGGTTGGCCCCAGAAAGATGAACGACCCGACGGGACGACTCGGACTCTTAATCCCAGCCCGCGAACGGCGAATCGCGCGGCTGACGCTCTCGATAGCCTCGATCTGCCCTACCACCCGTTTGGCCAGATCCTGCTCCATCCGCATCAGCTTGGCCGATTCCTCCTCCTCAATCTGGTACAGCGGAATGCCGGTCCACTTGGAGACGATGTAGGCCACCTCCTCGGCCGTCACCATGGTTTTTTCCTTCGCCCTGGACTCCTTCCAGTGGGCCTTCTTCTCTTCCAACTCAGTCCGAAACTTGCGCTCCGAGTCGCGGAGCCTGGCCGCAACCTCAAAGGCCTGGGTCCGGATCGCATCTTCCTTCTGGGCCCGGAGACGCTCAACCTCGTTCTCCATCTCGCGGAGTTCCTGCGGCAGCATCAGGGTTTTCAACCGCGCCCGCGAGCCGGCCTCGTCGATCACATCAATGGCCTTATCCGGCAGAAAGCGGTCGGCGATATAGCGCTGCGACAGGCGCGCAGCGGCCGTCACGGCCTCGTCAGTGATGACCGCGCAGTGATGCGCCTCGTAGCGATCCTTAATCTCACGAAGGATCCGAATCGTCTCCTCCACGCTCGGCGGCCCGACCTGGACAGCCTGGAACCGTCGCTCCAGCGCCCGGTCTTTCTCAATGTGGCGGCGATACTCGTCGAGCGTGGTCGCACCGATGCATTGCAACTCCCCGCGCGCCAGCGCCGGCTTCAACATGCTGGAGGCATCGATCGCGCCTTCTGCGGCACCGGCGCCCACCAACGTGTGCAACTCATCGATGAACAAGATGATATTCTGTGCCTGCTGAATCTCCTTGACGACGGCCTTCAGCCGCTCCTCGAACTGACCGCGATACTTGGTCCCGGCTACCATGCCGGCGAGGTCAAGCTGGACCACCC
>JACPQW010000002.1 GCA_016190285.1 Candidatus Methylomirabilis oxygeniifera
CGTCGCCCGCCAGCTCCTGTAGCCTGGGAGAGTTGAGAAACGCCTTCAGGCTCCCTCGCAACACCCTCCAGCCGACCTCAACCAACTCCTCATCTCGGATCTTCATGAGCTTCGGATCATGGTAGCGACGGAGCCTTCGCCGCTCACCCGTGGGTCTCGGCAGCGACGAGAATTCGGGATCGGCAACAGCGCCGCGCCTGGCCTTCTCAAGGGCTCTTTTGACCCCCTCAAGACTCAGATCGCTCGGTTCGCTGCCGAACCCCAGCTTGATACCGGCCTCTGTCTTGAAAACGGCTGTAATGCCAAGGCCATACGATTCGCTTGACTTCGGCTCTTCGACCCCATTGCATGGAATGTGCGAGGTATAGTTCAGCCTGGCCAGGAGGTTGCCGTTGCTCGCTGCAAACACCTCGGCCTCAGTCACCTGCTCGGCCGACTTCAGATACGCCAAGGCCTGTTCTGCAGCCTTCGCAAGTTCAGCGGTTGACACCATCGACAAACCTCCAGGAAAACAGGGTTTAGGGGATAGAGTATAGGGGTTAAGGGTTAAAAGAGTCGGCGATACCCGATAAGATTTTTGTCTCTCTCTTCACCCTAAACCCTGGACCCTACACCCTTTACCCTCAATTCTCACGCTCCGGTTAAGCGGGCTCGACTACGCATCGAGGGGCCCCCATTGCCGAGCCGCTTGGTCTGCATCGGCTGGCCCTTACCGCAATTGGGAATCGGGTAGAGGCGAAAGTCGTTCCCCACGGCATCGACCTTCATCAGGTAGTCCTTCGTATCGGCCATGATCCCGCCATTACAGAACAGCTCTCCGATCTGCCCCTGTTTAATCTCGTAGACCTTCATGGCGGTGATTCGGAAGTTCTCACGCGATTCGGCGATCGAGGGGGTCCGGTGCCCCACAAGGTAGTAGCCGTGAGGAATCTCCCGGATAATTTCTCCGGGGTCACGTTCACCGGGACCGAATACCGTATTCGACATTCGGATCAATGGAACCAGCGAGGCATCGGTTGCCTTATACGACCCATTCGGAGGAATACCCAGAACGGCAGCGGTCTGCCGACTGTTCATAAAGCCGGTGAAGATGCCGCGGTCGATGTGCGTCACACGCGCGGCCGGTGTCCCCTCGTGGTCGTACTTATAGTGGCCATACCCGGGAAGGGAGGGATCGGAGAACGCTGAGACAAGAGGCGAGGCGACCGGTTGGCCGAGTTGATGCTCGTGAAGGTTCTGAAACAGCCAGCTTCTGCCTGCGTAGGAGGTCTCCAATTTCAACGCGCGGTCCAGCTCGGTCGGGTGGCCGACGATCTCGTGTGCCGTCAGGGTGTTGTAGTGTGGGTCGGTAACGACGACCACCTCGTGATCGGTGGCTTTGAGCGGTCTGGCATTGCACAGACTCACCGCGTCTTTCGTGAGATTGGCACAGAAGGCTCTAAAATCCGGGAACTGAATAAACTCCTCTCGCACTCCTCCAGTTAAGACCTCCCAGCCGCGCTGGTGGCCCATGTAATCGTACAGCTCCTGCGTACCCGATTGGCCGTGGGCTACGATAAAGCAGGTCCCCTGGGTCAGGGCAAAGGTCTGATCGATGTCGGCACCCTCGGAACTGCAGAACAACTCCCGGGTCAACAGCGTAAAGGCCGAGATGTACGTATACTTGACATGAGGGTCGAGCGCGAGGGTGCTCTTGGAGATCTCAGTCGTCAGCGCAACGAGCTCGTCTAACGGGACGGAGCGCGGGTCGATCTCGAACAGCGCAGGAACGGTATCCTGATGGATGTCGATGGGGGCGAGGGTCGTGCTGCCCAGAGCGTCGGCTATGGGGCCGAACTCAGCCCGGGCCGCTGCCTTTCGCTCGGCGTTGGCCAGGGCACGATGATGCGCGTGACGGAGCCCCTCCTTGACCACCTGGTCAAGGCGGCCCAGGTCGGCCGCACCGAGCGATTGTCCGAAATAGCCCGGCGCGACCATCCCGTTCCCGGACAAGGCGCGAATGCCGACCGCAAAGGCATAGTCCCTGGTGCTGTGTTTACTCCCGCCGTTCTCTGCCGCGGCCGATTGGCCTTCATCGACCTGCACGCGGATATCCGCGTAGCGGCAGCCGCGAAGACTCTTTCGGTAGCGGGTGGCGAGATCGAAGATCATCGGTCTGATCTGATCGATGATCTGGACTGTCATCGGCTGTGCCGGCATCGCCGTATCTCCCCCTTATTTCCCCTGATCGGTTGAGATCTCTTCAAGAACACAAGCTGGAATGCGAATTATACTCCATCAGGATGAGAGCTGGAAAGCACTTTTGCAGGGGGCTGCGCTGCGGTAAGGAATCTCAGCCGAGCGGAAAGCTTTGCAGGATGGAGTAACGCGCGCCTCCAGCGCTCAGGTCGCTCTTCATCAGCTCGATCCGGTCGAGCACCATCTCACCCAGCGCCTCTGCGGGCGCCTCGGTGATGGCACGAGCCAACTGCTCCCGGCGCGCAGGACCCCGCACTCGACCCAGCGTCAGATGTGCCGTGAACCGTCGCGCCTCCCGCGCAAATCCGAGCGACTCGAGTGCTGCTTCAATCCTCGCCTGAAGCGCCGCCAGCGCCTCCGACCCGTGGGAGAGGCCGGTCCACACGACCCGGGCCTCGCGGGGCCGGGGAAAGGCGCCAAGACCCTGAAAGACCAGATGAACCGGACCAGACCCGGTAGCCGCAGCAGCGATCGCCTCCCCGATGGCGCCAATACAATCCTCCTCGACCTGCCCCAGGAATTTGAGTGTCAGATGAAGGTTTTCCGGCCGTACCCATCCGACGTCGGCTCTGGTGGCCTTGAGCCGGTCCTGCACCATGGCCAGGGCTGCTTTGAGATCAGGATTCAGATTAGCGGCAACAAAGGCGCGAATCGTTGAGACGGGCTGGACGTCAGATCTGTCCGACATATCGAAGCGACAGCAGGTGTCGGCGGAGGATGTCGAGGGCCTTCTGGGAGGCAAGCAGCTTATTGGTATCCCGATCCGCCAGGAACCGGTACTCGCGGCAGATCACGCCGTCGCCTGAAGCCAGCGCAATGAAGCTCAGACCAACCGGTTTCGTGGCGGTGCCGCCACCGGGCCCGGCAATACCGGTAATGCCCAGCGCCAGATCCGTTCCGGCGACCTGTCGCATCCCGACAGCCATCGCCAGAGCGACGGGCCGGCTGACGGCGCCATGCTCTGCCATCAGTTCACGCGGTACCCCAAGCAGGCGCTCCTTTGCCTCGTTGCTGTAGACCACCTCGCCGTGCATAAAATAGGCGGAGCTTCCCGGGAGATTGGTCAGTCGGTGACATACCAACCCGCCGGTGCACGACTCGGCAACGGCAACGGTCGCCTTGGCATCGAGTAAGAGCCGTCCCACGGCCTCCTCAAGTCGCTCCTCATCCCGCCCGAAGAGAAATTCGGCCAGTCGGGTGCGAATCCTGGTCTCAAGATCGTCGAGCAGTCGATCGCCCTCCATCTCCGACTCGCTCTTCACGGTCAGCCGGATGTGGATCTCTCCCGGGTAGGCCAGGATCGCAATCGTCGGATTGCGTGAGAGGCGGATCAGGTCGCTGATGGTCTCATCGAGCGCCGATTCCGTGATGCCGCACGCTTTCAGGGTGCGCGAGCGAATCCTGGACTTCACACTGAACGTCTTGCACAGATATGGGATCACCTGCGCGTCGAGCATCGACCGCATCTCCGAGGGGACCCCCGGTGTCGCCATCACGACCCTCCCATCCCCCAGACGAATAGCGAGACCGGGGGCGGTCCCGTGGGCGTTTGGCAATACGACGGCGCCTTGCGGGATCAGGGCCTGTCGCTCGTTATTTTCGGACATGACGAGGGCCCGCTCCGCGAATCGGCGACGGATCGACTCTAAGACCGTCTGATCGAGAATCAACGGACGACCCAGCTCGGCGGCGATGGCGCGACAGGTCAGATCGTCCTCCGTGGGACCAAGACCGCCCGTCGTGATCACAATCTCGGATCGCGTGAGCGCCACACGAAGCGTCTCCCTGATTCGAGCCTCGTGATCACCGACCGTACTCTTCCAACAGACCTCGATCCCCGCTGCCGCGAGCGCTTCACCGATGTAGGCGGAATTGGTATCGATGGTTTGGCCCAGCAGTAACTCTGTTCCAATCGTGAGGATCTCAGCCCGCACCTCGCGCTCCACAGCATGATCCCCCCAAACGGCTCATTCGGCCGCCGTCGCCTGGCCTCCGGATCCTGGAGATCCCAGCATCCTTATCCTGATCCCTCCGACGGGCACGGCAAACCGCACGACTTACACATCGCGGTCTGGTTGCCACCGGCAGCCTTCGCGCAATAGAGCGCCTGGTCCGCCGCCCGCACCAGGTCTTCAACCTTATACATGTCTGGTCCGAGGCATGCCACGCCGAGGCTCACGGTCAGTGCGGTCCTGTCAGGCGTCCCCTGTCTACCTAAAGGGTCACGCGCCATCACAGAGCGGACCCGTTCCGCCTGCACCCAGGCCTGCCGCGGATCGGTCTCCGGAAGGATGATGCCGAACTCGTCTCCTCCGTATCGCGCGACAATGTCAGCGCCTCTCGTGCTCTTTTTTAACCGGGCAGCCGTCAGGCGAAGCGCCTCATCGCCGGCCAGGTGACCGTTGAGATCGTTATACCGCTTGAAGAGGTCGATATCCAGCATGATCAGCGACAGCGGGTGACCGTAGCGCCGGTTTCGCCTCAGCTCCTGCTCAAGTTGGCCGTAGAAGTGGCGATGGTTAAAGAGACCCGTCAACTCATCGGTTATTGCCAGCCGGTGAACCTCCTGGAATAGGCGACCGGTTTCGATGGCGATGGCCAATTGCTCACTCAGAGGCAGGAGGAGTTCGATCTCCAACTCCCCATACTGGTGAGACGTCATGCTGTCCATGCACAGCCCGCCGATCACCTGTCCTTTCACGATGAGGGGGAGGCGAATACAGGACCGAATCCCCCCCTGGAACAGCGCCTCATCCTCTCTAAACTGCCTCGATTCCGCCAGGTCATGCTCGATATGGGGACGGCGCTCGGACATGACCCATCCGATGCCGGTCCCTTCCCCCATGCCGGCGACGCCTTCAGGCCACCCGGTAGCAGGCTGATCAGGCGCCAGCCGAAGCACTCTCAATCCCGAGCCTGTATCATTCCGCAGTGCGAGGGTCATCCGATCGTAATGAATGAGGCGTCCCACCTCTGCGGCAAACGTTTGATAGACCTCATCCAGATCGAATGAGGCGCCGATCACCCGGGTCAACCGATTGACCGCCGCCAGGCGGTCAGCCCGCTGCTGCAGTGCAACGTATGGCCTGGCATCCAACATCACCAGGTCAGTACGGCCGGCCGCAAGAATATCCAACGCCTCCTGTTTAGATGAGGCCTGCAGGACTGAGAATCCTCGCCGCGTGAGCAGTTCGCGGAGTCGCCGGGTTGAATCGACACCGTCTGCGATAATGACAATCGATTGACTCTGATCTTCACGACGTTCTGGCATACTGTCGCTCAAGACTGACGACGCCTGTTCATGTGATGAATATCACACGATCGCGTACGCCGGACACGGGGGAAATCCGGCCTTAGCTATTTACATTACCGATAGTTACCGAACTGCAGGTCGATGCCGAAATCGCGCGATCGAAGCGCCTGGATGACCGCCTGCAGATCGTCTTTACTCTTGGCTGAGACTCGTATCTGGTCGTCCTGAATCTGTGTCGCTACCTTCAGGCCAAGCGTCCTGATCACCTTAGTAATCTCTTTCGCCTTATCGGCGGGGATACCCTGCTGGAGGGTCGCTCGCTGTCGAACGGTCCCTTTAGCCGCCGGCTCAGGGACTTCATAGGTAAGCGCCTTGAGAGACACCTTTCGCCGCACCAGTTTCGATTCCAGCAGCTCCACCACCGCCTTGAGCTTGTAGGCATCGTCGGCGTACAGCAGGAGGCCCTGCTCGTCCCGCGTGACGCGACAGGCGCTCCCCTTGAAATCGAACCGCTGCTGGATCTCTTTCGTCACCTGCTGCACGGCATTGTCTACTTCCTGCAGATCAACCGTCGAACTGATATCGAAGGATACCTCATTAGCCACGTGCGATCTCCTTTTGGCTTACGGAACAGTAGGCTTCAGGGGGGTCACGACCTCCGTCCCAGGCGGCGGCGAGAACTGAAACAGTTCGTCCTTGAGATTGCTGTTGACTGTCTGTTTTGACAGCTCGACTGTGGTCGTATTGCCGTACAGGTCAAATACCGTCAGTCGCCGGATGAGAAAGCTTGCCCGATCCACCCCGAGGATCACCCGCTTGAAGGCCAGCCCCTTCCCCTTGGGGGTCAACTCCAGGATCGACTCCGGACTATCCCTGGTCCCCGCATGAACGACAGGCCGGACCTGGAAATCGCGCCGGAGGCTGCTCATGCCGAACAGGATCCCGATGGGGGTGGTCGTGAGCGCACCGCTTACATCTTGCGCCATCACCTGTCGCTCGGATGGACTGTAGCTCCAAAGGGTCTTGCCGTCGATCAGGAACAGTCTCGATTCCGGCTTCTCATACTCCCAGCGCATCCTCCCGGGCCATTTGAGGAAGAGCCGGCCTGAGGCCTCCTGGGTCATTCCGCTCAATTTATTCGTGGCGCGCTGGAGGAAACTCCCCTGGAGGTCAGAAAATCCCTGGTAGGTCGCCTGAACCTTATCTGCTATCTCATCTACTGTGAGCACGGTCGCAGGAGCGGGGGTGTGGTGGAGGGTGGAGGGTGGAGGGTCAACAAGGGCAAACACGTATGGACTGCCCAACATCACCGTTCCCACCACGACCAGGACCGAATTAAGAACTCGCATTGCGCGGCTCAATGAGGACCTCACGCGGTCCGCCCCCCTCAACGCGACTCACGATTCGTTCGTGCTCCATCCGCTCGATCATGCGCGCCGCCCGGTTAAAGCCGATCCTGAGTCGCCGCTGGATCATCGAGATCGAAGCCTGACGGGTAGTGACGACCAGATCAACCGCCTGCCGGTACAGCTCGTCGTCTTCATTCCCGGATGATTCCAGCTCCTCTTCTGCCGGCAGCAACGACCACGGAAACTCCTCGGCCTTCCCCTGCGCTTTCAGGAAATCGACCACGCGCCTGATCTCGATATCTGACACAAACGATCCGTGGATTCGATGCGGCTTTGAGCTCGAAGGCGGGATAAACAGCATATCGCCGTCGCCCAACAGTTGTTCGGCGCCGTTCATATCGAGGATCGTTCGGGAATCCACCTTCGAGGAGACCTGAAAGGCCAATCTGGCCGGAAAATTCGCCTTGATAATCCCGGTAATCACATCGACTGAGGGACGCTGCGTGGCTACGATCAAATGGATGCCCACCGCCCGGGCCATCTGGGCCAGTCTGGCGATAGAGCGCTCGACGTCGGCGGC
>JACPQW010000066.1 GCA_016190285.1 Candidatus Methylomirabilis oxygeniifera
CGTCCACCCGCATCCGCGTAATCCGCCCCTCCTGAGAAATCATCATGATCTGATCGCCTGGCCGCACCAACATCATCCCAACCCCGGGACCGTTTCTGTCGGTGATCCGGATGTTGATGATCCCCTTGCCGCCCCGACTCTGCAACCGGTACTCTTCGGGATCGGTCCGCTTGCCGTACCCCCGCTCCGTAACCGTGAGGACTGCCGCGCCCTGGGCGACCACCTCGGCCCCAACCACCTCGTCGCTCACCTCCAGTGAGATCCCCTTGACGCCGCGAGCCGCGCGTCCGGCCGATCGAACCTCGTCTTCCTTAAAGCGGATCGCCATCCCCTGCTTGGTGCCAAGTAAGATCTCGTCGTCCCCCTTGGTCAAACGGACCGCGATCAGCTCGTCTCCCTCATCCAGCGTGATGGCGATGATGCCGCCCGCGCGGGGGTTGCCGTAGGCATTCAGCTGGGTCTTCTTGACGATCCCGCGCCGTGTCGCCATTAGCAGGTAGCGATCGACCTCGAACTGGCGAATCGGGATGACGGTCGTGATCTGTTCCCCGGCTCCGAGTTGCAGGAAGTTCGCGAGGGCTTTGCCCTTTGCCGCGTGCCCAAGCTGGGGCAGCTCATGCACCTTCAGCCAGTGCACCTTCCCTTGATTGGTAAAGAGGAGGAGGTGGCTGTGGGTGGTGGCGACAAAGAGGTGCTCCACATAGTCCTCCTCCTTGGTCGCCATCCCCGTCATCCCCTTACCGCCGCGGCGCTGGCTCCGATAGACGTTCAGGTTGCTCCGCTTGATATACCCGCCGTGTGTGATGGGAATGACCATCTCCTCATCGGCCAGCATGTCTTCCAGCTCGATCTCGGTGGTCTCTTCAAGGATCTCTGTGCGGCGCGGGTCGCCGTAGGCCTCCTTGACCGCCAGCAGTTCTTCTTTGATAATCTGACACACCAGGGCTTCGCTGGCCAGTATGGCGCGGTACCGTTCGATGGCCGCAATGGTCTCGCTGTACTCATCCTGGATCTTTTGCCGCTCAAGTTGCGTCAGGCGCTGCAGGCGCAACTCCAGAATGGCCTGGGCCTGGATCTGGCTCATGCCGAACTGCTCCATCAGTCCGGCGCGGGCATCGTCCGCCGAGCGGGATCGCCGGATCAGGGCGATGACCGCGTCCAGGTGGTCCAGCGCGATCCGATACCCCTCCAGGATATGGGCGCGCTCCTCGGCCTTCCTGAGATCAAAGCGAGTCCGCCGGATCACGATGGTCTTGCGGTGTTCGATGAAGTGTGAGAGCGCTTCCTTCAGCGCCAGGACCTTCGGCTGGCCTTCGACGAGGGCAAGCATAATGGCGCCGAAGGTCGATTGCATCGCCGTGTGCTTGAAGAGCTGGTTGAGGATCGGGGGGGCCGGCTGCTCCTTTTTAAGCTCGATCACGATGCGCATCCCTTCCCGGTCCGACTCATCCCGAAGGTCCGCAATCCCTTCGATCTTCCGGTCTCGAACCAGTTCGGCGATCCGCTCGATCAGCTTGGCCTTATTCACCTGATACGGCAGCTCCGAGACAATGATGGCCTCGCGAGCGCCTCGGCTCTTTTCCACAAACGCCTTTGCGCGCATCCGGATCAGGCCCCGGCCCGTCAGGTAGGCATCCCGAATTCCCGTCCTGCCATAGATATAGGCACCCGTCGGAAAGTCCGGCCCCGGCAGCACGGCCATCAGCCGGTCCGGCGTCGCGTCCGGATCCTCAAGCAGGATCAGCAGGGCGTCCACCGTCTCGCTAAGGTTGTGGGGCGGAATATTGGTGGCCATCCCGACGGCGATCCCCGAAGAGCCGTTGACCAGTAGATTCGGCAGCGCGGCCGGCAGCAGCGTCGGCTCTTCAAGCGTCTCGTCGAAGTTGGGCGCCAGGTCCACCGTCTCCTTATCGATGTCCCGAAGCATCTCCTGGGCGATCTTCGCCAGTCGTACCTCGGTGTACCGCATCGCCGCCGGCGCGTCCCCGTCCACCGAGCCGAAGTTGCCCTGGCCATCAATGAGGGGATATCGCATCGAAAAGTCCTGGACCAGCCGCACAATCGTGTCATAGACGGCCGTATCGCCGTGAGGATGGTACTTTCCCAGGACCTCACCGACGACGCGCGCCGCCTTCTTGTATGAACGGCCTGCGCTCAGTCCCAGCTCCTGCATGGCGTAGAGCACCCTGCGGTGGACGGGCTTGAGCCCGTCCCGCACATCGGGCAGGGCCCGGCCGATGATGACGCTCATGGCGTAGTCCATGTACGACCGGCGCATCTCCTCGTGGATGTCCGTCGGCCGGACCTCGCCCACCCGATTTAACCCAATGTGCTGCTGCTCTTCAGGCATTCGCTTCTCCCGTTCTGCGCAAACGAAAACGGCCCGATCTCCCGGGCCTCAAAAGGTAACTGCTCAGGCGTTTAGGCTGTAGGCTGTTAGTCGTTGTGCGCATGGACCGAATCGGGGCGCCCAGAACCTTTTCGGTCTCTATCATTTTCGCGTCACATTCGGAAACACCGGGCTCATCCGTGCGCGTTCCTACAGTCTAAAAGCCTACAGGCTATCTACCTGTGTAGTTGCGTTCCAAGAACAGTGGGGGTACCCTGTCTCTTTGTGAGCTAGATATCCAGGTTGCTGGCCTCCAGGGCGTGTCGCTCAATGAAGAGCCGCCGCGGCTCCACCTGGTCGCCCATCAGGGTGGTAAAGATCTGCTCGGCGGCAACCGCATCCTCGACTGCGACACGGAGCAGCGTACGGCTTTCCGGGTTCATCGTTGTCTGCCACAGTTGCTCGGGGTTCATCTCTCCGAGACCCTTATACCGCTGAATCGCCAGCCCCTTTCTGGCCAAGGTCATACTTTTGTCAAGCAGATCGTTCCAGGATTCCGCGGCGGTGATATCGCCATCCGCTGCTATCTTGAAGGGGGGCTCACCAAGTCCAGACAGTGCGGCGGCTGCGCCTTCCAGTTCACGATATTCCGGTGATCCGACAAGTGTTTGATCGATCATCGTGACGCATCGCTGACCCTTTCCGTTACCGCCAAAGGAGAGGATCAGGCGGTAGGCCTCTTGCTCGTCGTCCCACTCCGCCCGCCCGTCGACCGGCCCCAGTCGGTCTGCCCGCGATCGCAACGTCTCCAGCAGTCGGGCCAGGAGTCGGTATGTTTTTTCTTCGTCCTTCAGGGCTCCATGGAGCACGCCGCCGGCTTGCGCCAGCGCCGCTACGACACCCGGATGTCGGCCGCGCCGCTCCATTGTACGCAGACAGCTTTGCCACACCATTAACTTACGAAGGATTCCTACCAGCCGCTGCCCGGTCCATGTGGCCTCCCGGTTGCCGCCATCCACCCGGAGCGTCTCGCCGGCTGTCTCCAGCAAGAACTCTTCCATTGCCCGGTCGTTCTTCAGATACCTCTCGGCTTTCCCTCGCTTGACCTTGTACAAGGGAGGTTGCGCGATATACAGATGGCCCCCTTCGACGATTTCACGAAGGTGTCGAAAGAAGAAGGTCAGCAGCAGTGTCCGAATGTGCTCCCCGTCGACGTCGGCATCGGTCATGATAATGATTCGGTGATAGCGCAGCCGCCCGATATCGAATTCGGGATCGATGCCGGCCCCAAGCGCCGAGATAAGAACCCGTATCTCCGCGGAAGACAGCATCTTGTCCGCTCGCGCCCGTTCAGTGTTCAGGATCTTGCCCCTCAGCGGCAGGATCGCCTGAAACCGCCGGTCGCGTCCCTGTTTGGCTGAACCACCAGCCGAATCTCCTTCGACGATGTACAGCTCACAGAGGGCGGGGTTTTTCTCCGAGCAGTCCGCCAGCTTTCCCGGCAGGTCATCGCCGTCGAGTGGGCCCTTCCGGCGCGCCAACTCCTTTGCCTTGCGGGCCGCTTCTCTTGCACGAGCCGCTTCGGTCGCCTTTTCAACGATGCGCCGGCCGATCGCCGGGTTCTCTTCCAGATACTCTGCCAGCTTCTCATTGACAATGGTTTCCACCAGGCCCTTCATGTCGGGGTTGTTCAGGCGGGCCTTTGTCTGCCCCTCAAATTGGGGATTGGGAAGCTTCACGCTGATGACGGCGGTGAGCCCCTCACGGATGTCGTCGCCGGTCACCGTTGCCTTCAGGTTCTTGAGCAGGTCGTGTGATGCCGCGTAGCTGTTGATTGTCCTGGTCAGGGCCGATCGGAATCCGATCAGGTGGGTACCGCCGTCATGTGTATTGATGTTGTTGGCAAAGGAGAATACCGACTCGCCGTAGCCGTCGTTGTACTGGATGGCGACTTCGACAACCGTCGGATCGCGCTGAGCCTCGATGTGGATCGGTTTGGGATGAAGCACAACTTTATTCTCGTTGAGCAACTCGACAAACGACCGTATACCCCCGGTATAGTAGAACTCCCGCGCCTCATTGATCCGTTCGTCGGTCAGGCGAATGCGCAGGCCCTTATTGAGAAACGCCAGCTCCCGCAGTCGATTGCTGAGGGTGTCCAGACTGAACGTGCGGTCTTCGAAGATCTCGGAGTCGGGGATGAACGTCACGCGAGTGCCGGTCTTCCGCGCTTTCCCAACCTCTTCCAGATCGCCTGTTGGTTTGCCTCGCTCATACCGCTGGAGATACCGCTTGCCGTCGCGCCAGATCTCTACCTCAAGCTGCTCCGCCAGCGCATTGACCACAGAAAGGCCGACACCATGCAAGCCGCCTGACACCTTATAGGCGGAATTGTCGAACTTACCGCCGGCATGAAGCGTGGTCATCACCACCTCTACAGCCGGTCGGCCGGTCTGCTCGTGAATATCGACCGGAATACCGCGGCCATTATCCAGGACGCTGACACTATTGTCGGAGTGGATGGTCACCTCCACCTGGTCGCAGTAGCCGGCAAGCGCCTCATCCACGCTGTTATCGACAACTTCGTACACCAGGTGATGAAGCCCGTCAAACCCGGTACTGCCGATATACATCGCGGGACGTTTCCGTACAGCCTCGAGGCCCTCAAGGATCCGGATCTGGGCGGCGTCATAGACCTCGCCCTGTGACGGGAGGTCTTGTTCGACTCGGCTCACCACAGGAATAGGGTGATCTTTCGACTCTTGGTTCATGCGGTTCGTCCTATTCGTGAATAGTGACTAGTGGCTCGTGGTGCATGATTGCTGAGGACGAGTTCGGGCCATTGGTCACACACTACAGCCTCATTGGCATAATCACACACGTATACTGCTTGTCGTCCTTGCCGGCAAAGAGCGCCGGGCTGAGCGGGTCCTGTAATCGGATTGTCGCCTGCTCGGTGGTCAGCGCACCCAGAAAGTCCAGGATGTACCGTGCATTGAACCCCACACTCATCTCGTCATATTGATACTCGACGTCGAGACGTTCTCTCGCCTCCCCAAGGTCGAGGTTCACGCAACTGAGCAGAAGTCGCCCAGGGGTGAGTTTCATTGTGGTGGGGAGGGAGCGCTCACCCAGAATGGTGGACGTGCGACGAAGCCCGGCCAGGAACGCCTCGCGATTAACCGTGACCTCCTTGGTCGCATTGGCGGGAATGACCTGTTCATAATTAGGAAACTGTCCCTCGATGAGGCGCGCGTCGATCAGGGTGTCGTCAGTCTGGAGAAGAAGGTGATTATCTGAAATCTCGATAGTGATCTCGCCGGGTTCTTCTCGCAATAACTTGAGCGTCTCGGCTGCAGCTTTCCGTGGGATAATGGCGTCGATTGCAGCGGTTAACTGACAGCTATCGGATGATAACTCATGATTGGTCATTGCGAGCCGATGACCGTCAGTGGCTACCATTTTGACATCCTTTGGCGTGACACGAAAGAGGATTCCATTCAAAGTATAGCGGGTCTGATCGGACGAGACCGCGAATAATGTCCGTCGAATCATGTCGCGAAACAGGCGACGATCAACAACAATGCCGTTCTGCTTCGGTTCGCGCATTGATGGAAAATCGTCCCTGGACAAACCTTTTACTCTAAATTCCGAGTTGCCACATGTGATGGTCGCGGTCAGCTCTCCATCCACAGAGAGATCCACAGATGTCGCGGGGAGTTCGCGAACGATTTCATAGAGCTTTCTTGCTGAAAGCGCGATCGATCCCTCCTTCACGACCTGCCCAGGCACTCGTTTTCGCACCCCAATATCCAGATCGGTTCCAAACACCGAAAGGTACGAAGGGGATGTCTCCAGGAGGAGGTGGGAGAGAATGGGAAGGCTTCGTTTGGTTTCTACAACAGCCTGAATCGGCCCGACACCATTAAGCAGGTCGTCCCGTAACACCTTAATGTGCATTTACTCCTCACTCCTCTGGAAATGTTAGTTGTTCTCTAAGTATTTAAGAGAAGATCTTAAAAAATTCGAAGTAGTAATAGGTGCCTCTGGAAATGTGGATGACTCTGCCGGCCCGCACACCGTGACGCCTTTTAAGGAATCGATCCTATAAGAAGAGTTGTGTATAACCTGCACAATGATTGAAGGTATCGACAGATATCAACAGGCTCCCCACAGAAAATATCAACTTGCTGGGATTACATACTTACACACACCTTGTCCACACCTGTTGAAAACTTCTAGAGCTTTAGATATCGAGACTTAGTTACGACTTGTATCAAACGGAGCAAAAGGAAGGCAACACCAGCCAGCTTCGTCGGCTCCATGCGCTATTTGGGCTTGACAGCCGAGTCGTCGCAAGCTATATTGGCTTTTGTTTTCATTGTGAATAGAGGAACAACCGTCTACCGCTCAATAGGAATTCATCATGAAACGGACATACCAGCCTAACAAGAGTAAGCGAAAACGAACGCACGGCTTCCTGGCTCGCATGAGCACCCCTAACGGCCGGAATGTCATCAAGCGAAGAATGGCAAAAGGCCGAAAAAGGCTCACCGTGTAATCTCGCCCTTCGCTGCCGCTGAGTGCCGCCGGTTTAATCATTTTCAATCGTTAGAGATCGACTACGGACGTGCAACAACCGAAATCGAGCGGTACGGCCCGGCTGAGAAGAGCTTTTAATACCAATTATTTTACGCTGTATACACGGTTTACGTCAACTAAAAAACAAAAGCTCACATTAGCTTTTGGGGCACGCGCAGGCACGGCGACAGTTCGGAATAGAGCAAAACGCTTGGCGCGCGAGACGTTTCGGCTTAATTACCACCAGCTTCCCGTGGGCATAGAAATTCTGATAACCGCCAAAAAGGGTATCGGGGCTCTTAGCCGTCGCGAGATGAGGGGTCAGATCGTCGACCTCTTTGAGTATGCGCGAAGACTCTCACCCGCCAGTTCCTCCGAACCGGTTAGGACAAGTGACGCCAGTACGCATCGTTAGAGGGATTCTGCTGGCGTATAAAAAGGTCGTGTCGCCGCTGCTTCCGCCGGCCTGTAGGTTCTACCCTACTTGTGCCGATTATGCCGATGAGGCGATAGGCAGGTACGGACTGGCGCGAGGTCTGTTTCTCGCCGCCCACCGTCTCGCCCGGTGTCAACCGTGGTGCGAGGGTGGATACGACCCGGTCAAATAAGCGGCTCCCCTTTGTGAGGGGGCAGCCTTCGCGATAGGAGTGACATGTCGTCACAGGTTCGAGCATTGTTAGCGGTCGCGCTTGCGACCGTAATTCTTTTTTTTGCGCAGTTCCTCCTGCCGGGTCCGAAAAAGTCGCCTGCTCCGGCGAATGAGAAAACCGGCTCCAACGCGACAAAACCCTCTGCGTCTCTATCGGAGAAGGCCCCTGCTGCTCCATTAGACCAACAACAGGGGCGAGAGGCCGCCCCTAAGGCGGCGGAGCGAGAAGCAATCGTGGAGACGGATGTCGTGAGGGCCGTCTTGACGTCGCGGGGTGGGGCGCTGAAGAGTTGGCGGCTCAAGTCGTACCGGGCCGCTGATGGGCAGGGGGTGGACCTCGTCGCGCTACAGCAAGGGGAATTGCTGGGCCCGCTTCTGGTCTCCAGCGGTAATCCGGAGGAGCCGGCGCCGCTGGACTTCGACATCGATAAAGCGCAGCTCAGTCTTCGTTCGCCGTCCGAGACCGGGTCGATTACCCTTTCTTCGCGCGGAAGCGGGCCGCTTCAACTCTCCAAGCGTATCACATTCAGAGGCAACAGCTATCGCGTTGAGGTTGAGCTTTCCTGGAAAAACACTGGTAAGAAGCCGATGACCATCACGCCGGAAGTCGCATGGGGTCCCGGATTCTACAGCGGCGTCGGCGGTGGGCGCGCGCTGGCCGTGTCTTCCACAAGCTGGGTAGATGGGCGCCGCGTGACGGACGATCTTGGAAGCCTTAAGGGTGCTGTCACCCATAGTGGGCAGGTATCGTGGACGGCCCTTCAGAATCTCTATTTCGCCGCAGCGCTCTTGCCTGAGGGTAAGGGGAGCGTGGCGACGGTACGCAAAGGGCCAGAGGAACAACCGGTTATTTCTCTCGTCACCCCAACCCAGAATCTGGAGCCGGGAGGGGAGCTGACCCAACGCGTCGCCTTCTATGGCGGGCCGAAGGATCTGGACCATCTCAATGCCGTCGGATCGGATCTCAGTAAAATCGTAGACCTTGGGTGGTTTGATGCGCTCGCCCGTCCTGCGCTTCACCTCCTGCGCTTTCTGAATCGCGTCAGCGGCAACTATGGTGTCGCCATCATCCTGGTGAGCGTGCTGCAGAAGATTGTCCTCCATCCTCTTACCGCAAAGAGCCTCCGGTCGATGCAGGCGATGAAGGCATTGCAGCCGAAGATTGCCGCCATCTCGGAGCGCCATAAAAACAATCCGCAGAAGAAGCAGCAAGAGGTCATGGGGCTGTATAAAAAGCACGGAGTCAACCCTCTGGGCGGGTGCCTTCCGATGCTGGTTCAACTCCCAATCTTCGTCGCACTGTACAACGCTCTCTCGAGCTCGGTGGAGATGTGGCGAGCCCCATTTCTTTGGATCAAGGATCTTTCTCAGCCGGATGCGCTCTTTGCATTTGATGTGTGGGGCTTGAAGGACTACCCCTTTAACCTGTTGGCGCTGTTGATGGGTGTCAGCATGTTCTTCCAGCAAAAGATGTCTCCCCCCAGCTCAAGCGATCCGCAGCAGGCGAAGATGATGTTGTGGATGATGCCGGTCTTGTTTACCGTCATGTTTTGGTCCTTCCCCTCAGGGCTGGTGTTGTATTGGCTTGTGAACAATGTCCTCCAGATGGGTCAACAGCAGTGGCTGCAGAAGCGAGGGAAGCTCGCGCTCAGTGGACCGGAGGCGACCTAACCAGATTGCCGCGCCGGAGCGAGCGGCCCGACAGACTGTTGCCGACCGCAGCGAGCTTTTGACTCGGGGGCTCGACCGTATCGGGCTTCAGTTGACGCCGGCGCAACACGATGCGTTCGACGTCTACTTGTCGGAGTTGCGACGGTGGGCCTCACAGGTAAATCTGACCGGCCTGAGATCGGAAGAAGCCATCATCCGCGAGGGGTTCCTGCGCTCTCTTGCCTATAAGGCAGCCTTTGAACCCACACCGTTAGTGAAAGCCATAGACGTCGGATCGGGCGCGGGATTCCCCGGCCTGGTCCTCAAAATCGGCTATCCCGACATCGACATGCTGTTGCTCGAGCCCAGGCGCAGGCGAGCCACCTTTCTGCGCTCCATCATACGACGTCTGGAGCTTACTGGTGTTCGCTGCGTGCAGGCCAGGGTCGAGGCGCTGTGTGTGGATCTCGAGCATCGTGGCAGATATGATGTGGCCTTCGCACGGGCAGTTGGTCCGGTCCCGGATGTGGCGCGTATCGTTGGGCCGCTTCTCAAGCCGGCCGGGCGACTGATTCTTCAGGCGGGGCAAGAGGCGCGCGACTCGCTTCCGTCCCTTCGGCTGTTGGTTGCCGCATTGGGGATGAGCGCGGAGATTCGTGAGGTCCCTGCCCCTGACGCAGGGTTTTCACCAACCTATCTGCTCGTTCTTAAGAGGGCTGACCGCTCATAGCTGATTGCCGACAGCTAAGGAATGTTTCACGTGAAACCTCCTGCAACTCGCCGCTTTGTTCCTGCCGCTGGCTGTGGTACCCTTGCCGGGTTAGGTTAGGAGGACAGCGATGCGAATCATCGCCATTGCGAACCAAAAGGGTGGAGTCGGCAAAACGACAACAGCGGTGAACCTGGCCGCTTCTCTCGCGGCGGCGGAGCACCGAACGCTCCTGCTCGATCTCGACCCACAGGGTAATGCCACGAGCGCATTGGGAGTTGATCGTGAGGCCACACCGGCCGCCTACGACCTGCTCATGGGGGGGGCGAAGGTCGTTGAAGTGGCGCGGCCGACCGTTGCCCCGGGGTTGGACCTGGTCCCGGCTGGAGAACGCCTCATCGGGGCGGAGGTAGAGCTGGCGCTCAGCCCGCATCGGGAGGCTCGCCTGAAGGAGGCGCTGGGGACCGGGACAGATGTGTACGCCTTTGTCTTGATTGACTGCCCGCCTTCCCTTGGCCTGCTGACCGTCAATGCCCTGGCGGCCGCCCACTCCGTTCTGATCCCGCTTCAATGCGAATACTATGCCCTGGAAGGCCTGGCCAGGATCATGGAGGCTATTACCCTTTGTCGGGGGAGGCTGAACCCGGACCTTCAAGTCGAGGGAATCGTCCTGACCATGTACGACATGAGGCTGAATATTTGCGAACAGGTAGAACAGGAGGTGCGGCGCCACTTTCCGCGCGGCGTGCTCAGAACGGTGATCCCCCGAAATGTGCGACTGAGTGAGGCGCCCAGCTTCGGGAAGCCGGTTCTTCTGTATGACGGCCGCTCATCAGGCGCCGAGAGCTATCTTCGCTTAGCCAAGGAGATCATCGATGGCGCAACGTAGAGCCCTCGGAAGGGGGCTGGAGACACTGATCCCCGCGGGCGATCCCTCCGGGGTGCTGCAGGTTCGAGTGGAAGAGATCGCGCCAGGCACATCTCAGCCCCGCCGCTCTATGAACGACTCCAAACTCAACGAGCTGGCGTCGTCCATCAAGGCGCATGGGGTGCTGTTGCCCATCCTGCTTCGCCGGGACGGGGGGCGGCTGGAGGTAGTGGCCGGGGAGCGACGCCTCAGGGCCGCACGGATAGCGGGACTTGAGGTGGTCCCGGCCCTGGTAAAAGAGCTCTCCAGCAGTCAGGCGCTGGAGGTGGCGTTAATCGAGAATCTGCAGCGGGAGGACCTGAACCCGATCGAGGCGGCCGAGGCGTATTTGAGGCTGCAGGACGAGTTTGGGTTGACTCAGGAAGAGGTCGCTCGTCGGGTCGGTCGTGATCGTTCCTCCGTGGCGAACGCGCTGCGGCTGCTCAAGCTTCCAAGGCCGATCCAGGCCGACCTGGTGGAGGGCGCCCTGTCGGAAGGGCACGCCCGCGCCCTGCTGGGGCTGGACCGTCCAGCCGACCAGATCAGGGCGCGCGATGAGGCGATCCGTCGGAACCTTTCCGTGCGCGCCACTGAAGCGCTGGTCCGACGGCTGAAACAGGTCGGCAGTTCTCAGCGGTGTCCGATAGCAAGCGAGCCGACGATCCAGGCAGCCGAAGACGCTCTTCGGCAGGCACTCGGAACCAAGGTTCAAATCTGCAGAAAGGGCAAGGGGGGGACGATCGAGGTAGAGTTTTACTCGACGGAGGACCTCGAAAGGATCTACGAGCGCATCTGTGGGCAGGCTTGAGTGATAAGTGTTGCACGTGAAACGTCGCAGAGGTCGGTTTGCTTAAGCGGGCGGCGGAGGCGCTGGCCTTCCCCTTGGAAGATCGCAGGTGGCTGCCAAAGATCGCGATTGGCGGCAGCGTCGGACTACTCCTCGAAGCCCTCTTTGTAGCTGTTGGCTTCCTGCTCACACGAGAATTCGCCCTTGCGGGATCTCTGCTGGCGCCGGCGGTCAACTTCCCCGTGCTGGGGTTTGCGCTGGCGACCTTTCAGGGCGCCCTGGCGGTCCCGCAGGCCGACTCACTGCCGCCGTGGAGCCGATGGTCGACCTTGTGTGCGAAGGGGTTGCTCCTGTTTGTGCTCGTCCTGGCTTACGAGATCGTTCCATTTCTCTTTGTTATTTCCGGTTTCGGCCTCTTGGTGAGAGGGGGTATAGCGCTCAACCTCGGCCTTGTCCTGATCCTGCTCGGAATGCTCGCCGGCATCATGGCCGGCTTTTTTTTGCCGATGGGGGTCGCATACTCCATGAAGGCGCACCGGCTTGAGGCTGTACTGCACCCTGCGGTCGTCTGGTTGCGGATCCGCAAGGTCCTCACCGAGTATGTGGAGGCGTATCTGCTCAGCCTCGGGTCGTTCATTGTCGCCGGGCTGATCGGGGCCATCCCGATCCTTGGGGTTCTGCTGTGGCCATTTCTGACGTTCTATCTCCTGGTGGCAGGCGCCCGCCTTTTTGGAGCGATCTGCTCAAGCGCGGGCTGAAAATGAGTATCTACCTTGACCATAATGCCACCACCCCAATGCGCCCGGAGGCGCTGGATGCGATGAGGCCATATTTCGAATCGCGTTTTGGCAATGCCAGTTCAAGCCATAGCCGGGGCAGAGAGGCCAAACTGGCCCTGGAAGAGGCTCGTGAGGCGATTGCGTCAGCGCTTGGGGCGCGGGAGAAGGAGAGCGTGATCTTTGTGTCTGGGGGAACGGAGGCGGATAATCTGGCTGTCAAGGGTGCTGCCTGGGCCGCCCGGGAACGGGGCCGCCACATCGTGACCTCGGCGGTGGAGCATCGAGCCGTCATCAGCGCCTGCCTGGCCCTGGAGGCGGAGGGGTTCGAGGTCACCTATCTGCCGGTCGACGCAGAGGGGCTGATCGATCCGGAGATGGTCGAGCGTACCGTTCGGACCGACACCACGGTCATCTCCTTAATGCACGCCAACAACGAGACCGGAGTTATCTTTCCGATCCCGAAAATCGGGCAACTTGCGCGGGAGCACGGGATCGTCTTTCACTCAGACGCCGTCCAGTCGTTCGGTCGTCTTCCGGTCGATGTCGAAGCCCAGGAAGTCGATCTGCTGACCATTTCAGGACACAAGATCTACGGGCCGAAGGGGATCGGGGTCCTGTATGTCCGTCCGGGAACAAAGATCGTCTCTCAAATACATGGGGGGGAGCAGGAGCATGGCATCAGGGCCGGAACAGAGAATGTGGCGGCGGCCGTCGGCATGGCCTGCGCGGCAAAGCTCGCCCTCGAATCGAGGCAGACTGAAGCCCATCGTTTGAGGACACTCCGAGATCGCCTTGAGGCGGGCATTCTCTGCCGAATCACGGGGACGCAGCGGAATGGCGACCGGGATCAGCGACTGTTCAACACCTCTAACATCTCGTTCCAGGGGGTTCGGGCAGATTCACTGCTGGTTGCGCTGGATCTCGAGGGGGTCGAGGTTTCCGCGGGCGCCGCCTGCGCCTCCGGCGCGCTTGAGTCGTCGCACGTCCTGCGGGCAATGGGCCGAAGGCCTGAGATTGATGATGGCGGGATTCGGTTTTCGCTGGGCGCCGGGACGACGGAAGCGGAGATCGAGCGCGTCCTTGAGCTCTTGCCGTCACTGGTTGAGCGCGTTCGCGCTGCGAAAAAAGTAGAGGGTATAGGGGTTAGGGTCTAGGGTAAGAGCATAAAGGGCAAGAGCAAAATCCATGGGTCGTAAGCCGAGAGTCGTTGTGGCAATGAGCGGTGGGGTCGACAGCGCTGTCGCCGCCGCCCTGCTCCAAGAGCAAGGGTATGAGGTTGTCGGGATCAGCCTGAAGCTTTTGCCCAAGGGGGCGGGGGACGGCTCGGAGCGGGTCGATCGCTGTTGCTCCGTCAAGGATGCCGAGGATGCGAGGTTGGTGGCCGCGCAACTCGGGATCCCCTATTACGTACTGAATTATGAGTCGCAGTTCCATCGCGAGATCATCCAGGAGTTTACAGAAGCCTATATAGGGGGCCTGACGCCCAATCCCTGCGTGCGCTGTAATGAGCTGGTGAAGTTCGGCTCGCTGCTCCGGCAGGCGGTGGGACTGGGGGCCGAGCGCCTGGCGACGGGACATTATGCGCGAGTCGAGCGGGAGCGTGCGAGCGGCCGCTACCTGCTGCGCCGCGGAATCGACGACGAGAGGGACCAAAGCTACTTCCTGTACAGCCTGACCCAGGAGCAGCTTGCTGGAATCTGCTTTCCCGTTGGTCATATGACTAAGGACCAGGTTCGAGAACGGGCGGCAGCCTACGGTCTACGGATCGCCGCCAAGGCCGACAGTCAGGACCTCTGCTTTGTCGGCCACGATTACCGGACCTTCCTCCAGGAGCAGTGTGGAGACCGCGTAAAGCCAGGTCCGATTACAGATCGTGCCGGTCGGATCCTCGGGCAGCACGAGGGCTTGGCGCTCTATACGGTAGGCCAGCGCAACGGCCTGGGGCTGGCGGGCGGCCCCTTTTACGTCATCCGGCTTAACCCGAAGAGCAACGAGGTTGTGGTAGGCAAGATGGATGAGCTGTTGCGGCTGGAATTTGTGGCCGAACAACTCAACCTGGTGGCGTGGGATCGCCTGATCCCGGAGCGCCCCGTCCTGGTAAAGGTCCGCTCCCGCCAGCCTGCCGTGCCGGCCACAATTGTCCCTCTCGGCGATGGGCGGATACTGGTCCGATGGCGGCAGGTCCAGCCCGCGCCTGCGCCGGGCCAGGCGGCCGTGTTCTATGATGCGTCGGAGCCCGACCTGCTCGTGGGCGGCGCCACCGTCGCGGCAGACCCCGAGGTGCAGTGGCCGCGGCCAAAAAAGGCTTGACAAATCTCAATCGGTAGGGCAAGCTTGAGCACGTTTTCACGATCTTCAGAGCTGCCAGGTCCGACTCAAGGGACCCGGCAGCGCTTTTTTGCCGGTGGCATGAACGAGCGGGAGCAGTTCGTCCGAGGTACGCTGGTGGGCGCGCTCGGCCTCGTCGTGGCCGGGCTCGTCGGTTTTGGGCTGTTCAGGAAGTGGGATTGGGCCTGGGGCCTCGCCACCGGCGCTCTCGTAAGCCTGTTCAGCTTCAGGCTCATTGTTCAAACCGTGGTCCGTCTCACGGAGCGCCAGGCGCCTCGGTCGCGTGGGAAGCCGTACTGGTGGGTCCGATCTGTTCTTCGGCTCTTCGGAGTTGCCGTCATCGTCTTCTTTGTGATCGTCTACCTGCCTGTGAATCTGATCGGGATGGCGCTCGGCCTGCTGGCAGTTCAGCTTGGGATGGGCGGATATTTCGTCGTTCGTTCGTTGTTTTTGCACAGTAGCAATACCGGATTGGAGGATCAGAAGCCATGACGAAGGATCGCATCCGGCTTATCGCGGTGACAGCCTGCTTGTTCCTTGGGTCGGCGCTTCTCGTGGCCTTCCCTGCGTGGGCCGCCGAGGAGGCCCACGGGGGGGAGCAGCCCGGGATCATCAACCTGAACAAGACGTTACTGATTCAGGCCGTAAACTTTCTCATTTTGATCGCTGTGCTGTACAAGTTCCTGTTCAAGCCGCTCACCCAGTTTCTCGCGACGCGGGCCGACGGCATCAAGCGTTCCCTGGACGAGGCGAAGGCAGCCAGAGAGGCCGCGGCCCAGACCAAGAAGGAGTACGAGGCACAGATTCTCGCCACCCGGCGGGAGGCAGCCGCAATGCGAGAGTCGGCGATCCGTGAGGTCGAGGAGGAGCGGCAGCGACTGCTCAAGGTCTCACGTGAGGAGGCCGCCCGTCTCGTCACCGAGGCCAAGGCGCAGATCGAGCAGGAGGTCAAAAGGGCCAAGGTCGAGCTTCGCGAGGAGGTCGTGGGCCTCTCGCTGGGGATCGCGGAGCGCGTCATTGCCCGCAGCCTGACGACCGATGATCACCGCCGTCTGGCGGAGCAGGTGGTGGCCGAGATTGGGAGCGGACGGTGAGAGCCGGCGGTCTCGCCAGGAGGTACGCCAAGGCACTGGCAGACGTTGCGGCCGAGCAGCAACTGCTGGAGACGGTCGGATCTGACCTCCAAGCGGTTGTGGAAACGATGAAACGAACTCGCGAGGTGGCTACCTTCTTTGCGAGTCCCGCCGTCCCGCTGACCGATAAACGGCGCATCCTGCACACGATCGCGGAAGGGGTGGGGGTGAAGCCGCTTACCACCAAATTTCTGAATCTGATCCTGGAGAAACGGCGGCTCCCGCACCTCGGCGAGATGGCCCTCGCCTATGAGGAACTGACCGATGAGCGGCTGGGCCGCGGGAAGGCCACG
>JACPQW010000003.1 GCA_016190285.1 Candidatus Methylomirabilis oxygeniifera
CACCCTACAGAAGACGCGCGCAAATGTCAAGGTGATGAACGGAGCCCAAAGAACAACCAGAAAACCGCTAAGAGACCAATCTGACGATCGGTCCCTTAGCGGTCGGAGGCAGGGGAGGGCAGGAGGAGCAGAACGCGTTTACCGCCAGTGGCCCGGGACCCGGACGCCCCATCGGTTGACGTGTTCAGGAACCCAGACAGACTGATAATAGACAGGCGCAGGTCGCATACGCCATCCTGGAGCCGGCGCCACAACAGGAGCGCGGGCGACGACTACCGGGTACGGGACCCCGACGTTGATCCCAACTCGGACCCATGCCAGAGCCGGGCGAGTGATGGCAACCAATCCACCGATCACGAGCGCCATGACGACCAGTTTCGACAGATACTGTTTCATGATCGTTCCCTCCTGTTGCGAGTGTTGTCACTGTTTGCCTGATTAGACAGCCGAGCCCGGCAACGGTTTAAGGGCTGAATTGCCTTGCCTCGACACATAAAGTCTGCTACCAATAGGCTGAAAGTGACAGCGTGAAATACCCCTATTTATAGATAGTTATAGTGGTTGCATCTCGGGTGCTATATTGGATATCACTACGCTTCGCGCTCAGACTGAGGATCTGCGACGGCTCATTCGCCGCCATGAATACCTGTACTATGTGCTGGATCGGCCGGAGATCACCGATGCCGAGTTCGATCAACTCTATCAACGTCTGCAAACGCTTGAGACGCAATATCCCGAACTGATTACACCCGATTCTCCGACCCAGCGGGTTGGCGGCCAGCCTGTCGAAGGGTTTGCCTCGGTGCAGCACAAGGCGGCGATGCTCTCGCTGGATAACGCCTACAATGCCGATGAACTTCGGGAGTTTGAGGCCCGCATCAAGAGGGCGCTCCCTGGCGAGCGGTTCACCTATGTTGTTGAGCCGAAGGTCGACGGGCTTGGCGTGGCCCTGCTGTATGAGCGCGGTCGGCTTGTGCGGGGAGCCACCAGAGGGGATGGCCGATACGGCGAAGATGTGACGCACAACCTGATGACGGTTAGAGGTATTCCCCGTCGCCTGCACGGACCGTTAGCCGCGTGTGCTGCCCTGGAGGTACGCGGCGAGGTCTTCATGTGGCGTCAGGCGTTTGAAAAGTTGAATCGGGGGCTGGAGGCGGAAGGAGACGAGCCGTTTGCCAATCCCAGAAACGCCGCAGCCGGCTCGGTTCGCCAGAAAGACTCGCGGGTCACCGCAGGCCGTCCCCTCGATATCTTCATCTATGGCGTCAGCTACGCCGAGCCTGATCCGTTTACCGATCATTGGCAGACCATGGAGCAGTTGCTCGATTCGGGATTTCTGCTCGATCCCAAAGACCGCAAGAACACGCTGGAACGGTATCGCCGGCGTTGTGCCGATATCGGGGAGGCCGTTGTCAACTGCCTTGAGATTGAGGCCGCCCGGGATGAGATCGGGTGCGGCTGCGACGGCGTTGTGGTCAAGGTCGATGCGATTGAGCAGCAACGACGGCTCGGCTCAACCACCCACCATCCCAGGTGGGCCATCGCCTACAAGTTCCCGGCGCGGCAGGCAACCAGTGTCATCAGGAAGATCGACGTCAATGTGGGACGGACGGGGGCGCTGACGCCGACCGCCCTGCTCGATCCCGTAGAAATCGCCGGCGCTACGATCAGCCGAGCGACGCTACACAATGCGGATGAGATCGAACGCCTGGACGTCCGAGAGGGGGACACCGTTTTGATCGAGCGGGCCGGCGATGTGATCCCGCACATTCTGCGGGTGATACAGGGGAAGCGGCCGTCTCAGAGTACGCCGTTCCGCTTTCCCACCCGATGCCCTGTCTGTGGCGCCGAGGCCTTCCGACCTGAAGGCGAAGTGGTCAGCCGCTGCACCAACTCCGCCTGCTTGGCCCGGCTGAAAGAGTCGCTGCTGCACTTTGGCTCTAGACGAGCGATGGACATCGAGCACCTGGGTGGGGCCGTGGTGGAGCAGCTTGTCGATCGGGTACTGGTCAGGGAGTTCGCCGATCTATATCGACTTGACGTGGAGACGCTGGCGACACTTGAACGACTGGCACAGAAGTCCGCCACCAACCTGTACAATGCGATCCAAGGCAGTAAAGGACGCGGGTTGAGTCGTCTGTTGTTCGCGCTAGGCATCCGCTATGTGGGCGAGCATGTGGCGGCGATTGTCGCTCGACATTACGGCTCGATGGAGAGGGCGGAGCTGGCGTCGGAGGAGGAGTTGGCCGAGATTTTTGGTATCGGTCCCCGCATCGCCCAGAGTGTGGCGCTCTATTTTCGCCAGCCGGAGAACCGCCGCCAGATCGAGCAGTTGCGAGAAGTGGGCGTCAGTATGAAGGAAGCAGGGGTCACGGCGGAACCTCGCCCCCTGGCTGGCAAAATCTTCGTCTTGACGGGTGGGTTGGAAGGATTCACCCGCGACGAGGCTAAGGGGCTCATCGAGCGGCAGGGCGGGCGCGTAACTTCAACGGTCAGCAAAAAGACTGACTATGTTGTCGTCGGCAAAGACCCCGGGAGCAAGTACGACAACGCCAAGCGCCTCGGCGTCCCCACCCTCGACGAGTCTATGTTCAAGAAGCTGCTTGGCCGATGAGTAGAATCAAAGAAGTGAACATTGTTATAGACCGGCGAGAGCGTGTGTGACGGAACCAAAACGAAAGATAACATTACTAATTGCACTGGCACTGGTTGGCGTGGCGATCATTGTCGGCTGGGGGCTGGTGCGTGGGAAGGGGGGCGGCGATGGCCTCGTGGCGAACGGGACCATCGAGGCTACCGAGGTCGAGGTCAGCTCGAAGCTGCCGGGTCGTCTCGCCCAGCTCCTGGTGAAGGAAGGGGACCAGGTCCAGGCAAATCAGGTCATCGCTCGCCTCGATACCTCGGAGATCGAGGCAGAAGTGGCCCAAGCGCAGGCGGCGCTGGCCAGGGCCGGGGCACAGCTCAAAGAGCTGCTCGCAGGCTCGCGCCTTCAAGAGATCGAAGAGGCGCGCGCCAACTTGCAGCAGGCGGAGGACAATCTGAAGCTGGCCCGGGATGAGTGGGATCGATTCGATAACCTCTTTAAAGAAGGAGCCATCTCAGCGCAAGAGCGAGACCAGGCAAAGAACAAGGTCGAGGTAGCGTCAAGCCAGGTGAAGGCAACCCGCGAACGGTACGAGATGATCCGGATCGGTCCTCGACCGGAGACGATCGAGGCGGCCCGCCACGAACGTGATCGAGCGAAGGCGGCGCTTGAGATGGCTCAGGTCCGACTTCGCGACAGTACCATCCTGGCGCCCCTCTCTGCCGTCGTCCTCACCAAGCGCGCCGAACAAGGAGAGGTTGTGAATCCCGGTTTTCCCATCGTAATCCTCATCGATCCTGACGATCTGTGGCTGCGCGTCTACATTCCGGAGTCGGAGATCGGGTTGGTCGGTATCGGCCAGGACGCGTTAGTCACCGTCGATTCATTCCCGAATCGGCGCTTCGAAGGGAAGGTGGTCGAGATCAGTTCGAAGGCCGAATTTACCCCTCGCACGGTTCAGACCAAGAAAGAGCGTGTGAACCTGGTCTTCGGGGTCAAGATCAGCCTGAACAATCACGAGCGCCTGCTAAAGCCGGGGATGCCGGCCGATACCGAGATCAAGACAGGAGGCGGAGGATCGAAGCGAACCGGCCATCCGCCATCCGCCGGTTGGAGTCGTCTCAATGGCTGAGTCTGACCTGGACAGTTACGCCGTCATTACCGAAGGACTGACACGGCGATTCGGGTCGATCGTCGCCGTAGATCATGTAGACCTGAGGATCAAGCGTGGCGAGATCTACGGATTCCTGGGTCCCAACGGCGCCGGCAAGTCTACGACCATCCGGATGCTCTGCGGCCTCCTGGACGCGACCGAGGGGTCAGGGTGGGTGCTGGGCCACGATATTGCGACGGAGCCGGAGCGGATCAAGGAAAAGATCGGCTATATGTCTCAACGGTTCAGCCTGTACGAGGATCTGACGGTCCGGGAGAACCTCGACTTTTATGCCAGCCTCTACTCGGTTCCGAATGGCCTCAAGCGGGCCCGCATCGAGCAGATGATCCAGATGGCCGACCTGACCGGACGCGAGAGCGCGTTGGCAGCCCATCTGTCCGGCGGCTGGAAGCAACGTCTGGCCTTGGGGTGCAGTATCATTCACAAGCCGGAACTGCTCTTTCTGGATGAGCCGACCGCCGGGGTCGATCCGGTCTCGCGCCGTAACTTTTGGGACCTGATCTACCGGCTCTCCGAGGAAGGGATTACTGTTGTCGCTACCACGCATTATATGGATGAGGCGGAACACTGCGACAGTCTCGGATTTATATATCAGGGTCGGATCACGGCCCAGGGAGGCCGTGAGGAGATCAGGGCGAACGCCCTGGAAGGCCAGGTGATCGAGATCGAATGCCAACCGATGCGGGAGGCGACGATATTCCTTGAAACGCTTCCCGGCGTGGCGGAAGTCGTACGATTCGGCAACACCATTCACGTTGTCACGGAGGACAGGAGCCTATCGCCCGCCGATGTGGAGGCTCGCCTGATCGGCGAGAGACTGAAGGTTAAACGGGTTGAGGCGACGATCCCTTCCATCGAAGATATCTTTGTCTCTTTCGTCGGCCTGGCCGACCGTCGCTCCCTTCGGGCGCAACTCAAACGAATGCGGGAAGGCGGGATATGAGGTCGCGTCTGCTCGGTATGATCCGCAAGGAGTTTATTCAGATGTGGCGCGACCGCTTTACCCTGGGGATGATGCTGTTTATGCCGATGATGGTCCTCGGCATCATCGGCTGGGCCATCAATACCGACGTGAAACATATGGTGACTGCGGTCCTGGATCAATCTAAAACGCCGGAGAGCCGGGAACTTCTCCGTGCCTTTACCAACTCTCAATATTTCAATCTTGACTATCATGTCGACAGCTATGAAGGGATCACACATTTGATCGACGGCGGCAGCGCAAAGGTGGGGATTATCCTGCCTCCTGACTATGCCCGCTCGCTTCGGCAGCAGCGCGTGGCTCAGATCCAGGTGATCGTGGACGCCTCGGACCCGCTGGTCGCGACCTCGGCCATCAACGCGGCTAACGCCATCGGTCAGGTCGGTTCGCTCAAGATCGCGTCGGAAACGCTCCAGCGGAGCGCCGGTCGGGTCACACCCCCGACTCCACTGGATGTCCGAGTCCGGGCCTGGTATAACCCAGACCTCGTGAGCGCCATCTTCATTATTCCGGGCCTGCTGAGCTTCATCCTGATGCAAACTACCATCACCATCGTTGCGATGGTCGTGGTACGGGAGCGTGAGCGCGGAACGCTTGAGGCGCTGATCGTCAGCCCGCTGCGCCGCTGGGAGTTGATGATCGGGAAGATTGTGCCGAATGTCGTAATCGGCTATGCGCAGATGACATTCGCCCTCGTGTTCGGCGTCTGGTTCTTTGATATCCCGATACGTGGTAGCCTGCCCCTCCTGTACTTTCTGTCTCTGTTCTTCATCATGGGGACCTTGGGTCTTGGCATCCTGTTATCCACCATCGCCAGGAGCCAGCATCAGGCCATGCAGCTCGCGTATTTCATCTTTGTTCCGTCGGTCTATCTCTCCGGCGTGCTCTTCCC
>JACPQW010000068.1 GCA_016190285.1 Candidatus Methylomirabilis oxygeniifera
AGATGACATCCTTAATCGCCAGCGGGATCCCGGCCAATGGCGGGAGCGGTGTGCCGGCGGCGCGCAACCGATCGACGGCCTCAGCCTGCTTCAGCGCGGTCTCCTCAGTCAGGGTGGTGTACGCCATGACCTGTCCGTCGAGGCGTCTGATCCGATCAAGTACCGAGCGGACAAGTTCGACAGCGCTGACCTCGCGCCTCGCGAGCAACTCTTGCATATCGTGGATGGTGAGTCTGGTGAGGTCCACCGTATTACTCCTCCAGGATTCTCGGGACCCGGAAGAAGAGGTCGTGGCGATTCGGCGCATTGGCCAGGACCGCCTCCTGGGCAAGCGAAGGCGTGACCTCATCCTCGCGGAAGATATTCGTCATCGGTAGGACGTGGGAGGTTGGCTCGACGGCCGACGTGTCCAGCTCATTCAGCTTGTCGATATAGCTTAGGATCGAGTCAAGCTGGGCCCGCATCCGCTCCTTCTCCTCAGTCGTCAGCTCCAAGCGGGCCAGCCGGGCCACATGTTCGACCTCTTCCACCGTAATCTTCATGATGGGCGACTCCTCCCCCTAGGCCTGCTCCAACTGGGCATACTTGACCATCAGCTTCTTTTCACCGGCGCCATTGAATCGTACGACCACCTTCAGATCATCCCCGCTACCGCTCCGTTCCCGGATGACCCCGACGCCAAAGTCAGGATGCCGGATGCGGGCGCCTGGATAGAGGCGATCGACGAACGGCTCACCATCATGGCGCTCAGGAATGATACGGGGTAATGTGCTCCTGGCTCCGGATTCCCACGGATCGCGGACCTGCAGGACTTCGGACGGGATTTCATCCAGGAATCGTGACGGCAGGTTAAAACTCCGATTGCCGTACAGGCGGCGCTGCCGCGCCGACGCAAGATAGAGCCGCCGCCTGGCCCTGGTCATGCCGACATAACAGAGCCGACGCTCCTCCTCCAACTCCCGCTCGTCGGGCATGGCAAGGGCGTGAGGGAAGATCCCTTCCTCCAGTCCGACCATGAAGACGGTGTCAAACTCCAGGCCCTTAGCCGTGTGCAGCGTCATGAGCGTCACCGCGCCCCGACCTTCGGAGTATTCGTCGAGGTCACTGATCAGGGCGACGGAGTCAAGGAACGCCGGCAACCCCCCGTCGCTATTGCGTTCCGCAAACTCCTGGGCAGCAGTCACAAGTTCCTTCAGGTTTTCCAGGCGGCTCTCGGCCTCCGGCGTTCGCTCGTGTTCCAACTCCTCAGCATATCCGGACTGGGTAATCAACTCTGCGATCAGATCCGAAATCGGGATGAGAGCGGATTGTGCTCTTGCCTCTTCAATGATGTGCAGCAATCCCTCCATGGCTGCCTGCTGCTTGGTATTGAGCAGCTTCTTTTGCGCAGCGCGTTGGCACGCCTCCCAGATTGTCATCTTCTCTTGCATGGCCAATAGTTCGAGCTTGGCGATCGTGGCCGGTCCGATCCCCCGCGCCGGCGCATTTACGAGCCGCTTAAAACTGACGCTGTCGGCGGGATTGACCACCCAGCGCAAATAGGCCAGGAGATCCTTGATCTCCTTCCGCTCATAGAAGCGGAGCCCGCCCACAATGACATACGGGATCAAGGCATGCCGCAGCGCCTCCTCCAGGACTCGGGACTGCGCATTCGTCCGATAGAAGATTGCATAGGCGTCGTACCCCATCCCCTCATCGGCTACGCGACCTTGGATCGTCCGGGCGGCAAAGAGCGCCTCATCGTTCTCGTCGAGGGCGCGGTAGAGCGTAATCGTATCTCCGACCTCGTTTTCGGTCCATAAGGTCTTTCCCTTCCGACCATTATTATTGGCGACCACCGCCCCCGCGCACTGCAAGATCCGTTGGGTCGATCGATAGTTCTGTTCCAGTCGGATCACCGCGCAGCCAGGATGGTCCCGCTCGAAGTCCAGGATATTGTTCAGGTCGGCGCCGCGCCATCGATAGATCGACTGGTCGTCGTCGCCCACTACGCAGAGGTTCCCGTATTGACTCGCCAGCAGATGGATCAGGCGGTACTGGGCGTGGTTCGTATCCTGATATTCGTCCACCAGGATATAACGCCAGAGATCCTGGTACGCTGCCAGCACCTCGGGATGTTGCTCGAAGAGGCGCACCGTCGTCATGAGCAGATCGTCGAAGTCGAGCGCCTGCAGGCCATCCAGCCGCTCCTGATACATGAGGTACAGCTTGGAGGTCCGTTCCTCCATCCGGTCATTGGCCTGCAGCGCATACTCCTCGGCGGAGAGCAGTTCGTTCTTCGCGCGGCTGATGCGGGAAAGGATCGCGCGAGGGTTGATGGCGCGCTCGGACAGGCCCTGCGCCCGCAGGCAATCCCGCATCAGACTTAGTTGATCGCCTTCGTCATAGATGACGAAGGAACTCTTGATGCCCAGCGCCGCGCCATGCTTCCGCAGAATCCGGACACAGGTGGAATGAAACGTTCCGACCCAGACGCTGCTACCGTCCCTGAGACCAGGCTCAGAGGCGTGTTGTCCCACCAGATCCGCGACTCGCCGTTTCATTTCACCGGCGGCCTTGTTCGTAAACGTGACCGCCAGGATGTTCCAGGGCGGGACCCCGCAGTGACCGATCAGGTAGGCGATCCGCCGGGTGATCACCCGGGTCTTCCCCGATCCGGCGCCCGCCAGCACCAGCAGCGGCCCTTGGGTGTGCAAGACCGCCTCCGCTTGTCGCGGGTTCAGATCGGCAATTATGGCCTCAGATCTCACGTCAGCGCATTCCTCTGTCAGTTGGCCGATATACGTCAATAAGGTCGCCTTCATCATAGGCGAACCCGCCCCATGCGACAAGCGATATTTCGCGCGTGCGGCCTTGTCTATCATCGTGTTAATTCACAACAATGGACGTTATTGTTCCGAAGGTTCTCTCTCACCGGCGTCATTGCTTCGGTCGCGCTCTCTCGCAATGACACGGGCAGTAGACCTTCCAACCAATAAGGATTGGGACGACCTCCAAGGTCGTTTTAATCCCTTATGCAAGAAGGCCCGGAGCGGCAGGGCGGCGTCAAGAAGGACAAGATTTGGTATATGGCCTGCCTGTCCGTCGCACGCAGATAGGTGTCGCCGAATGCGGGATACCTGGGAGAAGAACCGATTCGTGTGTACGGTGGCGTAGGGGAGGATGGGAGGAGAGGGGCTGCAACGTACCTTCTGATCCCGATTCGGCCTGCCACCCCCTATACAGGGATGGCTTCGCGGTCCATTTCGACTCTTGAGACCCGGTATCCGGTGCGTTCGACATCGGAGATCGCTGAGGAGATGGCGGCCTGTAACGATTTGGCAGTGCGCTCAAACAGCAGTTCGATGCCGTCGGTATGGCCACGGATCGACGCATCGAGGCATCCTGCGTTGCCCAGCGCGTCGGTGGCATTGAGGATTTCATCTGATGTCAGGGGCGACGTTCGGATAATTACGGAGAATTGATAAGCGGTCATCCTTAGGTCTCTTGTTATAGGCCACCGCACCGGTCCACCGTGCGCCGAATATCTCATGCGTGCTTTTCCGGATTCCTCGGGGTAGAGTAAATGGCCATCCAGCACTCTCGATGCCCAAAGGAACAGGAGATAACGCCCCAGGCATGAGCACGCGAACCGGACTTTCTGATCGTCCAGCCTTGCTCCTCGGCGTATGTCAAGGCTTCGCGAATGTACCGATTCGCATGGTTGGCCACTGGCGTCGCTGATCTTCTCTTTGCTGATGTCTCTACTGCGGCTATTATAGCATGTTGTTGTGGTCAAGCGAAGCGAAGGCGGAACTCAAGTACCGACTCCAGTTATCAATCCCGGTGGGTTGGTATCGGAAGATAAATAGTACGCATGCGGGAGGTTGGCATGACAGCACAAATTGGGGTCTTTGTCGTGCATGGGATGGGCGTACAAGCGCCTAATTTTGCCGATGATTTTGTCGCTGAGGTAAATGACCGTCTCGACAATCTTGATGTTGAACCAAGCCTTATCGCATGGCAACCCGCCTACTGGGCCGACCTGCTCAATGGGTCCGAGCAGGCGCTCTGGGACAAGCTTGCTCGCTCATCCGACCTCGATTGGGTGACGATCCGCAAGTTTTTCATCAATTTCTTCGCCGACGCCATCGCCTACCAGCGCGTCCCCCGCATGACACACGACATGTACCGAGATATACACACGAGAATCCATGACCACCTTGTGGCTCTCCGACACTCCCTGGGCGATCAGGACAAACCGCTGATCGTGGTGGCGCACTCACTTGGCAGCGTGATCATCTCCAACTATATTTGGGACCAGCAGAAAGG
>JACPQW010000078.1 GCA_016190285.1 Candidatus Methylomirabilis oxygeniifera
ATTTAAGGACGAAGACGGACAGACCCTGGGGAAGCTAGTAGCCAACGAAAAGACCTTTGCCAGCGGGTCGAGGGGATACTTCGGCCAGGGCAAGATCGAGATCGATGGCAAACGCTATCAGGCGCAGGTGCAACTGGTCGAAATCGGCTCGAAGGAGCAGAAGAAGCAGGAATGAGGCGGCGTTGGGCTGCGATACTGCTGATCATGGCCCTAGCGGCAAGCGGGTGCGAGGCGGTCCGGATACCAGCATCCGCGGGTGGCGGGGCAACGGGTGTCGTCGCGACCATCGTCGAGCCGGACGACGGGTCCGGAGCGATAACCGAGTTCATCGCCCAGGCCAGGAGCAGCGTCGACGTCGGCGTGTACCTACTGTCAGATAGAGGCGTGCTCGACGCGCTCAGAGCGGCCCGGCAACGGGGCGCCGTCGTCAGAGTGATGCTCGAAGAGCATCCCTTCGGGGGCGGCCAGGGCAATGCCACCGTCTACAGGCAGCTTGGGGACGCCGGCATCCAGGCGAAATGGGGCAATCAAACCTTCAGGTTGGCAGTGGCACAGTTATTGCACCTCGCAGAGAAACCGAGGCATTTGCCCGTTGAGCATAGGCAGGCTCTCGGCCCAAGCCGAACCTGCCCCTAACCTCAGGCAGAGAAGAATTAGGGAGTTTTGAAAATTCGTGTCCAAAGGTATTGACTTCTCTTGACGAGTGTGCTAGTATAACAATGTCCCGATTAGTTGAGTACGGTGCACCTGTTGGACCCAAGGATACCGAACATTCAGTAAGGGGAAGCCGTCAGGTGGAAGCCGAAAGATGCATAGGGTACCGTAGGCTGACAGGGTAAACGGAAAGGTTAGTCGGGATTAGAGCCCCAAGCAATTGAGTAGTGTGTCCGTTCAGCCGGGCCGACCGGTTGGCCAACACGGAAAGGTTGCTCGGGGCTTTGTCTTTGTGTTATAATGGCGCAACCGCCGTATGTTGGGGAGAGGCCACGGTAGCCGGCGGTTACACTAGCCCAAACTGTCGCAGGAGTACATCCCCGAGATAGCTTACCCCAAAAGTTAAGACTCGCAGCCGGACATTCGTCTCCCCAAGCAGACGAGCGTCCTTGCTCAACTGAGGTCCTGTTCCGGGTGCACGGACCTATGCTCTGCGGTGGTGGCGGAGGAAGAAGCGGGGGAATGAGTAATAAGTTCATCGAAGACCTCAGTATCAGGCTGGCCCAGCGGTCCAAGCGACAGCTCATCGAGGGAATGATCAGCCGGACCCCTCATCAGGTGGCGACAGAGAAAGCTGTGGCGGCGCTGCAAGTCTATCCGCTCCTGCTGCTCCTGCTTGCGCACGACTACCCCACAAAGGTCTGGATCCTCGACAAGGGAGAGAAGCCTTCCTCGGCAGCCATTCTATCGCCTAGGGTGCGGCGAAAAAGATGGCACAGCACCTGCATCGGCGTCGACGACTGCGAGGGCCTGACCGACGTGGTGGATAGCTATGTCGCCATGGTCGTCTCATGGAAGACGCTGCTCGTTATGCGGCACGAGTTTGCCCACGTCGTCACGACGTTTTTCTCCCCTGCGACCCGACGGAAGATCGAGCGCCTGTACGTGGACGCCCGGGCGCATGCGACGTTCACCGAGCCGTTGGCCGGCGAAAGCCTGGGTGAGTACATTGCTTGCGCTATGAGCTACTACTTTTTCCCTGACCTGCGTGAGGAATTGCTGGCGGTCGACCCAGCCTTGTACAACGCGGTGGACGAAATCCTGGGGCAGGCGGAGCTGGTCAGCCAGCGAATTGGCCAACTGGATATGGGCCGTGTGGCGACGCCCGAGCCCGAGCTCAATTTGGCACGGTAGGGACGCGATTAATCGGGCGCGATGAATCGCGCCCCTACTGGCATAGATATTGCACAACCCCTACCAGGTATATGTGGCCTTTTAGGCGTAAAATATCAGGGCCAATTTACCAGGTTCAAGGAGGTATTGCAGATGCCACACGGCTTTGGTATGTACGGAGGATTCTCCGGGCCATACAGTGGCGCGGGTTTTGGGCCGACGTTCCAGCAGGGTTTCGGACAGGGCTTCGGGCCGGGCTGGTACTGGGGACCTGGCTTCTGGGGCATGGGCGGCTGGGGACTCGGCGGCCTCAGGACGTGGGGTGGAACCTACTCGCCCCAGTTTGCGGCTACCGGTATGCCAACCGACGAAGAAATCGAGGAGATGATCTATGACGCCATCGACAGCGACCCGTTGATCCCCTACGACGCGGACATCGACGTGGAGGTGGATACGGGCGTTGTGACGTTGGTCGGCACTGTCCCTAACAAGCGCGTCAAGCACGCCGCCGGCGACGATTCCTGGTGGGTGCCGGGCGTGGTCGACGTGCGGAATCAAATTCAACTCTCTGGCCGCCGCCGAGCTCGCACGGCCCCGATCGAGGAAGCACAGCACGCGCCAGCAGGTGAGGCAAAACCCAAGCGACGATAGCTTCCAGGTTAAGGGGCAGACGGTATGACACAGTTTGCCCCTTTTCGTTGTTAAGGAGGGCAGGCTTCCAACCCTGCGCACCAGTGCAAACCTGGCGCCTGTTCAGGGCCATGGCGTTCGCTCAGGGTGACAACGAAAAGCCTTGATTCGCGACGCCCACCTTTGACACCTGTATCACCTTTCAAGTATTATCATGACAGCACTGTAATGAAATCATCGTTTACTATTTGCGTTTCAGCATATGCGTCTTTTAGCAAAGTTGGCCTGCAAGTCAAAACCGCTGTCTAACAGGAAACGGCCAGAGATCGTCTGTTCTTGGAGCACACTTGTACAAGCCAGTGACAGTCCAACTCCTTGCAAAAGCATGTTGACTCGCATTAGTTAGAAGGGGGGCAAAGGGACCATATGCGAGTTGCTTTGCGCGACGGCGAGAGCTTCGACAGCCTGCTGCGACGATTCAAGGCGGGTGTCGCGAAACACGGTATTATCAGCGATTTCAAGCGGCACCAAACCTTCATGAGCAAAGGCCAAAAAGCCAGAGCCAAAGAGAAACGCGCTGAGAGGAAGCGACTGTCCAAGAAGGGCGGATACTAGGCGAGGGCAACAGATTTGCCTAGGGCACTGGCGGTCGTCCACCCACCACGATCTGGTTGACGACGTCCTTGACTCCCTCCACTGCCAGGGCCACATCTACGGCCCTTTGCATCTCTTGATCGGATGCGGCAAAACCCGATAGGTACACGACGCCATCCACGGTCTTCACTTTGAATTGATGCCTGTCCAGCTCGGGATCGAGAAAGAAGGCGTCGTAGACGGCTTGAGTGATATCCTTGTCCTCCCTCGGTTCTCGCACCGGTGGACTGGACATAGGCTCAGGGCCACCAACACCTGCCTCGGGCGGCTCCCAATATTTCACATTTCACCTCCACCCTGCTATCGGATCCTCCTGTGGGCAACTGCAAATTGGATGCCAAGGTATCTCATTTGCGGAACATTGTGTGACGAGTTGTCAAATACAAACTCAGCGTGGTAGAATCGAGCGTAAGGCTTGGAAGATCCTCCTGGTCTGTGCAGGCGAAGCACGGAAAGGTAAAAGCTTGTCACAAGGCAAATCCCCTTTTTCGTTTGGCGCAGAACGCTTCGAGCCGCTCGACGAGGCCTGTGATTTGTATCGAAGATGCCTTCAGATGCTGAGAGACGGGCGCTGCCAGGAGGTAGCGGACTTGCTGGCCTCACTCGAGGAGCACGAGCCACGTTACGCCCGAGACGTGGCCACAAGGTTGGACGTGGCCAAGCGCTGGCTCGATGCGGGTGATAGCCCGGCGGCGAAGGCCGACTTCTGGGAGTGGATGGACAGGGAAGGCTAATTAGTTAGACGCCTGGCGCAGGTGCGGACATCGCGGGCGACCGGCCCGTCGCTGGCAGCCTGAAGCAGAATCTGCTCCCCTTGCCAAGCTCGCTTTCTGCCCAGACCTTTCCGCCGTGTGCCTCGACCAGTTGCTTGACGATGGCCAGTCCAATGCCGCTGCCACCGCTGGCCCGCGAGCGTGACTTGTCCACGCGATAGAACCGTTCGAAAACGTAGGGCAGGGCCTCCTCGGGGATGCCGCTGCCGGTATCCTCGACAGACACGACGACGAACGAGTCCGACAGGGCTGGTTTGGAAGCGGGGGCGGGTTTGAAACCCGCCCCTACATTTTGTGTCGGACGACTTGGCTGTTCTCCCGCGCGGACCACGACGGTTCCGCCGGCTGGGGTATGGCGCAGGGCGTTGCTGATAAGATTGGCAATAGCCTGCGTGATGCGCTGAGGATCGACGCTGGCGGCAGGGAGAACGCCGGGCACATGAGATTGCAGCCCGATGCTCTTTTCCAGAGCATCGGGCTGGTACTTGGCCACCGCCTTCCTAACCAGGTCCCCCACGTCCATCTCCGCCCGCCGTAGCTCCAGTTGGCCGGCTTCTACGAGCGACAGCTCACGAAGGTCGGCCACCAGACGCGCGAGAACCAACGTCTCCTCGTGGATAGAGCTGATGCTCTCGCGGTTTGGTTCGACCACGCCGTCCAGCATAGCTTCCAGGTTGCCCTGGACCACCGCCAGGGGCGTGCGAAGCTCGTGCGCAATGTCGGCGACCAGATTCCGCCGCAGTCTCTCGTTTTTGCTCAGCGTCTCGGCCATGGAGTTAAACGCCGTGGCAAGCTGTCCGATCTCATCGCGATTGCTGACCGTGACCCGCTGGGACAAATCGCCGTCCGCGATACGCATCGCCGCCAGGGTGAGCCTACGAAGAGGCTGAGCGATCTGGCGCGCTAAGAAGACGCTGAGCACCAGGGCAATGATCACGGCAATGGCGCCGGCGATCCAGGTGGCGTTGTTGATGGCTTGGAGGAAATCGCGCTCGGGCGGGCCGGCCAGCTCCAACATGTGATTCGCCATCTGGCCGCCCATCATGCCACTGCCCATCATGCCCCCGCCGGGCCAGTTTGGGCTGGGCTGATTCATCCTGGTCTCCAGATAGTGCCCAAACTCGTTTGTCGTCGTCTGGCTGGCGATGTAGGACACGAGCCCGACGGCCACCAGCGCGACCAGCACGAAGGCTATGGTCAATTTCAAAAAGAGGTTTCTCACGGTCACTACCAGTCGGATCTGTCACGAAATTTGTAGCCGACCCCGAAGACCGTAAGAACGTACTCGGGCCTTTGGGGATTCGGCTCGACCTTCTGGCGCAAGTTCTTGATATGGGCGTCTATGGTGCGCTCGTAGCCCTCGAAGGCATCGCCTTGCACCTTGTCCAGAAGCTGCAGGCGGGTGAAGACCCGCCCCGGCTCGCGTGCCATCACCTGCAAAAGCTTGAGCTCCGTTGGCGTGAGATCGAGGAGCTGGTCCCCGCGTCGCGCCTCGAAACGCGCACCGTCGATAGAAAGGTCACCCAAGGTTATCACGCCATCCCCTTCCGGCGCTGTTCCCATTCGGCGCAACACCGCCTTCACACGGGCCACAAGCTCTCGCGGGCTAAACGGCTTGACGACGTAGTCGTCGGCTCCCAGCTCCAGACCGATGAGCCTGTCGGCCTCCTCGTCTCGCGCGGTAAGCATAATAATGGGCACGTTGGAAGCCTTCCGCAATGCACGGCAGACGTCCAAGCCGTCAAGCTCCGGCAGATTCAGGTCTAGAACGACCAGATCGGGCTTCTCCCGCCGGAACAGATCCATCGCGGCCACGCCGTCCCCGGCGGTGATGACGGTGAAGCCGCCTCGCTGAAGATACAGCCGGACCAACTCGACAATCTTCTTTTCATCGTCTACGACAAGGATCTTCCTGTCCGCCAACTTTCGTCCTCCGCGACCACTATATTCTACCATATGATGCCAATCCCGCGGAAAGTATGGCAAACAAACGTGGCACCATCCTTGCACGCCGTAGAACGGGTTGTGCCTATTTCGGCTTCAGACGGATTTAGCCGCGAGGCACCTGGTGCATTCAAGGTAGGGGCACCTCCTTTGAATGGGCGCAGAATCGCGCGTGAGCCAATATTGATGGCCCGTGATGGAGAGGCGCGTATTGATCTACATCTACTTGCCCTACGGTCTGGCCTTTGTCGCCCTTGGCCTGGTGATGACTATGGCGGCAAGGGCACCTGTACCCGTGCTGCCGAGAGGCTCACTGTGGCTTTTGGCCGCCTTCGGATTCCTCCACGGAGCACACGAATGGATGGAGATGGCTGTCTCGATTCAAGCGCCCGTGGCGGGTCAAGGAGGTACACTGCCGCTCCAGTTGGTCAATCTGCTGCCTTTGTCGGTCTCGTTTGCTCTTGCCGGGCAGTCGGGGATCGAGACGCTCATCGCAGTGAAAGGGTGGCCCAGATGGTCCAGGGGCGTCCCGGCGCTGACGCTGGCGCTGTGGGCCATCCTGGCGATAGCCATTGGGCAAGGCTTGGCTTACCGCCCAAGCGAGGACTGGGTGTCGGCAGTCGATGCTTTGGCACGCTATGTTATCGGCTTTCCTGGCTCCGTTGTAGCAGCATTTGGTCTCGTGATGGCAGGGAGGAAGCATCGCGCAACTGGTGCCGCCAAGATAGCATCCTACTTGATCGCATCGGCCGCGGCGTTCGGCGGCTACGCCATATTTGCGGGTCTGATCGTTCCACCAGCGGATTTCTTCCCAGCCTCACTGATCAACGCCGAGACGTTCTTCGCCGCGGTCCGTATACCCGTCCAAGCTTTTCGTGCCGCCCTGGCGCTCAGTATTGGCGGTACTCTGGCGGAGGCCTGCATCGTCGAAGCGTCGTCGATGCAAGCCGAGCTGAATCGGCTGCGCGAGGAATTCATCTCGGTGGTGTCGCACGACCTCCGTACCCCGATCACCACGATCAAGCTTGGCGCAGGCTACCTAAAGCATCTGCCGGCCGGCGGCCACGGGACAGACCGCGAGGGCGCGGTGGTCCGCAGCATCGAGACGAGTGCAAAAAGCTTGAGCAGGATGGTTGAGGACTTGCTCGACGCCTCGCGCATAGAAGCGAAGCGGCTGACGCTGGAAAGGGAGAGGGTAGACCTGCGCCAGCTTGTCCTGGAGGTGGTCGACCGCGCAGCGGAGGCCACGAAAGGCCATCAAGTGGTGGTCGATATCCCCGAGGCGATGCCTCCGGTTGAAGCGGACCCAGGACGGGTGGAGCAGATACTGGTTAACCTCCTCTCCAACGCCGGAAAGTACTCGTACCCCGGCACTGAAATCAGAGTAGGGGCGCAGACCAGGCTCGCCGAAGTGGAGGTGTCGGTCACCAACTACGGCCCCGGTATTGCACCCGAGGACATTCCATCACTGTTCGCTCGATTTTACCGAACCGAAGAGGCAGAAAGGGGAAAAGCGCCGGGGCTGGGCCTCGGCTTGTACATAGCCAAAGGGCTGGTGGAGGCGCATGGTGGGCGCATGTGGGTTGAATCCGAGATTGGCAAATACGCTACCTTTCGCTTCACCTTGCCCTTGACGTAGGAGACTATGGGCCGCAGCGGCTAGCTATGCCAGTGGCTGCCGGCGCCTTTCGGCCTACGTAAAGTCCATATGCTCGGTGATACCCAACCGTGCCCAGAGATCGAAGACGTTGAGTTCCGCCTGTGTCGGAGCATTTCCCATTTTCGTCCTGCCTGGCCGAGACATTGCCCGTACTGGAAGGGCATTCCGACAAGACGAACGTGCAAAGGTGATGCCATCGTCTTTGGCGGCACGGTTGTTGCGGACTTGACATGGTAGTGTCTGTCGAGTCTAGCCTGCGGTTCTCCCGGATAAGCGGTGCTTGGGAACAGCAGCCCGACTGTGCTTTTGGTTAGCTAGCCAAATAGACCATGCGTGGTGCAATGCGCTTGTCCGGATGCCCACTTGACAAGAGATGGCAAATGTTGTATATTAAAATGTGAAGTCGAGAGTACCCGCCCAGTTAGGCGGGTGCACTTGATACGCGAATTTGATCCTAGTTCAGGATAAACGCTGGCGGCGTGCTTTAGACATGCAAGTCGCACGGTCCCGATGCGAATCGGGATAGTGGCGAACGGTTGAGTAACACGTGGGTAACCTGCCCCTAAGCGGGGGATAACTCCGCGAAGGCGAAGCTAATACCGCATGTGGTCGCCCGGTGAAAACCCGGGCGACTAAAGTCGGACCAAACGGGAAGGTAACAGGTCGGTAGCCGGCCAGAATCCTGGCTAACGATTTGTTACCTTTCCGTTTGGATGGGCGCTTAGGGATGGGCCCGCGGCCCATCAGGTTGTTGGTGAGGTAATGGCCCACCAAGCCGATGACGGGTAGCCGGTCTGAGAGGATGATCGGCCAGGCTGGGACTGAGACACGGCCCAGACTCCTACGGGAGGCAGCAGTCGGGAATCTTGCGCAATGGGCGAAAGCCTGACGCAGCGACGCCGCGTGGGGAATGAAGGTCTTCGGATTGTAAACCCCTTTTGTCGGGGACGATGATGACGGTACCCGACGAATAAGCCCTGACGAACTACGTGCCAGCAGTCGCGGCTAGACGTAGAGGGCGAGCGTTATTCGGATTCATTGGGCGTAAAGGGCGCGCAGGCGGTCCGTCAAGTTGGAGGTGAAATCCCGCGGCCCAGCCGCGGAACGGCCTCCAAGACTGATGGACTAGAGGACAGCAGAGGGAGATGGAATTCCCGGTGGAGCGGTGAAATGCGCTGATATCGGGAGGAACACCAGTGGCGAAGGCGGTCTCCTGGGCTGTTCCTGACGCTGAGGCGCGAAAGCGTGGGGAGCAAACCGGATTAGATACCCGGGTAGTCCACGCCGTAAACGATGGACACTAGACGTGGAAGGATCGATCCGTCCGTGTCGCAGCTAACGCGTTAAGGGTCCCGCCTGAGGAGTACGGCCGCAAGGCTGAAACTCAAAGGAATTGGCGGGGGCCCGCACAAGCGGGGGAG
>JACPQW010000074.1 GCA_016190285.1 Candidatus Methylomirabilis oxygeniifera
GTAAAGGGGGATTGAGGGGGTTTTCGTGCGTCGTGGTGCGGCCGAGACCGCATAAGGTGTTCCTTTGAAAATAGCATTCAGTGGTCAGCACTCAGCGCCGCCGAAAGGGCGTGAGGGGACTCCCTTTCAGATCAGGTTGCTGCGCATCCCGGATCTTCCTCGGCCGGCCCCCGATCGCGCAGTTCGCGATACAGTTGACACTGAACATACTCGGCTGTTGTGCACAACTCACGGAATTCGCCGATCGTCACAACCCGAAGCCTCCCATGCGGGTGCGCTACACAGTACCCCTCGATGGGGTATCGGGAGGTGAGGATTGCTCGTTTCAAGTAGGGGCATGCCTCACTTCGTTCACCGATGCGTTCCAACACCTGTGGGTTCCGCAGCGCGCTCATCGCCCTCCCTCCGCGGCCAGCCTGTCGTGAGAACCCGTATTGACCAACACCGCAGCCTGGCCGTCCTGAAATGCCTCGAGAAACCTCACCGCCTGTTCCGCAGCGTCCGTTACCTGAAGTTCGTCGGTATCGAGCACCAGCTCGGGGTGGTGCGGCGGCTCGTACATCTCATCAACGCCCGGAACAGTCGATCCCTCGTGGCCTGCTTGCCCATAGACATCGGCAGGGGCGTAGCCGCCATGTCGATGCCCCGCCCGCGCGCGACACGTCGGCAGCGACGCGCGCAGATAGATCTCGGCAAAGACAGGAATCAGCGCGCGGGCCAGATCGCGAAATCGCCGCCTGTGAGCCGTTGCGTCGATGATCACGCTGACCCCTTCGCGGTAGAGCAGCCACGCCATGTAGGCCAGCGCGCGATAGACGACCTCGCGTTCCTGGGCCGTATAGCCTGGCGAAGGGGTGACGACCCGTCGGATCTCATCGAGCTCCAGCACCCGCACCCGGGTTCCGCGCGCCTCCAGACGACGAGCGACCTCGCGGCCCACGCTGCTCTTGCCGCTTCCGGGCAGTCCCGTAAACCACGCCACCCACGCCACCGTGATCTCCCTATGACAGATATCGATTGAGATCCCTGTGATCGAACTGCTCGACCCGAAGCATCGTCTGAACGAACCGGAACAGCTTGACGCGCACATCCTCCGGAAGGTCGGGGTACCAACGCGGGCTCGCGATGACGAGAGCCCGAAAGACATAGAAAGGTGGAATGACCAGGTTCAGCTCCAGATCGCCGGTCCGCTCAAGGTACGCGCTATAGAAGCGGTCAAACAGCTCCCGGAACGGTCCCTCCACGCAACCCGACCGCAAAAGCGAGAAGAGGAGGAAATTGATACTGAGGGCCGCGATGTCATCGGCCGGCTCCCCCCACTCCCCACGACTTCGATCGAGCAGCGTGAAATCGGTCCCCTTTCGAAAGAGGATATTCCAGGGGTGGAAGTCCCCATGGACGATACTCAACCGCGCGGTCTTCTCTTTCAGGTATTGTCGCCAGGCCACACATCCGCTCTCTACGACGTACTGCTGTTTGGGGGGGAGGAGGGAATACTCGGTCGGATAACCGTCGAGAATCCCCATGATCCCCTCGCCATGGCCGATCAGATCCCGAATCCGACGAAAGTACAGTTGTTCATCCCGGCCCTTCTCTGCGTGGATCGTCGCCAGATATTCCGATAACGCCACGGCGCGGTCGAAGTCCAGGTCGATCGCCTTCCCCTCTGCCTGAATTCGCTCCAGATCCAGCCAATACGCGTCCCCTTCGACCTTCTCCATCAGAAGGAAATACTCCTCTGCGCCCCCGGCCGATTGCAACTGTCCCTCGCGCGTGAAGAAACCGACGTCAACGCTCCCCACGTGGCGTGGGAGCTTCCCGTAGGCATCATGCGCCCAAATCAGGGCGCCCGCCCTGTCGGCCTTGTGATCGTGGCCAAAGCCTGAACCGCCCCGCATCGTAGACAGAACGTAGGAGCGAGGGATGCCGTTCAGAAGCAGGTCGATCTGGATCGGCCGACCGTAGCCGAACGCCTTCAGATCGTGACTCTGTAACACCCCAAGCTCCTTCCCAACGATGGACGCCTCGTCGCCAGTCAGCGGCCGAACGGCCTGCACCTGGACCACGCCGCCAAGAGCCGCTTCGAGATACCGGGCCAGCGCCTTGTGTTGCACCGTCATGTCGCTTACTCCTCTTTCGCCGTCTCGCCGCCTTTCCGCGCCGGCAGCTTGACGGTCAGGACGGGGCAGGGGGCATGACGAACCACCCGCTCGGCGACACTTCCCAGAAAGACATGCGCCAGCCCGGTTCGTCCACGGGTCCCCATCACGATGAGATCAATCTTTTCCCTCTCGGCAAACTTCGTGATCTCGACGTGCTCCACCCCCACCTGCACGTCCAGGCGGAAGACCGGGTGCGGCTCCGGAACGCTCTCGACCAGCTTGTTCAAGCTGGTCTCAGCATTCTTGACCAAGCCGTCGATCACCTGTCCGATGTCGTACTCAGGCGTTTGGGGGGGGAAGTAAATGACGTGAAGCAGGTGGAGTTCGGCGCCGAACTCGCGGGCAAAGGTGAGCGCGTACTGGAATGCGTGCTCGGCATCATGGGAGAAGTCGGTCGGAAAAAGGATCCGTGAAATCTGCATTCGTCCCTCCTGTCGGCTGCGCCGCCTTCGGGTCGGCTGCATACGTAACCTTCCGCCCCTTATCGATGCGCCATAAGCTCCTTCCGCACTACAGCCTGATGCTTATAGCGCCGCATCTCCTACACACAATTTATGTCCGATATCACCAATCGGCTAGAGCATCTGCATGCCAAATTGAGTCGATTAAAGGGGTAGCCGGCGTACTCGCTCGACCGTCTATCCTCGATCGCCGTCCGCCGCCCCAACCAGCGCGGCCTCCGGCCTGTAGGCGCACAGGGGATCGCTTCCGTTCGGATCGCCGGTCTCGGCAAACGCGCGGGCTCGCGACCCGCCGCAGACCCAGCGAAACTCGCAGAGGCCGCACTTACCGGCATATTGATCGGCGTCGCGCAGGCGCGTAAAAAGCTCTGAATGACGGTAGATCGACACCGCGCTCTGGCGGCGTACGTTGCCGGCTGTCACCGGCAGGAACCCGGATGGATAGACGTCCCCGATGTGTGAGATGAACATGATCCCGTTCCCGTCGCGGATGCCGAATCCCCGCCCGACGGGCGTCTGCCGGATCGCGGCGTCATCCAGGCCTTCCAGCCGCATTCGCATGTACGCGACACGACGAAAGTGCGGGGCCTCCGTCGCCTTAATGGCGAACGGGGCGGTCCTGACGATGTCATAGATCCAGTTGTGAAGCGCCTCAGCCTCGCTGGGTCTGATCTCGCGAAGGGCTCGACCGCGCCCCGTGGCGATCAGATAAAAGAGACTCCACCGCATAATCCCCAAGTCCCGGAGCAACCGGAACACACCAGGCAACTCCGCCATGGTTTCCGGGGTGACGAGGGTGTTGATCTGCAGTGGGATCGCTGCCGCCCGAACCGCCTGGATAGCGCGTATGGTGGTCTCGAAACACCCCGCGACACCGCGGAACCGATCGTGACTCTCGGCCGTTGCGCCGTCGATGCTCAGCGACATACTCATGACCCCGTTGTCCGCCAACGCCGCAATCGCCTCCGGTGTGAGCAGCGGGGTGCCGCTTGGCGCCACGGATATCGGCATCCCGATGCCCCTGCCGTGCCGCACCAGTTCGAAGAAATCCGGACGCTTCAGCGGGTCGCCGCCGGTCATGACGAGCTGCGGGGGCGGCTCGCCGAACGCCCGGAGATCAGCCAGCAGCGCCTTCGCCTCCTCCGTGCTGAGTTCAAATGGGTCGCGCGCCGCGATGGCTTCAGCGCGGCAATGCGTGCATACCAGGTCGCAGGCCCGCGTCAGCTCCCAATAGATCAGCTTGGGTGCCTCGGCAAAGACCAGATGATCAAATCCGGTGATCACAGGATACATACCCCTCCTTCGGCAAACTGATGCCTGACCTCTTTCCAGCCCGGAACGGGGTCCGAGCCTCACTTCTTCGACTCCAGGTCGGTTGTTCTATAACCTCAACCGGCCCCATCCCCACGCAACAGCGCGGCAACACTCAATTAAGCATACCATATCAGTCAGCGTTGAGCTATCGCCTATCAGCTATCAGTTATCAGCATCCGACCGACGGCAGATTGCCGACCGTCTACTTCAGGTGGTTAGGCTGAAGACCGAGGGCTGAAGACTCGAAATGATTTCGTAAGGCACGAATCGAGCCCTTCAAAACTTTCTCGGAGTTTTGTATGTCCTCGCATGACTTCCCCCTAAAAGCCTTCAGTCTTCGGTCTATCTACCTGAGTGACTACCACTCAACAACCACTCCTATCGCACTCCGGCCAGTTCTTGTAGGCGCCGCCAGTACTGGAGCCGCTCGGCCTGAGCATAGAGTAGAGTTTCAGAGGGACGGCCCTCAGGGTCGAACTGTTTTGCGAACCGGCCCTCCGTCCTGGCAAAGGCCACAAAGTCGACCACCTCCCCTGTGTGAGGCAGTCTGTACCAGTCGTCGACAATCGCCGGGTTACCTGCCAGGCTGAGTCGCTCTTTAATCCGCTCCCCCTTGCGCGGATCGTACACAAAGAGGGGGAAGGCTCGAGAATCGACCGCCAGTTTCGCTTGGCACGAGGACCGATCGTCCGCGACGCCATGCTCGGGTTCGCACGTCGTGTAGACGTTGACCACAGCCGGACCGGGGTACTCATTCGCCGCCATGATGGCCCGATAAAAATGGTTGATGTGGGCGGCGGTCGTCTGCGCCACAAACGTATCCGGGTGCATCATGGCGATGAGCGCCAGCTCTTTGCGCCGCTCGCGCTTGCCGGGCGACGCCTTGCCGACAACGGCCATCTTGGCATCCTGCCCGGTATAGGTCGCCGTAGAGGCCTGTCCTCCCGTATTCGAGTAGACCTGCGTATCCAGGATCAGCACGTTGATGTCCATCCCGGAGGCCAGCATCCGCGACAGCGCCTGGAAACCGATGTCGTACATCGCCCCGTCCCCCCCGATGACCCAGAGCTTCTTCGCCTGCCAACCCTGTTGGTCCCACTTGCCGCGAACTCCCATCGCCACAGCGGGGGCGTTCTCAAACAGGGAGTTGGTCCACGGAACCAGGAACGGGTTGTAGGGATAGGTCGAGCCGTAGACCGTGTTGCACCCCGTCGCCGCCACGATCCCGACCTGCTCCGCGCCATGCACGAATCCGGTGGCGGCCAGCATCATCCGGATCGCCGTCGCCTCGCCACACCCCATGCACGAGCCCGCGCCGCCGACATACAGGAGCGCCTCCTCGGACAGCATCATATCCGCCAGCGCCCGTTCGTTGATATATTGACGTGGAGTAACGCCAACTTGCCTGAAGAAGTTAAAGTAGTTTCGATAGCGTGGAATCGTCCGCTCGTCCTTCTTGACCATGGTGAGGGCATGGTAGCCGAGGGTGCCGCAGACCTCGACGCACTCGGCGCACCCCTTGCATTTGGTAGGATCGACGAAGATGCCGAAGAGGGCGCCTTCTTCCCCTTTCTTCTCGTAAAGCTCATAGTACTTTTTCGTCTCGCCCCACTGAGCCCGGATCCCCTCCCGCTCCCGATCGTCGGTAATAGCGTTCAGTTCGGCCTCCAGGCGCGACCTCGGGATGGCCTTCCCAAGGATAGCGGTGTCGGGGCACTCCGTGACGCAGGCCATACACCCGACACACCGGTCCCGGTCGAACCGCGGAATCTCCGGCGCAATGTAACTGAAGTCGCGCAAGGCGCCCGTTCCAGGCGGGATCAGACTGCGGGCTACCCCCACATCAGCCGGCAGGCTCTGCTCCCCTGTCCCGGCCGCGTACGCCCCAATGATCCTCTCATTGAAGTCGCCCACGTACCGCTCAAGATCAAGCTCCAGAACCCCGGTCGGGGGCAAGGCGCTTTCGTGGATCTCCTTCTCAAGCCCCCGAGGCTTCGTCCCGGCGACCTGTTCGACATGCTCCTCATCCAGAGGGTTATAGACCGGCTTGTAATTCGCCATTGCTGAACCTTTCCTTCGTGCAGTAGGTCGGGTTAGGCCGTTAAGGCCGTAACCCGACGGCTCACAGGAGGATGTCGGGTTACGCTTCGCTAACCCGACCTACACAAACGAACTACTCAGAACGAGGACCCGATGCGCCAGCCCCAACACCCGCCAGGGTCTCCGCTGGGACCTCGAAGACCTCGGTATAGCCTCGTCTCACTGCCTCCAGGTTGTCACGAATCACCTGTTCGCCCCGCTTGCCGAAGTACTTCCGCAGCGACCGCTCCACCGCCGAAAAGACCTGCTCCTCATCGAGACGCTGTTCGTGGAGAAACGGCGTACAGCGAAGAAAAATCCCCAACAGCACAATGCCCTGCATCCGTTGCTCCAGGTCGGCGGAGCTGGCGACGTCGCGCGCAATCTTTACAGTATCCAGGGCCAGGACCCGGATGCGTCGCTCGCAGATGATCCGCTTCGCATAGTCGGGGATCCGCGCCCAGATCTCCTCCGGTGTCTTTTGGTCGGTCTGGATGAAGACCATGCCGCCTGTCGCCAGGCCGGCCAACGGGTTGCCGAGATTGAAGGCATTGACGTCGTTGAGGGGCACGAAATCGACCCGCGTCAGCTCACAATGGGTACGAATTCGCTCCTTAGCCACGGTCAGATAGTAGGTGGTGGGCAGCCCTTTCTTCTCGGAGCCATACTTCGGGTAGGCCTGGACCTTCAAGCCGAAGAGGTCGCCGACAATCGTCGCGATCACCTTGTTGGTCGTCACCGATCCGAATCCGCCGACTGAATGGCCGCGCATCGAGAAGGTGCCGGACGGACGGACGTCCGGATCTTCGGCAGGCGAAAGCGCCAGGTCGTGCTTGATCCCCACGACAAAGTAGCGAGACCCGCCATCGTCGCGTCGCATATGCTCTATGGCGGCCACGAAGTCTCCGGGACGGATATCCCGGCTGCCCAGACCGGCCGAACCGGAATAGATAATCGGCATCCGCCCCAGTGACGGAAACCCCGGCGCGCCGGTCTGCGCATCGGCGAACGCCGCCTTGATCTCGGCAGTGAGGGGATTCGATTGAGCCAGCGGGTTATCCATACGCTCAATCACCGCCATCGCTTTCAGGTGCTTCATCGCCTCGACGATCTGCCGACCCGGAAATGGACGGAAGCACGTGACGTGGAGAGCGCCCGCTCGAACTCCACGGTGCAGTCGCAGATAATCAACGGTCGCCATGGCGGTCTCGACCATCCCTCCCATCCCGACGATGGCGTAGTCGGCATCCGCCATCCGGTACGCCTCCACCAGGCCATACCGACGGCCTGTCAGGGCGTAGAACCGCTCCATGACCCCCTCAACAATCGTCGGCAGACGATCATAGAAGAACCGCTGAGCGATCTTGCCCTTCATGTAACTGTCCTGATTCTGCACAACCCCGCTCATGATCGGCTGTAAAGGGTTCATGAGGTTGCGCAGGCGCGTGCCGCCATGCGGGTCCCCGATGAACTCCTTCATCAGCTCGGGTTCCGGAAGCAGGAGGTTCTCAATGGTGTGAGTCGTGAGGAAACCGTCCTGTACAGTCATGAAAGGGGTCTCGCCCTCTTCGGCGGCGCGGCGGCCGATCAGCGCCAGATCGGCCGCATCCTGGGCGTTCTTCGCAAAGAGCATGCCCCAGCCGACATCCGCGACGGCCATCACGTCGTCATGCCCGGCGTGGACGTTCAGGGCCTGAGAGGTCAGCGCACGGGCGCCGATGTGGAACACCGCCGGCAGCCGTTTCCCGGCGATGGTATAGAGCACCTCCTTCATCAGGACCAGCCCCTGACCGGAGGTAAAGTTCGAGACCCGCCCCCCGGCCAGCGCAAACCCCTCACACGCTGATGCGGAGCTGTGCTCCGACTCGGGCTCGATGAAAAAGAGCAGCTCACCCCAAAGGTTGCGTGTGCCGTTCGCCACCTCCGCCTGGTATCCCGTCCCCATGTTGGTGGAGGGGGTAATCGGATAGGCGCAGGCGCCTTGCGTAATATGCGAGTCGACCCAGACGACTGCCGCCGAGCCGTCCGCTGTGGCCGGAATGCCTGGAAAAGGCACGCGCTCGCCGGTCATGACGTCTCCTCTTCTCGAACCAGGATTGTGAGCAGATCGGTCTCGGTCACGATCCCAACCAGTGTATTGCCGTCTACGACCGGCAGGCAACCGATCTTCTCACGAACCATCACCTTCGCCGCCTCTCGCGCTGTCGTTATGGGGGAGGCCGTGATCAGTTTGCGCGACATGACCTCTACCACCTTCAATTCGTCCATGAACTCCTCGCGTTCATGGGTCGTCAACGGCGACTTGGAAGAGGGGGCAGCCTTTCGAAGATCGCGATCGGTGACGATTCCGATCAGACGTTTGCCGTCCATGACAAACAGATGGCGGATATGATGCTGATCCAGTACTCGCTGAGCCTGGCGAAGCGATGTGCGCGTCTCCACGGTAATCAGCTTCCGATTCATGATTTCTGAAAGCTGCGTCATCGGTTGCACCCTACCATAAGGCCATCCCGAGGGGGCGCTTCCCGACCGGCACTCGCCCCACCGTTGTCTGGGACAGCAGATTAATCACGGAGATATCATCCGATCCGGTGTTGGCCACAAAGGCGTACCGCCCATCGCCGGAGATGACGATGTTGTGGGGACGGGCGCCCACAGGGATTGTCCCTACGACGGCGCTGGTCTGCGTTGAGATAACCGACACGTCGCCCCCTCCCGTATTGGTCACATAGATGTAGTGGCCCGACGGCGTAATGTCGGCGTCGCTCGGCTCCTTCCCCACGGGGATGGTCGCGACTACCTGCTGATTCGCCATCTGAATCACACTCAGACTGTCCGAGCCCCTGTTGAGAACATACGCAAAGGCTCCACCGGGACCGAACACCACGTGATGGGGGTCGTCACCGACGGGGATTCTGCGCAACGACTGCTGGGTGGTCGTATCGATCACAGTGACGGAGTTGGAGACGGCGCTGGCGACCAGCAGATACTTGCCGTCGGGCGAGATCTCGACGGCAGAGGGCCTGACGGCGATGGGGAGCTCCCCCGCGACGACATTCAGGGACAGGTTCAGCGCGGCCACGGTATGAGATCGCTCGCTGGGAACATAGGCACGGCCGCCATCCGGAGAGATACTGATCTGGGTCGGCGCTTCTCCCACCGGAATCATGGCCACCTTCTTTCCGACGGCCGTCTCAATCACCGTGACTCGGCCATACTGACTGTTGGTGACATAGGCATAAGTCGCGGCGGCTCCAAACACCGTCTGGCCTCCGGGGCCGGTCGCATTGGAGACCGCGGCAACGACCGTGTGCGCGGGCAACGCCAGGATCCAGACCTCAGCCGAACGGCTACACGTGACAACAGCATACTGCCGATCCGGGCTGACAGCAATATGCTGCGGACCGGCGCCTACGGCAATGACGCCGGTCACCTTCATCGACGCAAGATCGATCGCCGAGACCGTATCCGACCCCTCATTCGCGACGTACAGCGCCTGCGTGCCGCGCATACCCGTCCCGTGGGCGAGCGCGACCTCGCGAACGACCAGCAACAACGCCAGCGCCTCGATACCGATACTCACGGCGTGCCGGACTGCCGTCATGCCACCCCTCCCCTCTCGCCTGCCGACCTCCATTCGCGGGACCTCTCCTCAACTCCTGCGGCGCGTTGTCTGGTGAAGGTCAGAGCGATCCGAACAATCTGGTCGAGCTCGTCAGCGTCAAACGGCGTGAGCAGGTAATAGAAGAGGCCGTGCTGAAGGACCTGACGACCCGCTTCGAGCGACCGGTCATCGGACAACACCACCAGAGGCAAGCGGGGTCGAATCTTTCGGAGGATCTCAATGGTCTTGCTACCGGAGGGCTCGGCGATCGAAAGATCGAGAATAACCAGCGCCACATCGTGCTCAACCACAGCCAATAACGCATCACTGCCCGTCTCGGCAGTCACGGTCTGGCACGCCTGCGCCGCCACGCGACTGAGGATCTGCTGGCGGATCGTTGACTCCGGCACGACGATTAGGACCTTCCGCTGATCGCTCATCATGGTTCACCTGATATACCATTTTTCTTTCTTCCAAGAGCAATGGCGGTGCCAACGATCGTAGAAGTTCTGCCGCTCCAATACTCGACCTAACTATGTGAAACGAGGGGTACTTTTATGAACAGTCGCCGACGTCAGAATGACGCCGTCGGCGTCCCTCCGTGAGGCCGGGAGCAACTGTCCCATCGCGGAATCAGCGACAATGTAACTATTCGAAAACTCAGGAATGATAATGTGGGACATGTATGCCACAATAAGAAGCCGAATGCCCCAGCAATGGAAGGGAATATGGGGTGCTGGGATCTTGGTCTCTAGGACTGCTGGGGCCGAAGCAGTTGCGTCAGGGTCTCCCGATCGATCACCTCTTTTTCCAACAGCAGTTTGGCCAGCGCGTCCAACTCGCTGCGCCTGGTAGCCAGTGTCTGTGTGACTCGAGCGTGGGCATCGGCCAGGAGCTTTCGGATCTCCTCATCAATCGTCTGAGCGGTCTGCTCGCTATACTCCCGCACTCTCTGAGGCTTCGAGATATTGAGGAAAGGGGAACTGCGCGGCTCTTCGAACGTCGCCAGGCCGAGATGTTCGCTCATCCCGTACTGGGTTACCATGAGGCGCGCCATATCGGTGGCCCGCTGCAGATCATCCTGGGCTCCGGTGGAGACGTCCCCGAAGACGATCTCTTCGGCCACCCGGCCTCCAAGCAACACATCCAGCCGGTCAAGTATCTCAGCCCTCTTGAGCAGGTACCGGTCCTCCGTGGGTAACTGCTGCGTGTAGCCGAGCGCGGCCACGCCGCGCGGGATGATGGAGATCTTCGAGACCCGGTCGGCGCGAGGGCGGGACTCCGCCACCAGGGCATGGCCGGCCTCATGGTAGGCGACTGTTTCCTTCTCCGCGGGATTCATCACCCGGGTCTTTTTCTCGAGGCCGCCCACAATCCGGTCGATCGCCTCATCGAAATCCGCCATCTCCACCGCATCCCTGCCCTTGCGCGCAGCCAGCAGCGCCGCCTCGTTCACCAGGTTGGCCAGATCGGCGCCGACGAACCCCGGAGTCTTCGCAGCGATGGCAGAGAGGTCAACCTCCGGCGAAAGCGTAACCGGCTTGGCATGCACCTGGAGGATCTTCTCCCGACCCTTGATATCCGGGCGGTCGAGGGCTACCTGTCGGTCGAAACGCCCGGGGCGGAGCAGGGCCGGATCGAGGATCTCCGGGCGGTTGGTCGCGGCCATGATAATCACGCCCTTGTTTGTGTCGAAGCCGTCCATTTCCACCAGCAGTTGGTTGAGGGTCTGCTCGCGTTCGTCGTGTCCGCCCATCGGGTTAAGCCCACGGGCCTTTCCGAGGGCGTCCAGCTCATCGATAAAGATAATGCAGGGGGCCTTTTCCTGAGCCTGGGCAAAGAGATCGCGCACCCGAGCCGCCCCGACCCCTACGAACATCTCGACGAAATCCGACCCGCTCATACTGAAGAACGGGACCCCAGCCTCCCCGGCTACGGCTTTCGCTAAAAGCGTCTTCCCCGTTCCCGGGGCCCCGACAATCAGAACCCCCTTGGGGATCTTTCCTCCAAGGCGGCGGTACCGCTGCGGCGTCTTCAGGAATTCGACGATCTCCATCAGCTCAGCGCGCGCCTCGTCGATCCCCGCCACATCTGCGAAGGTCACACCGGTCTCTTTCTCCATGTAGACCTTGGCTTTACTCTTGCCGATCGCCATCAGACCGCTCGCCGGTCCTCCGACCCGCTTCATGAGAAACATCCACACGCCAACGAAGACCAGCGCAGGGAGCACCCAGGACAGCAGGGTGGTAAACCACGTGCTCTCTACCTCGCCGGCGAAACGCACCTTCAACGTCTCAAGTTCCTGGATGAGGGTCGGATCGTCGACTCGGATGGTGACAAAGCGAAGCTCTGCACCGGTTACCCGTTGAATCTCCTCGACCTTCTCCTTGGATAGGAGCCCTGCCAGCCCCTCCCGTTTCAGTCGTCCGGAGATGACACGCGTTCCGAGGATCAGGTCTTCCACCTTGCCGGCTTTCACGAGCACCTTAAATTCGCTGTATGACAGGGTCTCGGTGTGGCGGGCAATCAGAAAATCGTGAACCGCCAATACCAGGAAGAAGGCAGCCACGAAGTACATCAGCGAAAACTGCCGTTGCTTCTTCTCCATCGCGCTCGTCTCTAGTGTAGTGTCTCAGCAATCACTCGATAGCAAACCCGTTTGGGCTGAGCCTGTCGATGCCCGTCCTAAGCTTTGTAGGACTCAAGACGAACGGTCGGCATATCGATCCGGCTCACTTGCCCTCGCCAGGGTGGTGTTCTTGAGGTTCGGATCCCGATCCTGGGGGCGTCATCCCCTGTTGGCGCGGCATCACCATCATCTCCATCATCTCGTCCATCATCCGCATATGCTTCTTCATCTCCAGTAGAAGCTGGTGTTGCTTCTTCATGTCGTCCATCATCTTGCAGCCCTGCATCCCGCCCATCTCTTTATCCTGTTTATCCCGATTCATCATGCCCATACCCATTCCAGGCATCCCCTGCTGCCCCATACCGCCCATTTGGTGATCCTTCATCATCGCGCAGGGCTGAGGCTGTTGCGCCGACGCGGTTCCTGCCGTCATACATACCATGGCTAACGCTAACGCACCCGCACACTTCACACGATTCATGCTCGTTCCTCCTTCTTCCGAAAGGGTTCTCCTGAAAACCACACCAGGCAGTATGGTCTGCCCATCACCTACCGCGTTCCGCTTGATTCTACCTCAAGATCCGTGTATTGAGAACATCAGCCTTAAAAAGACCGGATTTCAGTTCGCGCGACCCGGTACAAATAACCAAGATGCTCACAAATCCCCTTACCCGGTGCGCCATTACCCATGGGCGATTCCTGGAGGATCGATCCTCCTACATATACGCCTGGGCGGTATACTGTTGGACCATCCGGTGCGTGTTGAAAAACGACGCATTCAACGCGATCGTTTGCCGCATGATATCGACCCATCGCTCCCGGTCCTGGTAAAACATCGGAACGATCACCGTTCGCAGCTTGTGATACAGCTCCTGAGCATCCCGGACGTCCACCGAAAGCGCATCGGAGCGATTTATAGGACCAGGCCCGATAGACCATCCCGTCACGCCCTCGATATGACCCTCAATCCACCAGCCATCGAGGATACTGAAGCTTGGGACCCCATTGTGAGCGGCCTTCATGCCAGAGGTGCCGGAGGCCTCCAGCGGACGCAAGGGGGTGTTCAACCAGAGGTCTACACCGGAGGTCAGCAGACTGCCCAGCTCCATGTCGTAATTCTCAAGATAGGCGATTGGGATCTGATCCTTCAGTTGTCGTGCGAAATGAAACACTCGCCGAATCAGGTCCTTCCCAGGCTCATCCTTCGGATGCGATTTCCCCGCAAAGACGAGTTGGATCGGGCCGACGGTGCCGGCGATCTGCATCAATTGATCGGGATCGGAAAACACCAGATCGGTCCGCTTGTATAGCGTCGCGCGTCGGGCAAACCCGATGGTAAGCACGTCAGACTTCAAAGACATCCCGGTCCTCCGATGCACCTCATCGATCAACCGCGCCTTGGCCTCGACATGGGCCTCCCATATCTCGCTCTTTGGGATGCTGATGGCGTACCGGAGCGAGAAAGAATCATTGACCCATCCGGCAATGTGACGATCGTAGAGCTTTTTAAAGCTATCGCAGGTCCAGGTGAATGAATGAACTCCATTGGTGATGGAATCGATAGAATAGCCTGGAAACATCCCTTGTGAGACTTCTCCGTGCTTCTTCGCTACTCCGTTTACGTACTGACTCATATTCAGCGCGAGAAACGTCATGTTCAAGTGCTCCTTGCCGCCCAGCATCTGCACAAGCTCCAGCGGCACAGGTTCCCCGAGAACGCTCTTCACCAGATCATATGAGAACTGATCGTGACCGGCTGACACAGGTGTGTGCGTGGTGAAGACACAGCGGCTTCTGACGTTATCGAAATCCCACCCTTCAGTCACTTGGTTGTGCTGTTCGCGCAACAGCTCCAGGATCAAGAGACTGGCGTGGCCTTCATTCAGGTGGAAGCTTTGTAGTTGCGTATACCCGAGCGCTCGGAGCATCCGGACGCCTCCCATGCCCAGGATGACCTCCTGGGCCAGGCGGTATCGTTCGTCCCCTCCGTAAAGAGAGGCGGTGAGCTCCCGGTCAGGCCGGGTATTCTCATCGACGTTGGTATCCAGAAGGATCAAGGGAACCGAATATCCGGTATAACCTGTAATATCATACTGCCAGGCCCTGACAACTACGGACCGGTTTTCAATAGGGACCCGCACCATGACCGGAAGCAGGCGCAGATAACGGGAAGGCTCCCATCCAACCGGGAGCTCTTGCTGGTTGCCCCATTCGTCCAGTTTCTGATCGAAATACCCCTTCGCATAGAGGAGGCTCACGGCCACAATCGGGATTGTAAGATCGGCGCAGGACCTCAGGGTGTCCCCAGCCAGCACTCCCAGGCCGCCGCTGTAAGTGGGCATACGGGGATCCACGGCCACCTCCATCGAGAAGTAGGCAATGCGTCGGGTGGCATCGGTCTCGCCTGGGGTGCGAGTTGGAGCTGCTCCGGCATACTTTTCGGGATCGCCCAAGAAGGTCTGCTTGCAGAGATCAGAGCAGAAATAAAAGGCCTGTCCTTGATAGAAGGTTACAAGATCTTCCTCGACATGGGCCGTCATCCCACACACCGGGTCTTTGGCGGCATTCGCCACAGGATTATCCCCTTTCCGTCCGCGTCTCCGGCTTCAGGCCCCTCCCGCCACCAGAAGAGGCGCCGCCAGTAATTAGCTCGTCCCTGAGTCTACCCATTGCCGGTGTTGCGCCCCGATCTGTGCAAGTTTTTCCTTCATCTCGTTGAGACAGCTCACTTCACATTCATCGACCGGCCTGTCGATCTCCGAGCGGTGGAGAATCTTGATGGTCAGCGCGACATCGGGTCGATTGCCTCGCTCGGGAGCGAAATGAACCGAGTGGTCAAAGGGCTGGATGTCATATCGGGAGGGACGCTCGACCTTCGGCATGATCCACTCCGCGATCTCGCGAAGATGCTCAAAAATCGTCCTGCACCTCTCACAGCCGGGCGAAGGCCGATCTGTATCATGGGTATGGGCGCCGTTCAGCACCAGATCGAAGCCCACCTGCAACGGCCCGCGGCCGACCCCTGCAAGCTGCTCAGGCCACACCTCCCAGCAGACACGATGCTCTCTCACCAGCGCCTTCAGCCGCTCGGGCGTCTCAGGCGTAACCGTCTCCGGCGCGCTCGCCCCCAGGTTCTCTTCGTTTGCCATGGTTAGACCTCTAACTTTCCCCATCGTGAGGAGTTTGTGTCGCACCAGTTCGTGCGAGCTGGCGGCTACGCCAGACCTCGAAGATGACGGGGTACACGATCAGCTCAAGGATGAACGATGTGACAACGCCACCGATCATGGGCGCGGCGATCCGTTTCATGACGTCCGCGCCGGCGCCGTGGCTCCACATGATCGGGAGCAACCCCATCAGAATCGCCATGACGGTCATCATCTTCGGGCGAATCCGCTTCACGGCCCCCTCGCTGATCGCCTCATGGAGATCTGTCATGGTGCGCATCCGCCCCGCACCCAGCCGTTTCTCGTAGGCATGATCCAGGTACAGGAGCATGATGACCCCCGTTTCGGCATCGACACCGGCCAGGGCGATGATCCCGACCCAGACCGCCACGCTCAGATTATATCCCAAGAGATAGATGAGCCAGAAGGCACCGATGAGGGAAAACGGGACGGCGAGCAGTACGATAAAGACCTTGGTAACACTCGCCGTATTAAAGTACAGGAGGATGAACACAATCAGCAGGGTGAGCGGGATAACGACCTTCAGTCGCTCCTTGGCGCGTTCCATATACTCGAACTGCCCGCTCCAGAGCAGGTGATACCCTTGGGGCAGCTTGATCTTTTCGGCGACGACCTGTTGGGCATCGGCAACATAGCTGCCGATGTCCCGGTCCGCGACATCGACATAGACGTAGCCGACCAGCTCGGCGGCCTCGCTCCGGATCAGGGTGGTGCCGCTTGACAGCTTGAGATCGACGAGCTGCGTAATCGGGACCTGGGCACCCATCGGCGTCGAGACAAGGACCCGCTTGAGGCCGTCCATGCTGTCCCGCAGGCCACGAAAGTAGCGAACGTTGACCGGGAACCGCTCTCGCCCTTCGATCGTTGTCGTCACCATCCTGCCGCCGACGGCAGTCTCGATCACGTCCTCCACGTCGGCGATGGTAAGACCGTATCGCGCGATTTCGTCTCGTTTGATGTCGAAGTCCAGGTAAAAACCGCCTACCACGCGCTCGGCAAAGACATTCCGGGTGCCCCGGACATGCTTGAGCGCCGTCTCGATCTCCTGGCCGATGCTCTGGATCGTTTCAAGCTTCGGCCCGAGGACCTTGATCCCGACCGGGGTTCGGATCCCCGTGCTGAGCATGTCGGTCCTGGCCTTGATCGGCATGGTCCAGGCGTTGCTCACACCTGGAATCTGGAGCGCCTTATCTAATTCGTCGATCAGCTTCTCGACCGTCATCCCCTTCCGCCACACCTTCTCCGGCTTCAGGTTGATGATCGTCTCGATCATCTCCAAAGGCGCCGGATCGGTGGCGCTCGTGGAGCGCCCCCCTTTGGCGAAGACCGACTCAACCTCCGGGAAATGCCTGATGATCCGATCCTGGATCTGGAGGAGCTGGGAGACTTGGGCAATCGAGGCGCCTGGTAGGGCCGTCGGCATGTAGAGAAGGGTCCCTTCATACAGCGGCGGCATGAACTCCGAGCCGAGCTTCAAGAAGACCGGGACAGTGGCGGCTATGGCGAGGAGGGCCATGCCGAGGACGATCTTTTTCCACCTGAGCGCGAGGTGGACGATAGGCTGATACGCCCAGATCAGGAAGCGGTTGATCGGGTTCTTCTCCTCCGGCTGGATCTTCCCCCGCATCAGGAGGACCATAAGCAGCGGTCCGAGCGTAACGGCGAGGAAAGCCGCAAAGAACATGGAAAAGGTCTTCGTAAAGGCCAGCGGACGGAAGAGGCGGCCCTCCTGTGCCTCCAGCGTGAAGACCGGAAGGAAGGAGACCGTAATGATCAGCAATGAGAAGAAGAGCGGACGCCCCACCTGTTGGGCCGCTTCGATCAGAAGGCGGGTCCGGTCGATCGGACGCCCCGCCTTCTCCCACTCCTCCAGCCGCGTGTGGGCGTTCTCTACCATGATGATGGCAGCGTCGATCATAGCGCCAATCGCAATAGCGATCCCTCCCAGCGACATGATGTTCGAACCGACGCCGATGTAGTACATGGCGATGAACGACATCAGGATGGCAACCGGCAGGGTCAGGATCACCACCAGCGCGCTTCGAAAATGAAAGAGGAACACGATGATCACGAGACTGACGATCAGGCTCTCCTCGATCAGCTTCTCCTTGAGTGTGGCAATAGAGCGGTAGATCAGGTCGGATCGGTCATAGGTGGTAATGATCTTGACGCCCTCCGGCAGCGACGGAGTAATCGTCTTGATCTTTTCCTTAATCCGCTTGATGACATCCAGGGCGTTTTCGCCATATCGGATTACAACAATCCCACCGGCTACGTCACCCTGACCATTGAGTTCGGCGGTGCCTCGGCGGATGTCAGGCCCGAGACCCACCCGGCCGATGTCCCGGACGAGAACCGGAGTGCCGCGTTCGTCAATGCCGACAACAATCGCCTCGATGTCCTTGATGGACTTGATGTAGCCGAGACCGCGGACCATGTACTCCCGTCCGCTAAACTCCACCACCCGGCCTCCGGTGTCGTTGTTCCCCTTCCGGATCGCCTCGATCACCCGCTCCAGAGGAAGCTTAAAACCCAGAAGAGTCGCGGGATCGATGGAGACCTGATACTGCTTAACGAAGCCCCCCACCCGTGCCACCTCTGCCACGCCGGGGACTGACAGGAGCCAGTGGTGAATGTACCAGTCGTTCAGCGTACGAAGCTGGGATAGATCGTGCCGGCCGGTCTCATCTACGATCGCGTACTCGAACCCCCAGCCCACCCCGGTCGCATCCGGCCCCAGGACTGGAGTAGCACCCTGGGGGAGTCTGTCTTTGACCCCTTGCATGTATTCCAGGACGCGGCTCCGGGCCCAGTAGAGGTTAGTACCGTCCTCGAAGATGATATACACGAAGGATGCGCCGAAGAAGGAGAAGCCCCTGACCGCCTTGACCTTTGGGGCTGAGAGGAGCGAGGTCACGATAGGGTAGGTCACCTGATCTTCAACTAACGTCGGGCTCCGCTCTGTCCACTCCGTTTGAACGATGACCTGGACATCGGACAGGTCGGGGATGGCATCCAAGGGCGTATTTCGCAGTGCCCAGATCCCCCAAGCGACGGCGAAGAGGGTGAAGAGGCCGATGATGAATCGGTTGGTGGCGCTCCACTCGATCAACTTCGTGATCATGCTGGCTCGCTCCTCACTTCTTCGGCGCCATCTCCATGCCGGACATGCCCCCCATCCCTCCGACCGCAGTCTTGAGCTGGCTCTCGGAGTCTATCAGGAAGTTCGCCGAGGTCACGACGCGCTCGCCGGCCGACAGACCGCTCAGGATCTCAACGTAACCATCTGCCCGAGCGCCCACCTTCACGGCGCGAGGCTCGAACGTCCCCTGCCCCTTGTCGATGAAAACCAGTTGCTGGGTGCCGCTGTCCAGGATTGCCTCATCGGGCACCGCCAAACGCTTGCCGAACGGGATCTTCAACGCGACATTGGCATACATCTGGGGCTTCAGTTTCCAGTCTTTGGTATTGGAGAACTCGAAGCGGACCCTGACGGTCCGGGTTTTCTCTGTCAGAACCGGGTAGATGTAGCTGACCTTGCCATGGAAGAGCTCACCGGGGTACGAGGCCAGTGTCACGCTCGCCGACTGGCCGAGCGTGACCAGTGGAACCTCGTATTCGTAGATCTCCCCCTGGACCCAGACGGTGGAAAGATCGGCCACCTTGTATAGACTCTCGCCGGGTATCACCTTCTTCCCGCGAACAGCCATCTTTTCGATCACGACACCAGTGATGGGCGAGTCAATCGTCACGCTCTTGCGTGGCGTCCCTGTTCGCTCAAGATCGGCGATCTCCTCGTCGCTGATGTCCCAGTACTGCAGACGTCGCTTCGAGGCATTCACCAGCGTCTCCGCCCCGGAGGCGATATCCGCGAACCGGCTCTTGGCCAGCGTCTCCTTCGCCCGCAACGCCTGTAGATACTCCTCCTGTGTTGAGACCAGATCCGGGCTATAAATCGTGAGAAGCGGCTGGCCCTTTCTGACGCGCTCTCCGGTAAAGTTCACCAGAAGGCTCTCGATCCACCCCTCGATTTTGATATTGACGTCGGCCAGGCGTCTCTCATCGATCTCCACCACCCCGACCGTCCGGATCGTTCGCTCAAGCGACCGGTATTCGACCAGGCCGGTTTTCAGCCCGATCAACTGTTGACGCTCCGGGCTGACCATCACGGCGCCGGGAGCCATCTGCATCTCGGACGCAACCGGCTGACCGCTCTGCGCAGCAGAGGTCGATGCCGCTTTATGTTCGGTATGATCCCCATTGCCTACGGTCTGAGTGAACGGCTCCCGAGGAGACGGCGGCCTGTCGCTGAGCCGCTCCTGGAGTCGCGTCCCGCCGCCATACCAGACCATGAAGATCGCTCCGACGGCGACGATCATGACACTCCAGGCAATGATCCACCTCGTCCTTTGCATCAATGTCTCCTTTAACTTCTAACCTCGCAAGTCGCACTCTCAGTGGACAGGCGCGCCGACGACCCACTCCAACCGTGCCAGACTCATCTGGTACTCTCCCATCGTCCGATAGTACTCTTTTTCGAAATTGAAGAGCGTCACCCGGTTATCTAAAAGGGTGAGAAAATCGACCTTACCCACCTGATAGCCGGCAACAGCGGAATCCAGTGAGAGTCTGGCTTGTGGAATCAGGCCCGTCTCCAGCAGATCAATAAGCTTGCGTCCCTTCTCGATATCGGCCACCAACTCCTTCACCATCGAGGCCACCTCGTTTCTGGCGGCCTGATACTGCTCCCTGGCCGAATTGATCAAGGCGGAGGTCTCTGCAACCTGCCGGTCCTGCTTGGTCCTGAAGTAGAGGGGGATATTGATTGAAAACCCCGCTGAGAAGAAGTCAGATCGCCTGGCAATGGCGGAGTCCTCCCGAAAGGCATAGCCTAGGCTCATGGTGAGATCCGGGAAGTATCGCTTTCTGGCAAGCGCATTGGCCGCTTTGCTCCGCTCGATCTCCTCCTGGAGCCGTTTGAGCAGAGGCCGGTTCTCCAGGGCTTTGGCCTGAAGCTTCGTGAGCTCCGTCGGTGTCTCGGCCATAGACACGTCCTCAGTCCGACCGAGGGGCGTGTGGGAAGGACGATTCAGGATCGCATTCAGCTTGGCGCCTGCAGCCTGGCGGCTCTGTTCCAACCGGATCTGCTCGTCCAGCAATTTCGACAGCTCTACCTGGGCCTTCAGGACATCCTGCTGGATCCCCTTGCCGACGCTATATTTGGTCTCAGCGACCTTCACAAATTGTTTCAGCAGATCACGATTGTTTTCCACGATCTCCAGCGAACGCTCGATGGCGTACAGTTCGTAGAATACCTCTTTGACCCGCCGCACGATCTCGTTTCGCTTATCCCGATACGCCAAACCAATAGCATTAGCCTCCCGTTGGGCCACCTCGCTCCGCAGGCCCAGCTTCCCGAAGTACGGGAACGCCTGAGAGATGCTGAGCTTCTTCATCGTCATGTCTTCCTGGGTGAAGGCAAACGAATTAGTGGGGAGGTTTTCGAGTTCAAAGCTCAGCATCGGATCGTCAAGTGACCCTTCCTGAGGAGGCCGCTGCCTGGCCGCATCCCATTTCTTCTCCTCAGCTTTGATCTCCGGATTCACAGCGAGGGCCTCCTGGATCAGCGGCTGAAGGCGGAGCATCTCCTCGGCGGCGAACGCTGGAGCGAGAGCTATCAGAAGCAGAACCAACAGGCTCATCGTGACAATAATAATGCGGTGTAGCATCATGGTCTTCACCTCCTCCTGGACGGGTCGCTAGGGATTGCAGTCTATGGACGTCCACAGCGATCCTTCAGGGCGTAACACGTCATGCGCGGCCCTGATAAGCGGGCCGGACTCCAGCGAGCTGTCAGTTAGGAAAAGGCGAATCGAGGAGGTTTGAGGAGAGAAAAGGTTGGGGCCTGAGGAACAATAATCAAAGTTGAAGGGGTAAGGAGAAGCAGATTCATTGTGATCACAAGTTGGAAGACTTGGGGGAGGTCAACGGTACATAGAATAGAGGGGGTACCCATCGATGCGTGGTGTTCCGCTGCGCCGCACGGCATCATGCACAATGCCACGGCGAGACATGCTATCAGGACGATCTTTGTGCCGATCTTCTGGTGGACTATCGCTCTCACGGGCGCGCTTCCCTTCCCTTACAATCTTGAGTTTCATTGAGAGCTAAAAGCAAGAGTTATACCAACACGCGCTACCGAATGCTATGATAAGAGGTGTTCGTTGTCAACACAATCTATCCGCGATGCCTTTTTATGTTATCCGCCGCGTAATCTCCTGCCTTAGGCTAGCAGATGTGGCATTAATGTACCACCTCTTATGGCCTCTTGACAACCGAACATCTGAATTATACAGGCGTTCATCTTCATGGGACAGCCCTGCCACACTCAAAGGCCTGGTGCCGCAGTCCGAGGGGCGCCGGCTCCACACCCAGATTTCATCCCCAGGCTTGGGTCCTTACTGGAACTATGCTAGAGTTAGCGCCATGGACACAAATAATATTGCGGCGGTGCTGGGGAAGCTGGATTTCGAGATCTTTGTCCTGACGGCGGCCCATCAGGACCGACGCAATGGCCAGATTGTGTGCTGGGTGGTGCCGGCGACAATCGTTCCACAACTTCCCCGCATTCTGGTCGGGATCGGCTGGAAGACCTTTACCCGCGAGCTGGTTGAGAAGAGTCACCGATTTGCGCTGAACCTGCTCGGAAAAGATCAATGGCCGTTAGTCACCCATTTCGGCTTCCGGTCCGGCCGGGAAATGGATAAATTTGCGACCCTCCCCTTTGAGCGCGGGGTGACCGGCAGCCCCATCCTATCAGGAACTGTCGGCTATCTGGAGTGTGAGGTCAGGACAGTGCTCGATGCCGGCACCGGGGCTCACCTCTTTTACCTGGCTGATGTCATTGATGGGAAGATCGTGGCCGATCGAAGCCCACTCTGCCTCCACCACTTGCCGGACGTGCTGCCCCCGGAGGATTTCGCCACCATGCAGCGGCTCCTTCAGTATGACGCTCAGTGCAACCTTTCGCTCCTCAAACACACAGCTACCAGCAACAAGCTGAGCTGACAGCTTATCACTGGTAGCCGTGTTTCCCCAATCCCTTGGAGTCGGTGACGGTCCCTCGATCGAGGCCTACCTCTGTTTCACCTGAGACCTCCTAGTGGGTGCAGGTGTGCTCCCATCCGCTATGCTGGCCCTTTGCCTCATGACGCCATTCGACGAGCTCGTGGAAGATCCCGTCAAAGTACGCCTTAAAGTCGGGGGCTACATCGGCGACAGAAAGGATGCCAAGCAGCTTCTGGCCGTCCTCGACAACAGGGAAGCGCCTGACCTTACGCTGGCCAAAAAGCCGCGCGGCCTCAGCCATCTCGAAATCGGGAGCAATCGTGTAAGGATTCCGAATCATGATCTCATCGATCCGTGTGGTCTGAGGGTTCCACTCTCCGGCGACACACTGGATAGTGAGCTCTCGGTCGGTAATGAGGCCGAGAAGCTTACCCTCGTTGGCGATCAGCACGCACCCTACTTTCTGGTCACGCATCTTACGCGCAACCTCGGCGGCCGTCTCCCACGGTGAAGCCGTTACCAGATCGGTCATCATACCGTCTCGCACCTTCATCTTCTATCCCTCCTTGCAACTGCTGAATAACATGAAAAAAGCGGTCCCCTCTCCTCCGGCTACCCCGCCTCACAAATAGTACAGCCCTTCAGGTAGGCGGCAGGACCTGACGGGCTGTACACGTACCTCGACCTCTTGCAAATTCAAACGTTCAGGCGTTTCTACTTCCCGCACTTCCCCCATGAACTACCTCCTCTCCATGGGGTCCAACTCACATATCGCCGCCTTCATATTCAATGTAGTGACCAATCCCGTTCCTGTCAAGCAAGTGGGCCGCCTGGCCTACAGCTTTGGCAACGTGCTACATTAAGAAGGAAGATAGCACTGACGTAAAGAGCTTCCCACGACTGCAAGACATTAACAAAGGGCAGATGGCCAATGAAAAATGATTTCGCCGAACTTAGGAACGAAGTCAGGCTGCTCATGGAAAAGCATGGCGTATCGTTCGAGACAGGGTTTCTCGCAGAGCGGCCCTTGCGGCGGCTGCCGAAGGATGCCGCCGACGCGGCCCAGACCAACGATTTTATGCGGCTGGACGCGATGGCCTATGCGCTCGAGCAGACGATCAGTGAGCGAAAGGTCGCGGAATCTATTAAGCGGCTGGCAGTTCCCCGCTGGTCATTTGAGAATCTGCCGTGGCCGGTTGTCTCCCGGCTGATGCTGATCTACGCCATGACCACGCACGCCTACTTCCGAGAGGTATATCCCTATCGCAACGTGTCGGAATTGATGCAGGATCAGAGCCTGAAGATCCTGCCGGCGCAACTCGCGGTCCCGCTCTGGCGCGCCTCAAGGCGGATCGGCATGGAACCCACCATGTCCTATGGCCTCTACGCCCTCTGGAACTACTACCGCAAAGATCCCGAAAAACCGGTGAGCTTGGAGAATATCGAACTGCTCCACTCCTTCACCGGAACGTTGGACGAGCGATGGTTCGTATGGATTCATCAAGTTGTCGAAGTGGCCTTTGCCCCCGCCGTACCGGAGCTACTCACCGCGTGTCTGCTCTCTCGCATTCGCGATTCTGACGCTTCGGTGCCTTCCCTGTCGAATCTCTGGGAAGAGGTGATCGTCCAAGAGATGATTCAGTGTTTGAATAACGCCACGAAGGCCGCACGGGATGCCGTCGCGGTGCTCAAACGAATGCGGGAGCACTGCGACTATGGAACGTACTTTCACCGGGTACGCCTGTTCTTCACCTACCCCAACAGCGTGGTGTTCGAAGGCGTGGAGGAACTGGGGGACGAACCTCAACAAAAATTGGGGGAAACGGGAGGGCAAACTCCTTTCATGCATTTCCAGCTTGCGGCGGCCGGCATCGACCATGAGGACGATCCATACTTTCCGCGCATGCGCGGGTACATGGCGAAGCCGTTCCGCGATCTCGTCGAGTTCGTCAAGAACAGCTCGAACATTCGATCATTCGTCCTTGAGCGAAGGCGAAATAGGACACTTGTGCAATCGTACAACGCCCTCATCCAGACCATCCCGCTTGACTGGCGAATCACGCACATGCATCTCGTCGAGGACTTCATCGGCCAGTTCGGCGAGGGACACGGAACGGGCAAGCCGCCGCTTGAGTGGTTGAGTGGGCTGCACAAGAAAGCCGCGTCGTACCTCATCGACCTGTGAGTATTCCCATGCCATCCAAGACCAGTTTCATCGTATCCCTATCCTTCACCGATCAGAATACTGCACTGTACACCGAAGACCGACGAACAGGAGTGCAACGCAGAAACCTACGGCAGCGAGCGATGAGCTATGGCCGATCATTGCCTCTCACGAACGCTCCCCTACGAGACAACCTGCCCGCATGACGGGCACGATGTCGGTCAGATCGACTTGCGCGCAGATCTCCAGGTCCGCCCCAAAGCCTTTGCGAATGATCTCTCTTCCCCATTCGCAGCCTCGAAGCATCCGAAGCGGGTCGTCTCGATAGGCTGCACAGAGCTTGTGGGCGGCCCAGGCGGCATCACTGCACTCAATCGAATCATCAGAGATGTTGAGTAAGCGATCGATCAACATCCCGCTGCCCACAACATCTTCCAAGCAGAAACGGCCCTGTTGGCCCGCGCACATAATGAGGATGTCGAGCCCGGTCCCTGCGAGCCAGCGCGCCGCAGCAGCCACGTTCAGGAATGAGCTGGCGATGATTGCCTGAGCCTCTGAGGCAGCCTGGAATGTACGAGTCCCGTTCGTGGTCGTCAGGACAACCGTCTTACCCGTGACGCGCTCTCGCACGTACTCAGCCGGAGAATTCCCGAGGTCAAAGCCTGCCGCCCGTTCTGCGCCCCGTTCTCCTGCAAGCAGGGCCCCTTTGTCAAGCCTCCGCGCCACGGTCCTGGCCTCGCTGAGCGTCCGTACAGGAATGACACCGGCGCACCCCTGGTGCAGCGCCACGGTGATGGTCGTCGTCGCTCGTATCACGTCGATGACGGCTACCGCTCGACCGGATGCAGACCGGCAGGCCGGATCCAACCGGCTGAACGCCACCTCGATGTTCACAATAGTGATACCAGTTCAGTAACCATGCCGGCATCCTGCACTGATATTGTTGACACCCCTCTGTAGACCTGCTATGAACAGACGGCTATTTCCCTTCAGCAGAAAGCTCCCACACAATGCGTGCAAATTTTTCGCCGGATCAAAAGCGCACGATCGCCGGGTTGAGCGTCACCATCGCGATTCGGATGCTCGGCATCTTTCTCGTGCTGCCCGTCTTTACGCTCTATGGAGAGCAATTTACCACCTCAAAACCGCTGATCGGGCTTGCCTTCGGCAGCTACGGACTGACCAATGCCATGCTTCAGATCCCGTTTGGCCGGCTGTCGGATCGATTTGGGCGGAAACCGCTCTTGCTCATCGGTCTTGCGCTTCACAGTGTGGGCTCCATTCTGGCCGCCGTGCCTCCCAACATCTTCGCGCTTATCGCCGCCCGCCTGATCCAGGGGACCGGCGCCATCAGCTCTGCCGCATTCGCCCTGGTCGCCGATTCGGTCGACGAGAAGAACCGCGCAACCGCCATGGCCTTCCTCGGAGCCACCATCGGCCTTTCCTTCGTCGGCGGCATCCTGGCCGGGCCGATGATCGCGAGTCTTAGCGGGTACGCGTCACTCTTCTGGCTGTCCGGCCTTCTGAGCCTGCTCGCAGCCGGTTACCTGACGCTTGCCGTCAAGGAGCCGCCACGGGAGCGAAGAACGACTGACACCTCCAGTGACCGACCCTCGGTCGTCTCGGTGCTCAAGATCCCCGATATCGTCAAGCTGGATATCTGTGGATTCCTTACGTCGTTCTTCATCAGCAGCTTCTTCTTCTACTTTCCCTTGCTGGCTCGCCGCCACCTGCCCCTGCACAACTACTACCTCTTGCTTGGCCCAATGCTCCTCGTCGGTGTGGTCGTGATGTTTGGAGCCTCCCGAGCAGCCGACACGGGCCGGGCAAAATCAGCAGGCGTGACGGCCTTCGTCCTCCTGGCAATCAGCGGCTGGCTGCTCTTTCGAGAAGCCGCCCTTGGCCCTCACGCTCATCCGCTCATGGTTCTCATGATGGCAGGCATGTTGTTCTTTGCCGGCTTCTCGAGTCTTGAGCCGATCCTCCCCAGCCTCATTACCAAAGCGTCGCCTAAGACCGTGTATGGAACGGCATTAGGAACGTACCATTCTCTGCAATTCCTCGGCAGCTTCGCGGGCGGAGTCGCTGCGGGATTTCTCAGCGCTCTGGGGATGGAATTCCTGCTGGCCGCGCTGCTGATTGCCGCAGCGTCAGGCGTCATACTGATGGCCCAGGTAAAGCACGCGTAAGCCGGCGGCACGTGTCGCCCTTGGCGAGTGACAGCTCGGCCAGGTAGGAGCCGTCTTGTCCGGTGATCCCGGTGATGAGGGCGGTCTTCATACCGGTTCTCCTGGGTGGGCGTCTCTCTCGATGTGGGATAGTGGAGACCTACCGGAAAGAGAGGACCGTCCCATCTGATGGCGATATTTGGTCTCTATAGCGTGCACTCGTCCGTCCTGGCGTCATAGTGAAATATCGACGCGATTCAGACACGCGTTGAAGCATAACACTACTTCAACTTAAGCTTCTTCCCTCACTTGTGCCGCCGGCACTGTCCACAGTTTCCGGATAAACTGCAAGCTTACCCTTTGCATGAATTCTACTATACTCTTGGACCAAGGGCGAGGGCTCTCTCCATGTTGCAAAGCGAGCTCACCCGGCTGGCATTTATTGAGACTTGCATGGGTGTAGCCGAGGCGACTGGAGGAATGTGGGGCTTGGTGGCGCGGTATCAGGCTTGACTGTAGCTGCCTCTATGTGATAAAGAGACACCATGTTCCACCTCAATTGCGTTTGGCCAGATCTGGACCCGATATCCCTACCGATGTCTAAGGCCGCTGAACCTTCAGGACTTGTTGGATTCGTACTGAGCCGCTTTGATGTCGAATGATCTCGTCCACACATACTCTGGCCGAGTGAGAGCTTGTAAGCGGCTGAGGAGGTAACCACAATGGCTACAAAGGCTTTACAGAGGAAGCGAGTGTGGACGTACAACGAACTGCTCGCTGAGATGCCCGAGACGAATCAGCCGACCGAGTTATGGGAGGGAGAGCTCGTCATGGCGCCTTCACCGGTTGCACTACATCAAAGGATATCTTTCCGTGTGGCTCGCCTGCTGGCTCACTTTGTGTCTATGCATCAACTGGGTGAAGTCTTACTTGCGCCTTTGGATGTCATTCTGACACCACGGCGGGTCGTGCAACCCGATATCATCTATGTCTCACATACCAGACAAGGGATCGTCCAGGATCAAGTTCGCGGAGCGCCCGACCTCATCGTTGAAGTCGTCTCGCCAGGGACGTGGCGACGGGACCATGTTGAGAAAAAGGCGCTGTATGAGCAATGCGGCGTGGGCGAATATTGGATCGTAGATTGGGAGGGGGGAACGATAGAGGTGTTTGCCTTAGAGCAAGGGAGCTATCGTCTGATCGGGCGCTTCGGCCGTGGGGAAAGAGCTCGATCGTCGGTCTTGGTGGGGTTTGAGATCCAGGTGGATGAGGTGCTCGCCTAGTCCTGGATGTCGCGATCCTTCCACCTTCTTACTGCCTTACTCGCCCACCGAATCGCCCCTATGACCGCTCACGCCATGACGGCCGCTGAAGCCACGCCAGCCGACCAGGCGAAGAGGCCGTACCCTTCGCGGTAATTGCGCACCATCCAGTAGGCGTAGAGTTTGGCGGCCGCATACGGACTGCGCGGCTGGAAGCCCGGTAGATCCGGCATCCCACCCCGCTCTTGCAGATCGCCTCCAGCAGCCGGACGGTCCCGAGCCCGTGCTCCCCGTATAGTCCGGCATATCGAAGCTCACGCGCACATGGCTCTGCGCCCCAGGTGATACACCTCATCCGGCCGGACCTGATAGTGTCAAGACCCCATTTTCTGTACCAGGCGTTATGAGAGTATCGATTCCAGGTGGATGGTCAACGCGTCCTCCCATTGGTGGAGGTCGAACGGCCAGCGCGCCGCCCGCAAGTTCGGCTAGCGGATGAATCCTTCTTCGCGCTCTCGTCGGACCGCTTCGCGAATCTCACAACTTTTGCGAAGATAGCAGGGGCGGCAGACACTTCGGACAATATCCGAGGTCGGCCCCTCAGCGAGGAGATAGGTTTCCTGGAGTGTGATGGCTCTGCCGCACACAAAACAGTAGCGACAACCGATGGTCCGACCTGATGGAGCAGAGCTCGGGGAAGATTTCCCTTGACAGGCTTGCTCCTGTTCGCTTAAATCGTCCCTGTTCATACGCTTACCGATGTGGGGCTGTGGCGCAGTTGGGAGCGCGCCTGACTGGCAGTCAGGAGGCCACGGGTTCGAATCCCGTCAGCTCCACCAATTACATCAAGGGGTTGCGGTGTTAAGCCGCTACCCTTTTTTGTTATCAATTCAAAAAGGATCATGGCGTAAACGATCTGCCTCTTCCTCCGCTTTGGCTGCCTGGCGGCGCTTCGATGCCTTGCGAATCGGGACCATGATCCCAATGATGAGGCCAGCAGGAATCGTAAGAAGCAAGACCAGGCTCATGAGATTCACTGGAGGCGGCGTACCTCCCTCAGATGCAATCATCCAGATCGGTCCGAGAACAAATGCTCCAATGAGACCGACGAGGAATCCTCCGGACATCCCCACGAGCGCTCCCATGAGACATTTTCTGACAAGCATGGCGTCATCACCCTCCCCCGGTATGTCCCGGGGTTGCGGATAGGTTGCAGATTTACGTCTCAGGATGCCCTATTGTGCCGCAGTCTGCAACCCTAAGTATCTGAAACCGTTGAGGGCGTACACCCCCTTCCCTCGCTACACTCGCTACAGCAGCACAACATCAAGAAGGGTAAAACAGAACAGAGAAATGCTGAGCAGACCGTTGGCTGTGAAAAAGGCGGCGTCGAGTCGCTTGAGGCCACAGCGGAGAAGCAGCAGGTGCTCATAGACCAGGAGGCCCGTGGCAAGGAGGACGCCGGCCAGATAGAAACTACGTAGATCTGAAAGAAACATCAATAGGAAGAGGAGCATCAGGGTCGCCGCGTGAAAGGATCGAGAGATGGCCATCCCGGCCGGTATTCCGAACCGAGCCGGAATCGAATGGAGGCCGGCCGCTCGATCAAAGTCGATGTCAGCCATGGCGTACAGGATGTCGAACCCGGCTACCCAGAAGAGCACGGCGATACCGAGCACGACCGGAACCGCTGCCATCTCCCCGGTCACAGCGATCCACGCGCCCAGAGGCGCTATAGCCAACGCCAGCCCTAACATCAGGTGGGAGAGAAAGGTGAAGCGCTTGGTGTAGGAGTACAGAATCAGCACCGCCATCGCAAAGGGAGCCAACTTCAGGCAGAGCGGATTCAGTCGGGAGGCGGCGAACAGGAAGAGCGCAAACGACCCAAGCGTGAACAGGATCACCTCTCCGCGCCGGACTATTCCCTTCGGCAGGGCTCGCTCCTGTGTGCGGGGATTTCGCGCATCGAACTCCTGGTCGGCCAGACGGTTGATCGCCATGGCGCCGCTTCTGGCGCCGACCATGGCCAATACAATCCAGAAGAGCGTCGGCGGCGTCGTGATCCCTCGGGCTGCCAGGATCGCGCCCATCAAGGCGAACGGAAGCGCGAAGACGGTGTGAGAAAACTTCACCAGCTCCAGATACAGAGCTGTCTTATGAATGGCCGGCCGCAGCAGGTTCACGCCGATTTCGTTCCCACATGCAGGGTGACAATCCCACCGGTCAGGGTGCGGAAGCGCACATCATGGAAGCCCACCTCTTCCATCATCCTGGACAGTTCCTGCGGGACAGGGAAGGCGGACACAGAGGTCGGAAGGTACCTGTACGCCTCAGCATCCCCTGAAATCAGGCCACCCAGCCAGGGGAGCCCGCGATGGAAATAGACACGATAGAGCCACCCGAAGAGTGGCCCAGGGGGCGTGGCAAACTCCAAGATGACGCCCACGCCCCCTGGACGCAGCACTCTACAGAGTTCCGACAGCCCACACTTGCGATCTACGACGTTGCGGATCCCGAAGGCGATGGTGACGGCATCGAAGGTATTGGCGTCGAACGGTAAGGCCTCAGCGGAGGCGGCCTGCAGCCCGATACGACCGGTCAGACCTTTACGAGCGACCTTTTCCGCCGCGATACGAATCATCGGCAGGCAGAAGTCTACGCCGATAATCGTCCTGGCCGAGGGGAACTGCCTGGCCAATTCCAGGGCCATATCGGCAGTCCCGGTGCAGACATCAAGCGCGACTCCACCGGAGGGGAGCTGAGTGTGAGCGACGGCCTCCCGGCGCCAGTAGCGGTCACGCGCAACACTGAGCAGACGATTGAGGAGATCGTATCGGGGCGCAATGCCGCCGAACATCCGGCGAATGGTGTCGCCATCTCTTATCCCTCCATCCACCTGCATGCGATCGATCCCTCCGTTCCGAACCTTACCACCTCCGCCCCTTTCAACTCAGGCACGGAGGGATGGATCAGTTGGGGGAAAGCTTCAACTGTCGCCCTTCATGCGAACCCGTAGAAACAGGCGGCAGCAGTTTCACCTGATCTCCCTCACGGAAGATCGTCGCTTCTTTGATCCCATTCAGGTTCGCCACCTCCCACGCCAGTTGCTGATCGCCGAGGATATCTCTGGCTACCGTTGTCGGTGTCTCTCCACCTTTGGCAACGTAGATCTTCAGGCGCCGACGATCCTGCTTTGCCCCATAGATCAAACCGTCGAGGTGCGCTTTGTATTCGTTCGTCTTCACTTCGAGAGCGCCGCTGCCCTGCTCAATGAGAATGGAGGCCATGGTTTCAGCCTTCACGACGCGATCGATCGTCTCCGGATGGGTCCCTTGAAAGCCGTGATAACCGAGCGCCTCCAGTCGCTCCTTGACCTTCATCGCAGTGAGGAATGTGACCATCTCTCCGGGATCATAGCCGGCGCGGTAGGCCGTGCGGAGTCCGCGCTCGTCAGCCTCCATCTCCGCCTCCCGGCCGTATCCCATGAGGATATGGCCGAAAAGGGCCGACGACACCTGCGCCCACTCGCCCGTGTTCTGGCGGCCGCCGGGGCTGACGGCCATAAGACCCAGCGATAGGATTTGCGCACCCAACGCTTTCGTGAGCTGTTTCGCCGCATGACGGGAGGTGACGTGACCGATCTCGTGGCCGAGGACCCCCGCGAGCTGCGCCTCGCTGTTCAGCATCGCCAGCATCCCTCTGGTAATGTAGATATAGCCTCCCGGCAGGGCCATCGCGTTCACGTCCGGAACATCGACGATCTTGAAACTGTAGTGGAAACTGGTTGGGCCGATCCCTTCCAGCAGTCGCTGACCGATCGACTCCACATATGCTTGCAATTGCTGGTCGCGATAACGACCGAAA
>JACPQW010000075.1 GCA_016190285.1 Candidatus Methylomirabilis oxygeniifera
GATTGCCGCGCTCCCGTTGGTCGCTCGCAATGACGCGGGCGGGGATTAGAGGAGGCATTGTCGAGATTATGAAGCGTCGCAGTACCACTATCGTCATCCTCTTGGGCGCCATCGTCACCTTTGTCTTCTCGCCGACGGTCTATGCCGCCCCAAATGCCGAGCTGGTTCCGGGATCGAGGATCGTCTTTCCCTACTACGATCTGCGACCCGGATTCGCGACCTTCCTGTTCCTGACCAATGTCAGCTCCACCCCCGTGTCTGTTGCCCTGGAGTTTTACGATACGTCATGCGCCCGCCAGGACACCCACATAGACCTTTCAGCGCGCGACATTGATTCACTCGACCTGCCCCAGATGATCTCCGGCAATGCATCCGGGAGCTTCCAGCAGGGCTTCGTCGACGTCACGACGAGCGCAGACGTCCTGATAGGCACAGCGGTTGTCGTCAATATGGATGACGACTGGGCGATCACGTATAATGGGGCATCGGCTCGCCGGAAAACGACCGGCACGACACCCTTCGAACCGTACCCGACTGATCTCTTGTTACCTGCGTTCCTGACCCCGGGACAAGTCGGCGGCGGTACGCTGGCCGATGGCCTGCTGATCGTCGCCGCGCCCCATCCAACCCGTCCGGGCGGCAAGCTGCCGGACACGCCTATCCAGGCTTCGGCCGACATCTTCCTGCGGCAGGAGCGCACCGCCATAAGCGGCGACCAACACAGCACTCACGAGGTGATCCAAAGCTCTTCCAGGTTCAGTGGACACCACATCATCCTACCAATAGGAACGGTTGCCGGCACCTTCCCCTCTCCGACGTTGGGATGGCTTTCAATCACGAATCATGCGGTAGACAAGAAGGGAATTCCGTTCGGACTGGTTGGTCTGTACATCCAGACGTTGGTCGGGCCGAATAGCGCCTCTGCGATGGCCATTCGACTGTCCGCCGATCCGTCCGCTGCCACGACCCCATAGCGGCGTGAACAGGGGCACGTCGGATTTCACCAACCTTGGCGGTGCCTGGTCTCCATGAGGATCTGTCTCATCGGCCCGTTTCCCCCTTTGCGAGGCGGAATCGCCCGCTATAACACGCAGCTTGCGCTGGAACTGATGAAGCGTCACGAGATCGTGATGATCTCCTTTTCGCGCCAGTATCCGGCCTTGCTGTTTCCTGGGCGAACGCAGTTCGACCCGGGTCCCTCGCCTCCTGAACTTCTCGCAGAACCGCTTCTTGACTCCATCAATCCTCTGAGCTGGCTCCGTGCCGGGCGTCGGATCGCTGAGATCGCTCCAGACTTGGTTATTGCACACTGGTGGAGCCCGTTTTTCGGCCCATGCCTTGGGGCCACCATGCGCGTGGCGAAGAGGCGATCCCGCGCCGACGTCATCTTCATCTGCCACAATGTCGTTCCGCACGAACCGTTTCCCTTGACGGACATGCTCACCAGATTGGCCCTGGTCACAGGCGATGGGTGGCTCGCCCACTCCGAGACCAACCGACGAGACCTGGAGTCGCTCGATCTGCGAGGTCACACCTGGGTTGTTCCCCACCCTCTAGGACAGGGGTTCGGGAAGCCGATCGACAAAGCGCAGGCGAAGCGCCGGCTTGGCCTTACCGGAAAGATTCTCCTTTTCTTCGGTCTGATCCGCCGCTACAAGGGGCTTCCAGGGTTACTCGAGGCGATGGCGCTCGTGCTTGGGAAGGTGGACTGCACCCTGCTCGTGGTCGGAGAGTTTTATGAAGGAAAGGACCACTGCCTACATCTCATTAACAAACTGGGCCTTGCACCGAAGGTCAGGGTCGTCGACCGCTTTATTCCGGATGACGAGGTGATTCTCTACTTTTCCGCCGCGGACCTGGTCGTCCTTCCCTACGAATCGGCGACCCAGAGCGGCATCGTCCCGATCGCGTATGCTTTCGAGCGGCCGGTGGTGGCCACTCGCGTGGGCGGCCTGCCGGAGGCTGTTCGCGACGGCGAAACCGGCCTCCTGGTGGAGCCCCGCAACCCAGCCGCCCTGGCGTCAGCGATCGTTCGCTTTTTCGACGAGGGGTTAGGGTCTGCATTCAGCCGCAACCTCTCGACGCACATGCTGTTCTCATGGGCAGATCTCGTACGTACGCTGGAGCTGGCGGTAGAAGAACACGCGACACATCGAGGCTAAAAGCATGCGGAACGCCGCCTTCCAGAAAAACACGATCACCGTTTCCGACCTCGTTGTCGGATGCGACTCTGATCGCGATAATTTGTTGCCACGGACAATCAGTGAACGCTTGACGCAGCCGTTTGGCCTTCACGGCGCCAGTGATGGTCGTCGTGTTATGAGGCGAAAGGACACATAATGACATCGCTCATCCCGCATCTAAAAGAACGCATCGGACAGCGCGACTACACGATCGGCGTCATCGGCCTGGGCTATGTCGGGCTGCCCGCCGTCGTACGCTTTGGGGAGGTCGGTTTCCGGGTGCTGGGGTTCGACATTGATCCCGACAAAGTGAAGCGGCTTACCGCCGGCGAGAGCTATATCCGGCATCTCCCGGCAGATCGAATCGTCTCCCTGTCCCGCTCGGGCCGGTTTGAAGCCACTACCGACTTCGTCCGCCTCGGGGAGGCCGACGCGCTGCTCGTCTGCGTCCCGACGCCCTTGACGCGCCATCGAAACCCTGATCTCCAGTACGTGACGCAGACGGCAGACGCCATTGCCCGAACCCTGCGGGTCGGCCAGCTCATCTGTCTGGAGAGCACCACCTACCCGGGCACCACTGAGGAGCTTCTCCTGCCGCGCTTTGAGGCGAGAGGACTGAAGGCGGGAGAGGATTTCTTTTTGGTATTCTCGCCGGAGCGCGAGGACCCAGGCAATACGCACTTCGGGTTGGCCACCATGCCTAAGGTCCTCGGCGGGGTATCGGACGCCTGCGGCGAACTGGGAGAGGCGCTCTACACGACGATTGTGCCCACGGTAGTCCGGGTCGCCTCGCCCAAGGCAGCCGAAATGACCAAGCTTCTGGAGAATATCTACCGGGCAGTCAACATCGCGTTGGTGAATGAGCTGAAGATGCTCTCAGACCGCATGGGGATCGACATCTGGGAAGTCATTCACGCCGCCGCTACGAAGCCCTTTGGCTTTCAGGCCTTCTATCCCGGACCAGGTCTTGGGGGGCACTGTATCCCCATCGATCCCTTTTATCTTACCTGGAAGGCCCGCGAGTACGGCATGGCCACCCGCTTTATCGAGCTGGCCGGCGAGATCAATCACGCCATGCCTACCTGGGTGGTAGGAAAAGTCGTAGAAGCTCTGAACGGGAGGGGGAAGTCGCTGAACGGCGCCAAGGTCCTGGTCCTGGGGGTGGCATACAAACCGAATATTGACGATCAACGGGAGAGCCCGGCCCTGGAGATCCTGACGTTGCTTCGGCAACAGGGCGCTCAGGTGAATTACTCAGATCCCCACGTCCCACGGTGCTACGGTCATCGTCACTATCCTGATCTCGATCTGACTGCCCTGCCCCTTACGACTGAGACCCTCCAGACGCAGGATGCGGTCATCCTGGTAACAAACCACTCAGCATTTGACGTCGAGTTCATCGGTCACCACGCCCGGCTCATTGTGGATACGCGAAATACCTTCAAGGGATTTCCCCCGAACAAGATCGTGAAGGCGTAACCGGCCGGCGACTGGTAGGTTTTACAAATCGAGCGAGAGCTATATTCAAAAGGTGTGCAAATAGGAGAAAGGCGGTGTACCCTCCTGGGTGATCTACGAACCCACCGGGCAGACACCCGGTCAACGAGAGGAGGACACCGCCATAAAGAAGCAGACCACAGAACCGACCACCGAGTCAAGCGTAACATGGGAGCACCTGGAAGCCTGGGTCCGGAACAAAATGCGCACGTGGCTGCAAGATCTGCTCGAAGCGGAGGTGGACGAGTTGCTGGGGCGTCGCAAGTCCGAACGACGACCGGCCGTCGACCACCACGGTCGCGCGCCTGAAGGAGCGGTGGCGCGCGGAGTACGCGCAGTGGGCGAGCCGAAGTCTGGCCGACCCCCAGGTGGTCTATCTCTGGGTGGACGGCGTCTATGTGAAGGCCGGGCTTGAGAAAGAGAAGGCAGCGGTCCTGGTCGTCTTGGCCGCCTTGCGTGACGGGCGCAAAGAACTCGTGGCCGTCGTCCCCGGACATCGGGAATCGACCGAGGGCTGGTCGGAGGTCCTGCGAGACCTGAAGACGCGCGGCGTACTGGCACCCACGCTGGTGGTGGGCGATGGGCATGTGGGGATCTGGGCGGGCCTGCGCAACGTCTTCCCTGAGGTCCAGGAGCAGCGGGGCTGGAACCATAAGATTCTCAATGCCCTCGACAAGGTGTCGAAAAAGCGCCAGGCCGAGGCCCGGCGCCTGCTCACCGAGATCCCGTACGCCCCGACGCAGCAGGACGCGGAGCAGCGGAAGGCGGGCTATCAGCGCTGGTGCCGGCAGCAGGGACTGGAGGCCGCCGCCCAGGTGCTGGATCGGGACTGGGAGCGGATGCTGACCTTCTATCAGTTTCCCCATGAGCACTGGGTGCATCTGCGGACCAGCAACCCGATCGAGTCGCCCTTCTCGGCGCTCCGGCTGCGGACCGACGCCGCGAGGCGCTTCAAGAAGGTCGAGAACGCCACGGCGGTCATCTGGAAGATGCTGCTGGTGGCCCAGGGGCGATTCCAGCGACTGCACGCCCCGGAGTTGTTGCAGGAGGTCGCTCACGGCGCCACCTTTGTCAATGGCGTGCGCGTTATGGAGCACGAGTGGAGGGTTGCCGCCTAACTTCTTTTTGCACACCTCTTGACAAGACCTCTAATAATAGGTGTCCTTAGCGGAGGATATTACTCCGGGAACCTGACATCCGGGATGTCACATCGCCCCCAGCTCGCTCTAACACTTGGGGACGAACGACTGGCGACAGTAGAAGCGCTTGCTCAGGGACTACTTCAGGAGGGTAAGGCATGTCGCCTCATCACCGTGTTTACCTGGGAACCACTTGAAGGTTTCTCAGCGGCAGGATTCAAAACTACAAAGGCCGGAGAAACCGTTTTACTACGTCTATCCGTGGCTAACGACGCGGATATATTTAAGAAACTTTCGGCCACAAAACGAAACTGTATTCGCCAGGCAGAACGCAAGGGAGTACAGATCAAGGATACATACGACAGCCAGGAGATCGATGAATTACTCGATGCTTTCGACGAAATCCACCACAAGCACCGGCTTCCTCTAAGGTCACGAGCTGATCTGGAGGCGCTTCTCAAACTCGACCGCAACCGGAAGCTATTCATTGCCAAGGCCGAGGACCGCGTAATCGCCGGTACGATCATCCGCTTCGCTCGTAGGGGGCTAGCCGAATATTCGGAAAACGTTTCCCTGGAGCGGATGCGCCACTACCACCCAAACGAGGTGCTCCTCTGGCATGCGATACGCTGAAGTCGCGCCCAGGGCTGTCGGGCGTTCAGCTTCGGCGGCGCCAGCGAGTTCAAAACGGGGTTCAGCCGTCATATGGTTCCCATCTACCGATTGCGACGCGATCAGAGCATCTTCCGTATTACCGATCGCAGCGAACGATTAACGCGTATAGCACGATCGGTTGTCAAGTCTGTTCTGACGCGCTGGGTGGGAACGGGAATACACTGGTTGGGTTGAAGTCAGATGTGTCCCTTTCAACCGGAGATTGTCACCATTGGGAAAGCTCCGATTGGCGCTGGTCGCGCTGCTGCTGGGACTGACGTCCGCTGGTGTCGCCGGCACGCTTCTGCTCATGCTCTTCCTTCCCACCCTGCTTCAGCGGTTTGCCTGTGCACCATACGGGATTCGCTGCACCATCGGGCAGGCCAACATCCGCCCCTACCCGAACCTGACCGCAGACCTTGTGATTGACCATGTCATACTGTTTGACCCTGATGGCCGAGGTGTGGCGCTGCGGGTGAAGCGTCTTGCCGCTACACTGAACATTCCAGGGCTGATCCTCACGCATCAGGTCATGCCGACTGCCGTACGAATAGAGAGTCCCGAACTGTTCTTCAGACAGCTTGACGACGGCCGGTGGAATTTCCAGGCATTGGCTCAGGAGGTGCAGCGGCATCTGCGGCCCGCCGCCCGACCCACCCCAATACAGTTCCCTCGGGCTTCTATCACCAACGGCACACTTCAGATTCGCGACTATCGGGTGACCGATATCAACGTGGCGCTTGAGCCGAAACCGTCTCCCGTGCTGCTCGAAATGCAGGCGCAAGCCGCCGTCAGTGGACGATCGGTTCGGGTCAGCGGCGCCTTACAGCATACGCTTGAAGGGCAGATCCTGGCGCAGGTGCAAGAGGTGACGCAACCCGGCTTACTGCGCCCATTGACGGCTCAGGCCGTCTTGCGATTTCGCATCAATCATCCGGATCGCGCCGTGACCATTCCCGAATGGTCATTCGAGGCAGATGGGGCGCTGGCTCGAGGGACAGCGGCTGTTCGATATGTCACCTGGCCGCCCGTCTATACACTGACCGTCGCCGAGTGGCGAGCAGATCTCGGCGCATTGGCGTATCAGCTCCCTGGCTCTTGGCTTTCCGGCATCACCGGAACGGTGGAGGGCCGGCCGACGACGCTGCAAGGCCGCTGGCCCAACCTGCCCATGGGGCAGGTTGCGGCGATGCTCAAGGGCGGCAGACTGAAGTTCCCGGCGCAGCAGTTTGGCGTGACCGGGCTTACCGGGGACGTCAGTCTTCAGTATGCGGGGGACAGACTGCGGCTGCAAGCGGGGCTACACGGTACGGCGCTTGAGCTGCCGGGACAGCGGTACGACAACCCCTCGCTCCTGGCCTCCTTCAGCATCGATCCGGCAACCGGTGGTGTGACCGCCGAGACGCTGCGCGCAGCGATTGCGGGCATGCGTATCGAGGCGAGGGGAACCGGACAGCGATGGGGACGCGAGAGTCTCGACCTGATGACAACCGAGCTGCAGATCGAACCGGCCCTCCTCGCACAGCTCTCCCAGGTAGCCGACAAAGGCGTATCGATTGCGAGACTTGTCGATCCCTCGATCCACGCCTGGTGGTCCGGCGCAGGTCGTCCGTGGAAGGCGGAGATCATGAGCCGATCGATACAACTTCACGCTGCCGTCATAAACGGCACGACAACACTGCAGAACGCTCAGATCGCTATCCAGGGGATCGGGGTGTCGGGACGTCATCTTGAAGGCGCGCTCGCCATCGAACAGGCCGACCTTGCCGGCCGACGCCTGCGCGCGCTCAGAGCCAGGTTCGAGCTTGACCCTGATGACGTTCGAGTTTCCGAACTCCACGTTGTCGCCGGTGACGGAGATGTTCAGGGCCATGCCTCGTTTTTGAGAACTGCGCCCATGCGGGAGTTGCGCCTCGCGCTTTCGGTGCGCGGCCTCCACCCCCAGTCCCTGTCTGCCTCCACCGAAAAGACGGACCAGGCACGCGGAGTGACGCTCGATGCCGAACTCTCGGCCGACGCCACATTGAGCGGATCGCAACCTCCTGCTGCCGTCGGTAGGGTCATGATTCGACATCTTTCGCTCAACCTGGCGCGGGCACAGAGTCAGCCGGCGGCGGCGCTCATGAGATTACACGGCTCAATCCCCTTTACTCTCGATAAGGGCCTGCTGACGATTCCCGCGACGGCCCTTCAAGAGGACGGAGGGCTCACACTCATCCTTACGGGCAGTCTGCCGCTCGACCACAAGGGCCCCAGCGCTGCTCGCGTTCACCTGTCCGTCCCGTGGACAGAGGTCTCAGCGCTTCGCCCAACGCTCACCGCCCTGACGGAAGGTCCGCCTGATGCGGCTCATTTCGTCGGTCAGCTCCAGGCTGATCTGGAATTTATCGGCGGAAGCTATCACGGGTCGCTCGCCCTGCAGAACGTCAGCGTCGGGTCGAACTTCTTCCGTTTGGACGCCGCAACCGGCGTGATCCCGTTGCACGGCCGGATCGGTCAGAGTTCGATTGCCTCCGATGATCGAGCGTCGCCCTTGGGACACACGGACGGGCGCCACCTCTCAGAGCAGGAATATCAGGCGGCAGTAGAGCGATTGTCGAAGATGTCGTCTACAATCCCCGCCTCACTGACCATCAACTCGCTCCGCTACGATCCGATCGAACTCCGCAACATCACGGTCGCTCTCGCCCAATCCGACAACCAGGTCGCCATACAGCAGTTGACCTTTGACGCCTGGGGTGGGCGGTGGAAGGGTTGGGGAACGGTCGAACCGCTGGGTGGGGGGATCGCGCTGACCTTACTTACTGAGGGACTCAGCCTGCGCGCGATTTGTGATGCCTTTCGACCCTTTCAGGGGTATATTAGCGGTCGGATCAACGGGCTGCTCGATCTTCGGGTTCCGCAGTTTGCCATCAACCGGGCACACGGGAACGCGCGATACTGGGCCGTCGGCTCTCTGCAAGAGGGACGGAAGATCAGCCGCGCGCTGATCGAGCAGTTAGCGGGACAGCAAATCCGCTATTTCAGCCCGTTTGGGGTAGCTCGTCGCTATGACCGCGGCGTACTGGATGTGGCTTTAAAAGACGGTGATCTGATCTTTCATGAACTTGAAATCTCCCACACAACCCTGGGGTGGAGAGATCTGGACGTGCGCGTCTCGCCGACCTTCAATAAGATCGGGTTGACGCACCTGATCGAGAGCATCCGCGAGGCGATCGAGCGGATCAGATCCTCGGCCACGTCGAATCACTGAACGTAACTATTCGGGTAGATAGACTGTAGGCTCTTAGACTGTAGGAACACGCACGAAGGTTCTGGGCGCCTTGATTCGGTCCATGCGCGACGACTAACAGCCTTCAGCCTACAGCCTAAACACCTGAGTAGTTACCACTGAGCTACAGTCAATGAGGACCTCAATAAGAAGGAGGACGTGGATGCGCAGGAATAGAAAACCGCTTGTGATGCTTACATTGAGCGCGCTATTCAGCTTTGTCGCATGCGCAAATATTACGGTTAACATCTATTTTCCTGAAAAGGATGTCAAATCGGCCTATAAGTCGCTGGAGGAGGAGCTGCTGCAACCGACCCCGAAGAAGGAAAAGGAAGAAACACCGGCTCAGTCGCCAACATCCGGTCTGCGGCAAGGGCGGCAGTCGCTGCTGACGATGGTCCGCGCGTTGCGAATAACGCTGGTGGCCGAAGCGTTAGCCCAGGATGATCTCTCGCGGCGGATCACCGAGGAGATTAAAGGCTATCCGGAGGTAGTCGCTGCCTATAGAGGCGTCGGCCAGCGGCTCGCTCGACTCAACCAGCTTCGAGATCAAGGGTTGGTGGGTGAGGCGAACGATGGGAAGGCGGCCTTACGTGCAAGTCCACCGCAGGTGGGCGATGCGGAGGCGGCGCTGCTACGGGAGGAGAATCGGGACCGGGAGGTGATTATCAGCGGGATGGCTAAGGCGATCCTCAAGCTTACCCGACAAGAGGGGACCCCTGCGAATTTAGCGAGAATAAGAACGCAGGCCTCCGAAACCTTTGCGTCGATCCGACGCGACGCGGCTCACCCGGGCTGGTGGGTACAGCTTCCCAACGGAACCTGGGCACGTAAGTAACGCGCGACCCGATAGTTTGGTATTGGCCGCTACTGCTCTTCGTATTTGGTCTTGAGCTCAGCCACCACATTGGCATCGGCGAGCGTGGTGGTGTCGCCCAGCGCCCGGCCTTCGGCAATGTCACGCAGCAGGCGGCGCATGATCTTGCCGCTCCGGGTTTTGGGCAACTCGGCCGTAAAGATCAGGTCGTCCGGCCTGGCGAAGGCGCCGATCTTCTTGACGACGTGCGCCTTGATCTCCGCCTGGAGTTCGGAAGTGGGCCTGACGCCGTCCCGGATGGTCACGAAGGCGGCGACGGCCTGCCCCTTGATCTCGTGGGTGCGGCCGATGACGGCCGCCTCGGCCACGAAAGGGTGATCCACGAGGGCGGACTCGACCTCCGCCGTTGAAATACGATGCCCTGAGACGTTCATGACGTCATCGACGCGCCCCAACAGCCAGAAGTCGCCGTCCTTGTCTCGGCTGGCCCCGTCACCGGTGAAGTAGATGCCTTCATATCTCGACCAGTACTCCTTGATGAAGCGGTCCGGATCGCCCCAGATCCCGCGGAGCATGCCTGGCCACGGCTTCCGGAGGACGAGATAGCCGGTTGCAGCACGCCGGCCGTTTTCATCCACCACCTCAGCATCGATCCCCGGGAAGGGGCGGGCAGCCGAGCCCGGCCTGAGCGTGGTAATTCCCGGGAGCGGCGTGATCAGGATATGGCCGGTCTCGGTCTGCCACC
>JACPQW010000071.1 GCA_016190285.1 Candidatus Methylomirabilis oxygeniifera
ACCCCCACCCAAGCCCTCCCCCATCTAAGGGGGAGGGGGAAACTTATTATCCGAATTTCTGACTCAGGACACTAGTGGCCCCGTTAACGCGAAGTACCCTGAAGAGCGTCCCGAAGTTGGCTGGGGGATGTGGTTCCCGCACCCTCCTTAGGTGGGGGAACATTCTTTTGCATCGCCTTAACACCAGGATCTTTACTCGTCGTGCCTCTGATCGCGCCATTTACGACAATAATCTTCGCACCGTCAGCCGCTGTATAGGCGCAGTCAGGCGCCGGCGCCCATTTCCCGTTTTGACCAAGGAGCATCAGGTTGTTTCCCGACATCTTGGCCTTTTGTGCCACATTCGAGTGTAGACCAGTGAGCATAAGTTCGGTGTCCCCAGCCATCGCGAGGGATGCGCCTACCGCAACGCCTATCAGGGATACCCCAAGCAGCGTTGAGCGTACACTCCAGTGAGACATGGATCGATTCTCCTTTCCGGTCGCGCTGTGCGACCTGTGGATAGTGAGTGTGTGGGGCTCCATCCCAAAAGAGATGGAGCCCCACACAGCGCGAATCACTAGCATCTCGAACACGAAGGACCGCTGGGCGATGTGCCTATACCGGCATTAGCCATGCCGGTCCAGACTACTAGGCTAACGAGAAGCAGGAATACGGTCACAATCCTCTTCATCACTCTCACCTCCTTTCATCTCAGATTTCTGCCTGTGGATTAGCTGAGGGTCGACGACGCCGGGGCAGCGATGGCGCCTTGATTCTTCACGTGGACCACCAGCTTCCCTGCGGGATCCATGGTGCAGAATCCGGCCGGGCCGGTACTGGCGTTGGGATTCGGGATCGGAACCAGTCTCAGGCACCTGTAGCCTGTGAGACGAATCCTTCTATCTGAATGAGTGGTCATACGTTCCTCCTTTCTTTGAGGTTGATTCCGGCGACCTCACGTCGGCATCTGTTGTCATCGATCAACCATCCCATGACCATTCTCTTTGAAGACAGTGGCAAGGGCACCCAAGGGCTCATGGTGTCTCGTCCGACGATTATGGCCCAGACGGGTCCTCAGTCGTCAGGAACAATTTATTGTTGGTCTTGTTCGACTCCTGAACGCGGTTATCCGGATCCACCTCGATCCGTAGCGTGCAGCAGTTTGCGACCTGTTTGACGTCACCAATATCGAGAAACTGTTTCAGCTCTCGCTCGGTGCCGGCGTTCAGTTGGTCAATAGGAATGCGGAGCTCCACACCAGTTCTCCCGGGCAGGCCCCCCGTCACCCGGACATAGAAATCTCTCGCAAAGACCGTACCGGCATTTTTGATCTTGATCGTTACGTAAGAGGGATCACCACGGGCGTAGCCTTGACCCTTGTAGATCGATCCCCCGACCACAGTGAGGTCCGCACGACCCGGATCAGGCTTGAGACACCGTTCAGGTGTGGTCGCGTCGCCACTTGCGCTCAGAACCCTAATGCGGTAGCAATACTCAACACCGACTGCAACACCGCCATCGGTCCAGGAGAACATCTGCCCGGTGCGGGCGCCCGGGTCCTCGGTGCTGCCGGGACGGCGGCTTCGCACAATCTGGTGGATGACCTTCCAGGGCTCTTGCGGCGGATTCACCCGTCGTTCGATCGCGAATCCGCCTTCATTGGTCGAGGCATCCCGCCATCGGATCGTGATCGATCGGCCCGCCTGCCCGGTCACAGCGCTTTGAAGGGTAAGATCCGTCGGAGGTATGGGAACCTGAGGAATCTCGGCACTCGCGGTGAGGGCTCTTAGAGTGATCACCGATGCGATAGCAATCGTAATGGTGGCTGATCTAGCCCGCATTGGATCCTCCTTCTATACGCCCAAGTAATCGCCTCATGGTACTATATGGCGGACACTGTCCGTGTTATTGGCCTCGTTACCTTCGGTAACCTGGGACTTGGCATCGGCCGTGGCCGTGAAGCGATATTCTCCCCGAGGCCACGGGATAGTCCAGGGATTGGTCGCGGTGTCCAGCACGACGGTATGCTCTCCATGTGGCGTGATCGCTGGAACCTGGACCCACTTGGGACTCTTGTGATCGAAGAAGAGACAGCCGCCACCATTCAGGTTCTCGCACGACATCTTGAGCATGCTTGGGCCGGCGGACGCCCCGCCGATGTTCTTGACGGTGAAACGACTCGGCGGAAAGGAGCCCGGCTAAATCTGGACTGTCAGATCAGGCTTGGCCGGGGTTGGACCCTTCTCAGCCGGATCGGGCGATTCCGACCTCGGCGGTAAACCATACGCGATTGATTGCCCCACTATCAGGACAACCACCGCGATCACCCCTACCCTCCAGGATGTCACGTTCATCTATGCCTCCTGCCTGTCATGTGGCAACGCACGACAGGTTTCCAATGACTGGTCCCTGGGGGCCAGTCTGCTGTGCAGATTGACCACCTCCATCAAGGCTTCACCCCCGGCGCCAGCGGCAGAGGGCGCCCTGCTGGTGAGGGTATGGGTGATGACGGTGAGGTCCCAATCCCAGCCCTGGCACCAACGCCACAGAGTTGGTTGTAGGGAATCGAGTAGGCCGCTGTCGTAAGAGGCACGCTGCTTGAACCTGTTGGCAGGGACATCGAACTATAGAGCGTAAATGACATCCGTACGTTTCGACGCCCGGGAAGTGCAGTCTGCCGATCGCATTGGATTTGGACTGGCAGCTTGGCCGTTCCATTGCCAGCGGTTACGTTGATTGTTGGTGCGCTTCCCTGATATGGTTGCTCGATTGCTGCGGAGATATGGGCAGATCCGGACGCAAGCGTGTACTGTAATGTCACCTCCACGGTGCTGCTTTTGATCGGGTGATTCATATCGATGATGCCTACAGTATTGGCACCGAGCACTTTCAGTTCGGTTCCAGCCAAGGCTGCTCCTGCTGTCATGTTCAGCATGGCAAGCGTCGCCAGCCCGACCGCCATGAGTTGACGGTGCGTCATCGTGCATCCCCCTTGTGCGCCGGGTCAAGCCGGCGAGATGAAGTGAGTGAAAAGTCGTGAGTCCGAATCGACATCGTACCCCTCCTCTAATCAACGACACACACGCCCACGGCGAAGTTGTTCAGTTCGTTGGCTTCATCGATCAGTTTTGGGGAATCAACAAACACGGTGAACACGCATTCGGGCCCACATGCGGCTGCCGGAATCTCGATCGCCGGCAACGGGACGATCCCACCCGGCGGGATTCCTCCGGGTATGCGGGGCAGGTCTGTTTTTCCCGCCCTGGGAAAACGAACGGTGGCCGCTGTCATCGACGCGGGGGTCGCGACGACCCCCTGATTCTTCACGTAGAGCACCAGATGCCCTGCGGGATCCTTGGCGCACAATCCTGATCCTGTCGGGCCACGACTAGGATCCGAGTTCGCAATCGGGACCAGATCAGACCTTGGAATCTGAAGACCAGGATGAGGTTGCACCTTTATCCCGGAGGGAAGGGGCTTAGAGGATCCCCGCTGAGGCGCAAGCGGAAGGTGTTCGCCAGCGATCACTTGACCACTCGTATGGAGGACCGCCAGAACTGCTGAGAAGAGTGATGTTAAGAGCAGTAATCGCCATCTCGCTCGCATGGTTGCTCCCCAGGCTCACTTATCGGGTCTGTTCCATGCCTCTTCGAAGGGCATCCCCCGCCGACCCCTCTTTCGGTGGTGGGACGTTCTTCTTCTGCGGAACAGGAGCAGGATCCGGATCCATGGATAACCCGTGTTCCGAGGGCTTCGTACCGCGCCCGCCCCCTCGCTGCGCAGGAGCAATATTTGGACCGACGATCCCGTTCACTACGATGATGCCTCGCTGGATCACGATCTCCTTACTACCGCCGTCTATGGCCCGATAGGCGCCATCGGGGGCGGTGCTCCACTTGCCGTTCTGTCCCAGCAGCATCAGCGTGTTACCTACGATTTTGGCCTTCTGTGCCACGTTCGAGTTCGGTCCAGTGAGCATGAGTTCGGTGTTCCCAGCCATCGCAACGGATGCGCCTACCGCAACGCCCATCAGGGAAATCGCAACCAACGCTAAGCGTAAGTTCCAGTGAGACATGAGTCGATCTTCCTTTCCGGTCGCGCTGTACGACCTGTGTGTTGTAGGTTGTGGATAAGTGGGGCTCCATTCCTTCTGGAAAAGAGCCCCACTTTCGGCTCACCACTAGCATCTCGAACAAGCAGGGCCACCAGGCGAAGTGCCTATGCCGGCGTTGGCCATACTGGTCCTAACTATCAGGCTGAGAGGAAGTAGGAGTACGGCCGCCATCCTCTTCATCCCTCTCACCTCCTGTCACCTTAGATTTCTGTCTGTGGATCAGCCAATACATGTGCCGTCGACCCTGTTATTCATCTCGTTGGATTCGTCGATCTCGGATGAGGAATCGACAGAGATGCTGAAATTGAGATCGCCCGGCTTAATGACGCCTGCCGGGATCTCGATACCAGGGAACGAGACAGTCCCACCTGCTGGGATCCCTTTGGTGGATATGTAGGTAAAGCGTGATCCGACTCCAGGAAAATCAACAGTGGCCCGTATCGTCGCCGCCTGGATAGCGATGCCGCCCTGATTCTTCATATTGACGACCAACTTCCCCGAAGGATCCTTGAAGCAAAACCCTTCGCGGCCAACACCACCCGGCCTTGGAATTGGGACCAGATCGGGCTTTTTGACCTGGATGGGAGGGGGCGTTTTCACTGCGGGGGTGACGGGCTTCGGCGTCCCTTGACCAGTCGGAGCTGGTGTGGCTCCAGATTGTACCCGGGCTCCCACCACTGGCTCAATTACGATCCTCCCATCCTTTGCCGTATAGCTGCAGTTACCACGCCCATCGACCATCCCTCCCCGCTCGTGGCATTCTTGTAAGGTTAGAGCAGATACGTTATGGGAAGATAGCGCTACCATGGCCATGCCAGACAGCAAGGCGGCCGCCAATAATCGCCTGCCCCCGGAGCGTGTCGTGCGGGTCCCCATTGTCACAAGTCTTCGGTACGTCATTGCTTTCCTCCTTTTCGGTTACGGTGTTTACGGCCTGTAGTTCAGTTTCGATTACCTGGTATGTCGCAGTACAAGGCCAAGAGGTTCAACGCTCCACGCGCTCCACGAATCGGATCACCATAAAAGAAGCCACAAGTTTTGATCAAGGCCGGGACCGGTTGAAGAGGAGGGCCCCCTGGGATCGCGCGAACTCCTCTGTACAGACTGGCCCCGTGCGGTCGCTGAGTCTGGGATAGCGCTGCACAAGATGGTCCAGTGACACGTTCTCCTTCACGCGCACGTGGTGCACGCACACAGCGCCATTGGGAGTCCACCCTGCCTCGAACTCGTGCTCCTCGAGTCGGTCCGGTGTCCGGATCTCCCATACGTCGTAGATATCGATCAACATCCCGTCTCGGGTGCTGCCCCAGCCGTCGCCGCCGTAATCGGCGCGTACCATACGCACGCACGCATTGAACAGGTCACGCATCGCGCCCCCGTCAGGCCTCAATCCCCACGGCGCATAGCCGAACCGGACACACTTGGCCAGGGCGCCACCAGTACACGTGAGCTCGAAGACACCGGGTCCGGCCTCGGCCAGTCTGCCATCGGCTGTCTGATGGCCAGGAACGGCGAACCCCGCCCGTCGGCCATCAGGTCCGACCCGGCATAAGTTCTGCCACGTGCCGTCGACCTGCTCGGCCGATAAGGTGTGGAGCCAGAGCGGCCGACCGCGGTGGTCCCGGTCCTGCTCGACCGCATCGATGCGGACGCGAAGTCCTGAGCGCAGTCCCAGCACCGCGCCCACCAACTCCGGCGACCGGAGCACGCGTCCATCAGGGAGCGTGACATGGAAGCCGGTTCCCTCCAGATCGATACTCGCGGCGACCGGTTGGCCCTGAGCGCTGGCCTGCATCACACCGCCTCCCAGAACGATGAATGTAACGAGGCACGAGGACGTGAGCCAGTGGTGTAGGAGTATGGTCATCCTCATGATCGGGGCCTCCGCGCAAGCAGATAGCAACGCCGCGATCGACGGCGGGCGACGGCAGGGGCACCTGTTTACCTCAGTGAGCTGCGTCAACCTTTGGCAGCTCAATTGTGATGGCCGAGCTCGCCGCACGGCCGTTATCGGAACCTGCGGAGTTCACTATGCGCCCGTCCTTACTTGCGCTGTAATGCCCGAGTCCATTGATGTAAACAGCATCCGTTGAGACTCCGGTATACGTTTGGCTGTTCGCGGAGACGGCAGCTGGCTTGTCAGGCTGTGGGGCAGGATCCGGATCCATCGAGAGACCAGGGGCCACCGGCTTGGTGGACGCAGGGGTGCTCGTACCGCCGATGGCTGGTGGCACCTGGCGTGTCGAGCCGACACCCGCTCCGCCGAACAGCTTGCTGATATCAGCGCCGCTGCGCTCGACCTGATTGTTGGCGATGTTACAGTCTGGGCCGGTACTGTGGTTAGGAGCAAGCCGCAGCATATAGGTCGGGGGAAACTCTCCCTCGGAAGAAGAGGAGGCATTCCAATCCCGCTCATAGGCTACAGTCACCTCTTGGCCTGGGGCAAGATTGAGATGGGGGAAGTCCTGGCTTGCAACGAGATGATTCTTTTGGAACAGGTTGAGTCTTTGCGCACCCGTATAAGCCACAGGGCTTACATTCTTGACTACACCGGTAATCCGTACCAACCCCTGGAACTGGCTCACCTTGGAGATGAGGCTGAAGTCGATCCGCTGCGCGGCGAGATCGGCGCAGGGTTTGATCCCACTGGGAATCGGTGGGTTCTTGGGGCCAGGCAGCGTCTTCAGGTGAGAGGTGGCGCCGGCCGAGCCCTCTATCACGGCGATTAGGCTTGAGGCAGCGAGAACTGAGGCGACGAGCCCTTTGTAGGTCATGTTACTCCTCCTTTCGGGGGTCGCACGGTGCGACCTATGGGTGGTCAATGAGTAGTTTCACCACCGTCTACGTGGCTCACAGGGGCGAGAAGGTTGATGGGTGAAGCCGCTTCACGAATCGGATCAGGTCGGGTCCTCCTCTTTCAACCAATGCACTTACTGTCGACCTTGTTATTCATCTCACCGGCAGGGGACTCGGGAATACTGTTGTCGAAATCTACGGTGATGGTGAAACGGTTATCCCCTGCGAGGAGAGAGCCCGCTGGTGGTGTTATGTAGACGGTAGTTTCGGCGCCTGGCGAAAGGATAGGCGTGTCTGCAAAGCCCGTTTTGCCGCTTTTGGGAAAGAAAAGGGCTACTCTCGATGGCTTTGGTGTAGCGGCAAGCCCCTGATTCTTCACGTGGACTACGAACCTCCCGGCGCGATCCCGCTCGCAGAACTGAGGGACAGACTGCGACCTCGACACCGCGATCAGATCCGCCTGTCTCGGGGCAAGAGGCGGCGTTGTGGTTGCTCCGGGCGTGAGGGGCTTCGGTGTCCCCTGAGCAGTCTGGGCTGGAGTGGCTCCAGATTGTGCCGGGTCGAGCGGAGTTGGCGCAGAAACCCGAGACCACGGAACATATATTACCTGCCCATCTTTCTGGACAATAGCACAGGCATCGCGGGTAGGCGTGCCCCCAAAATCTCGGCAGTTCTCTTCTTTGGTTCGAGCATGCGCGTCATGGGTAGAGACCAACACCATGGCCATGCCAGACAGCAAGGCGGCCGCCAATAGCCGCCTGCCCCCGGAGCGTGTCGTGCGGGTCCCCATTGTCACAAGTCTTCGGTACGTCATTGCTTTCCTCCTTTTCGGTTACGGTGTTTACGGCCTGTAGTTCAGTTTCGGTTACCCGGTATGTCGCGGTACGGCGCCAGAAGGTTCAACGCTCTGACCGCGCGCCTTGCAAGCGTATGGGTTTACGCTCACCCCACTCTGCAGGGCGTTAACCGTCACCTGAGATCAAGTGACCACCGTCTAGACTACTAACGTGCAGCCCGGAACCCGACGCCCAGAAACGCGTTCGCCGGGGTGACGTCACCGAACACCGAAAAGACGCCGGCATCCGACAGATCGTCCCAACGGCCGCCGCGAATCAGTGCGCCAGGACCTGTCGTGGTGCTTGCCCCAGCCAGGCAGTTGGAATCGAAGCTCCCCAACAAAGAGGGAACACAGGTCGTGCTGAGCGGCACCCAGTCGGCTACCCACTCCGCGACGTTGCCCACCATGTCGAACGTCCCCACGTTAGAGACGCAACCCGGGGTGCCCATGGGTCCAGGACCACCCGCGCTCACGATACAGGGGGTACCATCCGGCGTCCCGAGGGCAGCGGCTTGCCACTCGGCGTTGGTCGGCAGGCGCTTGTAGGAGTTTCTGGCGGCAGCGGCAGCCTGGAGCCACGTGGCAAACTGGGACGGCGTCACGCCAGGGATCGAGACGGCGTAGACATCTATGCAGCCGTTGCCGGTGTTCGGGCAGCCGGCGGCGGCGAGGTCCCCTGACGCCAGCCCGAGCTGGGTCGCGCCGGCTGCGGTAAGGTCGGCGAGGGAGACTTTGCCATTTCTGATCTTCTTGATCACGGACGTATTCGCAGTCTGCCAGATACTGGCCTCGTACTTGTCCATACAGAGATTACCCGACCGCACTGAATCAGTGGAGCAGCCATGCTTCGAGGTATGCGTCGCGTCCGCAGGCAGGGCCCAGCCAAGCCAGAGTCCAGTGACGCCTACTACCAGCAGTCCGATTTCTCGCCGCATCGTTCCCTCCTGTTAGAGCCGGAGCTTGCCCGACCCCGGATGTAGGTTCCAGACGAAGAGCCTCCACGGTGTCGAGTCTGTCATCAGCTCACACATTTGTCTTCGACCCTGTTATTCATCTCGTCGGATTCGTCGACTTTGCTCTGCCCATCGACGGTGATGGTAAAGACCAAATCCGGGGGAAAGGCACCCGCCGGGATCTCGACCCCGGGAAGGGAGACCATTCCGCCCACGGGGATCACGGGCGTAGGCAAGATATCTCGCCTTACCGCATGGCCAGATTTCCACAAGTGAACGACGGTCGTTGACACTGGCGCAGCGATGACACCCTGATTCTTCACGTGTACTACCAGCTTCCCTGCGGGATCCCTGGTGCAGAATCCGGCCGGGCCGGCACTGGCGTTGGGGTTTGGAATCGGAACCAGATCAGGCTTTCTCACCTGGACGGGAGGGGGCGTTTTCACCCCAGGGGTGACGGGCTTTGGGAGACCTGGCGGAGGCGGGGCTGCTTGGGCCGTTGTTGCTGCTGGATCGGCCAGTGTGGCAGTAGGGGCGAGGGCCCTCGACTCCGCACTTCTTGTACTACCGTTAGGTTTGTCAGGGCACTGACCGGTCTTGTCAGGGAAGTCCAGACATCGAAACAGGAATTCGCTACTACCGTCTTTCTTTCGGGCATGCACGTCTCTGGCAGATATCACTACCAAGGCCATGCTCGACAGTAAGGCGGCCGCTAATAAGCGCCTGCCCACACGGCGTGTTGGGCGAATCCCCATCGTAATGAATCCTCGGTGTGTCATTGTCTTCCTCCTTTTCGGTGATGGTGTTACGGTCCGTGGTTCAGTTTCGGTTACCCGGTATGTCGCGGTACAGCGCCAAGAGGTTCAACGCTCCACGCGCTCCACGAATCGGATGAGGTGGGGGCGCGATCTTAAGGCATCGAGGGCCTTTTCGAGGTCGCCCGTCGAAGGTGCAACCTCGATAATATAGAAGCCGGCTGCCGACGGCCCATCGATGATTCGACCACCCATGGTTTGAAGCAGGGTACGAATCGCTTGTTCAGACGCACGCTCCTGGAAGGCCACGCGAAATCGCAGCCCGGCTGCCGGCTGGGGTGGCTTCATTGCCGGTCCGCTGAGCGTCTCAAACGGCTCCTGGCGTCCTTCGAAGCGGAGACTGAGAAGGCCCACGATGGCCGCCAGTTGGAGGACGATCATGGCGGTGGCAAGGATGGGCGCCCATCGGGGGGCAAAGCAGGCCTGCAGCCAGGCAATAAGCCGTTCCCCCCACCACGGTCCAGTCGGAGCCTGGATGTTTCGCGTAGACTGCGCTGCGGGATCCGTCGCCTCGATACGGGCCACGACCCTCGCGAACAGGTCAGCGGAGGGCACGGGCGCGGCAGCGCGGGAGGCCTGTATCCATCGCTTGAGCTGTTTCAGCTCCTCCAGCTCTCGCTGACAGGGACGGCATTCGGCCAAGTGGTCTTCGACCTGCCGACACTCTCCCTCTGCCAGGGTTCCGTTCAGATACCAGGGCAGGAGCAGGGCAATGTCATGTTCCATCCCTTCCCGCGCCTCAGGCTCCCTCATCTCTCTCCCCCATGACGCCGAGCTGCGCTAATCTACGCTTCAGTTGTTGTTTGGCATAGAATGTCCTGGTCTTCACAGTATTGATCGGACAGCCGACCAGCTCCGCGATCTCCTGGTAGGGAAGATCGTAATAGAAGGCCAGCTCCAGAACCTCCCGGTGCTCTACCGACAGAGTCTGGAGGGCCTTCTGGACCAGCTCGGCCTCATCCTTCTGCTGGACTTTCTTCAACGGACCGTCCTCCGGAGCCTCGATATCTGGAGCCTCATCGTTAACCACATCAGATGACATATGGCGGTTGCGTAAGGCACTCAACGCCTTATAACGAGCGATTCCGAGCAGCCAGGTCGAGACCTTCGAATCCCCGCGAAACCGTGCAGCCCCCCGCCACATCTCGAACATCGTCTCACACATCAACTCTTCGGCGATGGCGGGCATCCTCACAAGGCTGAGAAGGTACCCGTACACCCTTCGCTCGTAGCGCCGGTAGAGGAGGTCAAACGCCTCTCGGCTTCCTGCGGCGATCTGGGCCAGGATGGCGCCCTCGTCCCTCTCATCCATAGGTGGCGGGATCACACAAAAAGGTTCACCACACCCCTAGCTACGGCTCATCTGCAGACCAAGGAGGAACCGACGGATCGGCGGATCGCGCGGCACGCATCGACCCGGCCGCTGCCGAACAGACGATCCTTGCCTGGAGCACCCAGGTCCTCAGCGGTCTCTTCAAGGACATGCTGTACCTCCTCCGGCGAGATGCGCGGTGAAACCTGAAGCAGCAAGGCGACCACCCCGCTCACGTGGGCGGCCGCCAGCGAGGTGCCTGACTGCACACCGAACTGCGCTCCTGGCATCGTGGTCATCACCTCGACTCCAGGCGCCGCCAGATCGATGAACTCACCCCTGGTCGCCTGAGAATACACACCGTCTCTTGCATCGACGGCGGTCACGGCGATCACGGTGGGAAGGACGGCAGGGTACAGTGCGCGTCCGGTTGGCCCCGTATTTCCGGCGGCTGCTACGATGACGGTCCCAAGCTGCCTCGCCCGATCGACCAGTCGAGGCAACAGCAGATCGGCGGGACCGCCCAGGCTGAGGTTGATGACCCTGGCATCGTTCATCAGAGCATAATCGATCCCTCTGGCGATGCCTTCAGAGGTGCACACCCCCTCCGGCCGATCCTTCGCTGCCGCTCGACACGCGCGGATCGCCATGAGCTCCACCTCAGGTGCGATGCCGTAGATCCCCATACCGTTGTCGGCTCTGGCCGCGATCACGCCGGCAATCAGCGTCCCATGCACCTCTTCTTCGAAACGCTCCTCGCCAGGGGCGAAGTTGACCCGCTCGACTACCCGTCCGCGCAGATCAGGGTGTCGAACGTCGATGCCGGTATCGACGACCGCTACACGAATCCCTCGACCGGTAGCCCGACCGTGGACCTGGTCGGCGCGAATGGCCCGCGGCCCGTACTGCAGCGAGGCCAACGGATCGGTATGGACTGCCGCGGTCTGGCTCAGGTAGTTGGGCTGGGCGAAAAGGATGCGGGGATCGGCCTGCAGGGCAAAGATGATGCTGCCTATGCTGCCTGACGCAGGGACCTCGAAGACGGTCACCGTCGTCTCAAGGCTCTTCAGCTCGAAGGTTCGCAATGCCCGCAGGTTGAAGCGGCGTTCCAGCCCCTTCACGACCTCGCTCGCGGCCTTCACCGGGCCGGCCTTGAGAGCCGCGAGGACCTGACCGGGCACGAAGACGCCTGCGGGTGGGTCCGGGCTCCACGTAAATGTGCGGCTCTGGCTAACGGCCACGACGTTTCCGTTGACGTCGAGCCCCTTTACCTGCCATCGATAGCGCTTGCCGATCACGAGGTTCCGCTCATAGACGGGCGGCATGCTGTAACGGGTCTCTTTAACCAGGGCGGAGAAGCTGGGCGTGTCCTCTTCTGCCTCGATGATCTCGAGTCGGTACTGCGCTACTTCGGCCACCCCCTTCCACTCGAAGGCTGCGCCCGGTTGCGGCCATCGGGCCTTGTCGGCCGGCGCGATCAATTCGATAGTCTCGGCTGCTTTGGAAGCGGCGGTGACGAAGTAGGTGATAGGAGGGATCTCAAAGGTGGAGGGTGGACTGGTGATTCGGAAGGTGATCCGATGCGGCCCCGGCTCGAAGGTGGGCAGCGGCGGGACGTCCGGCGTGGTGAGCGTGACCAGGTCGCCAAAGGTTAGAAACTTCCTGATGATCGCCAGCGTTCGACCATCCACCTCCCACGCAGCCTCCAACAGCCCCGATCCATTGAACTCGACGAAAGCGACTGCCTTGAGATGCTCGAAATGCTTTGGGACAGTGATCTCGCCACGGCCGTTGTCAAACCGCAGCTCGACCCGGCGGAGCGAGAAGGGCCCGGCAGCCGAGGAGACCACGCGCATCGGGACAGTTGCCGGGACGGAGATGTTGCCGCTTGAGAACGTCCGCTGGAAGGTGAAGGTCGGCGAGCCGCCGCGGAGCGACCGCTCCGCGACCACTTGCGGAACGATGAGACTCTCCGTCACGACCCCGCGACCGCCCGTGATGGTCACGGACAACCCGCTGCCGCCCGTCCCGAGCGTCCCGCCACTGCCAGCGACGAATGTCCCACCTGATGAGGTCAGCGTGAAGGCGCCCTGAATGTTCGTGGTGAAGGTGTAGGTAATGACGACCGGAACAGACTGGATAAGGCTCACCTGGGCCGGCGACGGGGTAGTGTTTACCGAAACCGCAACTGATAAGGGCGGCAGCGGAACGATGGTCACGATGGCGCTCGCGCTTCCGGTGCAGCTCGACGTGCCGGTCGCGGTGGCCGTGAACGTCCCCACGCTGCTGTAAGCGTGACTAGCCGTACGTGGGAAGACTCCACTGAGCGTGGTCGACGTCGCGTCGCCGAAGTTGAGCGTCAGGCTTCCGCAGGTGCCGGTGCCGGAGACGGTGAAGATCACCGCCTGGCCGACCTGGGCGAACGAGGGGGTTGCGGTGAGCGAGGTGATCGCGCCTGGCGGCGATGTCACCGTCACGAGGGTGCTGGCCGAGCCAGTGCAACTCGACGTGCCGGTCGCGGTGGCCGTGAAGGTCCCGGGGCTTGCGTAGGCATGGGTCGTGGTGAGTGGGAAGGCTCCACTGAGCGTGGTCGACGTCGCGTCGCCGAAGTTGAGCGTCAGGCTTCCGCAGGTGCCGGTGCCGGAGACGGTGAAGATCACCGCCTGGCCGACCACGGCAGCAGAAGGGAGTGCGGAAAGCGACGTAATCGCGCCTAGCGAACTGACGGTAATCGTCGGCCCGACGGCAGTGGCAGGTGTACAGAATGCGAGTGTACCGTTAGCGGTTATGCTGAAGCTTCCAGGGGTGAGATACGCGTGGCTCACCGTCGTTGTGGTGTTTGACAAGACGGTTGTCGATGTGCTGTCGCCAAAATTGACCGTAATGAGTGCTGCACTACAGCCGGAGGAACTGACCGTGACGGAGACCGGTTGCCCTACTACGACAGACGTTGGCGACGCCGTCACCGACAGCGCCGCCCAGGCCGTGCTCGCCATCGCCAGCGAAATTAATACTACAAGCATGAGTGTTATTGCTCGGCATCTCATCATGTTAGTGTCCTACAGGCTTGAAGCCGAAGGCGGTTTGGACATCCGGGAGGCGGCCCACGGTCTTCGGCCCGAAGAGACCGCCCCAGGCCGGCGGCAAGAGCGGGAGAGGGGCGAGCAGATCGATGATCACGAACAACCCCCACTGCTGTCGACTGTTCAAGGAGCTGAACTCATCGTCGAATCGGTTGTAATTGAACCGGAGCGAGACAGTCTGCTTCCCGTAGTTGAGGAGGAACCGTTCCAGACTCAGCGAGAGGCGGAAGATGCCCGTAAACGAATTCGACCGTATCGACTCGTCATCGGCCACCGTCCTCGTAAACGAGGCCTGCGTATCGAAGGTCAGGAGGTCAGGAATCAGTGCGACATTGGCCGTAACCGTCGGCAAGTAGGTGCTGGCAGTAACGTTAGCCAAGCGGTCGTGGCTTCGCGTAAAGCCGAACGAAGGCGCAAGGTTCAGCCTCGGCGTCGGCCTGTACGACAGACCCGTTGTGGCATTCCACGTCGTCGAGTCCGGGGGAACTGTCCCGTTCCGGTTGTCCTGGAGTGAATAGCTTCCGTTCAGATTAGCGCTCCATGTCGGCTGGCTGTAGGTGAGCCCTGCGCCGAACAGATCGGTGACCGTGTCGAGCCGGTCAAAGCCAGCCGGCTCCCGTGCGCTCGCCTGTTCTGATCGGTTGTAATTGAGGGTCAGGGAGGGGTAGTCCGGGACCTGGAGGCCCCAGGCGGCGCTATAGGTCCGCTGCCTGATGCGCGGCAGGAGCGGATCGTCACGAACGTTGTCATGAGCCTGCGAGAATCCGAGGGTATACTGCGTTGGCCCCCATCGGGTATTGGCCGACGTGGTGATCCCCTCCCGGTCGCGGACGAAATTCGGGTTGGCAATGCTCTGGAAGTTCAACCCCATCCGCTGGTATTCGGCGCCGAGGTTGAGCGTTTCCCATAAGGTCCCGTCCACCTTCACCCGCACCCCCGAATCGCCCCGCCGTCCGAATTCGTCGGCGGTGTTGACATCGAAGCGGCTGAACGCCGCCTCGCCCTCGCCCCGCAGCCTTTGCCCGAAAAGGCTGGAACTGGCCAGCACGCTCAGCAGATCGCCACGCTGGCCGCCTTCGGCCGAGCCAATGTTAAACGCGCCTGGTGAGGCGTTTTCGCCATCCAGATAGGTCACCTTCATCCGCAGCGCCTTGTCGGGCAGCAGGTCACGCGCGATCGACGCACCCTGGACTCGCCTATCGGGATCGCCGATTCCCAGACCATGGTCGAACCCGATGATCGAGTCGCTTCGAACCTGGAACAGGTGGAGTTCTGCCCCGAACAGCTCCACCGACAACAGGCCACCCCGCCTTGGAAACGCAAACCCGGTGGACAGAAAGCTCTCCGCCACCTGGACGTCGCCCAACTGGAGCTTGTGGGGGTCCTTACTGAGGGTCAATAAGAAGTCGGCCAAGTCGAAGTTGTTCCGCGGCGTTTGACCAGGGCCAGGGGGGCCGGGTCCTTCGGCGTCGATGTAGCGAAGATTACCGTCCAGTGTGGCGACGACACCGCGCTCAGAGGCCCGGCCGGTAATCTTGACGTTGCCATTTAGATTCCAGTGTGGATCAGTTCCCTGAAGCCGTTTCGCCGCCTGCTCATAGGTCAGAGAGCCCTCAAGGTCCAGGCTCCCCTCCTCCAGCGCCGAATAGTCCCGGATGGTGAATGACCACTGGATCGGTTCGCCTTCTCCAGAATCTGGGTCCGGGAAGGTGAGTGTCACCGTGTGCGGGCCTGGCGTCAGGCCCGATGCCGGCCGATAGGTGAGCCGTCCCGGCCGTCGCGCTACCTGGCTTGTCACATCCGTTCCATCGACGGCGATCACGGCCCCATCCTGCGTAGCGGGAGGCAGATCTGGTGGGAGGATGACCTCGATGAGGGGACGGCGGCCTATGACGGCAGAATCTGGAGAAGGCAGAAGTTGGAGGTTGTCTACTGATGACGGGCGCGCCGGCTGTGGCGCCTGGGTGGGCTCACGAGGAGAGAGAGAGAGAGAGAGAGAGAGACGACTCAGGTTCAGAGGGCACGGTCGACGGCGTCTGGGCTAGCACAAAGGGTGACCGCAACACAGATGCGATGATAGCGACCATCACCCACCCCCTCGGCAGCCTGGTCATGGTCCTCCTAAGATTTTGAAGGTCTCGCACTGTGGCAACCAGCAGCCCGACGGAACTTGTGGAGCTCACAAGGATAAGAAAATAAATGAACTTTTAGCTCATCCAGCTTTGGTGTGGGCGCATCGGTCTCCGCCGCCCACTTCGTGCCATGGGATCAAGCATCCCGACAAATTGACGGTGATTATAGCATACGCTGACGTCTCTGGATCAATACGCCATACGGCGTATGTTGAGCAGCCGGGGAGACGAGGGGACGAAAGGACTTTCATCCCCATGGGCGCGCTATCCGCCGCCACCGAGTTACGCTCTTCCGTTCTATCTGTCGCGCGAAACAGCGTAGAGGTTCAGGTTCGCAAAAAATAGAGCATCGCCCTGCTTCCCGAACATGCCGTAGTCCGCTTCGGCTGTATTCTCGACTGTCGGATGCGTAATCAGAAGAGCTTCCCCACGATTGCCCTCGCAAGAACTTCCGGAACCGCCTTCAATTCATCGTGAAATGGTTGGGCGTCGTCTTCTGCCCAATCGCGGAGCGAACGAGCGAGGCCTTCCTCACGGTACTGCGCGGCGTCGGAGGGCAGGCGGTACAACTCGACGTCGTCCGCAACTCGCACGAGCCTGGCTTCTGCCATCACCCACATGCCAAGCATCTCGGTCCAGCACTCCCGCAACAAGCTGCCGCCCTCCAAGGATTTAATTTCCAGCGCAACCCATGGTACGCTAATCTCCAAGACCGTATGAACGCCTTCGGTTGATAGCGAGCGATAGGTCGTGCCATCCTGAGAGGCAAAACGAGCAGCATCCCCAAGCGGCACAACTGAACGACTCGTACGATCGCGGGCAGCCTGCACGACGGCATCTCGCAAGGCGTCATTGAGTTGCACGCTCGCCAGCCTCTGCTGCAGTAAGTTTTCAGCCCGATTGATATCGCGCTTCGGCGGCGCGCATACGGCGCCCGTGATTGCTCCAATGGGGCCCAGCACTGCGCCCACAGGTGCGAGAATAATCCCTGGGCCAGTCAGGGCTCCGAGAAAAGCGGGTCCGAACAAGCCTGTCGCCCCGTATTTCAAGGCTGCTGCTCCAGCGCCCATCCACGGCATCTCCAAGCCGGGCTCGCGCGCTGTCACGACCACGCCAACTGTACCCAATTCGTCTGTTAGCTCCTCCTGTTTCAGCAACCCCCCGGGCTCCTCTGACAGTACCGGGTGAGGTGTCGTAGCGCAGCCCACCAAGCCCACCAGACAGATGAGAGTTAGAAACAGGAGCGCACTGCTCGTCACCGCCTCCGATCGCTTTCGGTACATGTTCATTGGCACACCTCCTTTTGCCGTACAGGCTTCGAGTACCGGGCTGCCTGTGTTCGGTTGGCTGTGTCTCCTGAACATCGATCGTGCACGTGGGGTGCCATCAGCCCGCGCACCGCGAAGTGGTGAGCGCTTCCTGCTCTAAGTCTGCTCCCAGTAAGGACTTGGGGACCGACACTTCACCTACACCAAGGTGTTTGCGACCTTTGTGATCTGTACAGAAACAGATACACAGGTATCGTTTCGGATATCCCCCTGTCCTGTCCGACGGGCAAGCGGCCGATAGCGCCGCGCGAGCCGTTAGAGTTGAAGAGCGCAGGACAATGGGGTCAAGGACAATGGGGTCAGACCCTATTTTCCTCAATCGGGGCCAGCAGCGCGGCGAGCGCCCTCCCAGCCTAAGCCCGAGGATGTCGCGCGCGAGTACCTAGGTATATATGTGCGGACTGCGTAACAACACGCTGCTTGGGCTCTTTGTGCCGGCGATGGTGACACCCTTGGAACTGCTCGGAGGTAGCGATGAAACAGAGTCAGAGTGATCCGGTCATCGACGAGATCCGGGAGGTGCGCCACCGCATCTCAGCGCGCGTTGCGCATGATCCCGCTCGACTGGTGGCCTACTACATGTAGCTACAGAAACAGTACCTGGATCGGCTCTGACTGAGACCGAGAACACCGCCCAGCGCATCGTCTCGAAAGATAGGTTTTCGGGGTTTTTCTACAGCCTCGTTAGACCGCATCCGCCACAGACGGCGAAGGGCGCGCAAGGCTCTTGACAACAGGCTGATACCAGCCTAGTATTGAGACATGATCGAAGTCCGCCTTTCGTCTGAAGCCGAAGCTGACAAAGAACGGCTCCCTACCCAGATGAAATACCGGCTGGATGACGTTCTGAAACGCCTGGAGTCCTGGCCCCAGGTTTCCGGGGTGAAATGGCTGAAGCACGAGTGGGCGGACCATGCCCGCATCCGCATGGGTGACTGACGCGTAATCTTCAGGATTGAAAACGATGTGCTGGTGGTTCGCATCCAGCACCGCAGCGAAGTGTACGAGGAGTAGGAGGACATCATGACCGTCGGAACGCTGATGATCGACAATGTGGAGTTTGTGGTCGTACCCAAGGCGGAATGGCTTCGCCTGTTGGGCAAGGCCGCGCCCGAGGTCCTTCCTCCAGCCCGTCAGAGCGTGCGCGAAAGCATTAGTCGCGATCTCCGTAAGGCTCGCGAGGCCGCCGGACTGACTCAGGCTGAGCTTGCCAAGAAGCTGAGGAAGTCCCAAGCGATGGTAAGCGGGGCCGAGAACGGCACGGTCAAGACAGGCTGGCCCTACGCCAAGGCCGTACTGAAGGCCTGTGGACTTCCGGAGGGCTGGAAGGCCCCGAATTGAGCACAGGCAAAACGGAAGGGTACCGAATCGCTTTCGGCACGGACCAGGAGAGAAGTGAATGCCAACGATCTCGATGTGTTATGGCATAATTGTTCGGATGTATTTTGCTCCTGGCGAGCACAGTCCACCGCATTTCCACGTCTACTACAACGACTATAAGGCATCGGTGGACATTCGCATGTGCGAAATCATTGACGGCAATCTACCCCGAAAACAACAGAAGCTGGTCATGGCATAGGCAGAACTTCACCAGGAAGAGCTAATGGCAGACTGGAACCTCGTCATGAATGGAGAAAACCCATTCAAGATTCAACCGCTTCAGTAAGGAGCAGAGAGCATGTATCCATCTGTGTCACAGGTCGTTCCCAATGAAGACTTTATCCTTGCTATCGCGTTCGATAATGGCGAACACGGTATGCTTGACATGAAACCGTATCTCGATTTTGGGGTATTTCAAAAGATAAGGGAGTATGAGCATTTCAAGTGTGTCCGGGTTGCCTTCGACACCATTGAATGGGACAGTGGAGTTGATCTCGATCCCGAATTCGTATACGGCAAATGTAGGATGACGACACACGCATAACGCGGAATCCGGGGACACCTTACTTAATTCAGGGGCTGGGAGTTGCGGGATTCAGCATGGTGTCCCCCAATTTCGCTGCGCTGACACAGGGGCTTAACCCCTCGCAGCTATCATGGAACCATGCCGACCCGTATAGCACGCAACACCTGCGTTGGGGATATGGTTGACACGTGTGTGAATCGAATGTGACTTGGGAAGCGATCGCCGCATCGACGTTCGGCCTTTGGGAGACCACGGCCCCTGGGGTATTGTAATCATGCGAGGTGATCGGCATGACAACAACTGAGATCATTGTCCAACGCCTGAAGTCGCTGCCTGCATCCGCGCAGCGGGAAGTGCTGGATTTCGTGGAGTTTCTCCAATCTCACCGACAGGAACACACAGCACGAAAGGACGAAGTCGCGTGGTCGGCGTTTTCCCTGGACTCACGTTACAGCAAAGAAGACTTTGCTCGGCCGGGGCAGGAAATCTACGAACGCGACATTGCAGGCTAAGTACGGTATCTTATTGCCATGCCCAAACCCCCACAGGGGCTCAGCCCCTTGTAGCCATAAGAGGATTATGCTAGCCAGTATGTGTCGGCGTAGCGGAGCCCGGAGAACCTTGACAACTCCTTAGAGACACGGGAGAATCGCCGTATTCGTTAGACATTTAAGGCCTGGGATGCGCTGACCAGCATACTCACGAGGCGGCGTCTGGGCGTAGGAGAGTAGCACGAAAGGAGAAATGGTATGGCCACGAAAACACTGGACCAACATATCAAGGTGACACCTGGAATAGCGGGTGAGAAACCTCGCATCGCAGGACATCGCATTACGGTGCTGAATATTGTGGTCTGGCACGAGCGGATCGGCAAGAGCGCTGATGAGATTGCTGCGGAGTACGATTTGACCCTAGCTGATGTCTATGCGGCGCTGGCCTACTACTATGACCATCGATCCGAGATCGACCGCGACATAGAGGACAGCAAGGCATTCGTCAAGGCCCTGAGGGAAAGTACTCCTTCGACACTGAATCAGAAGCTACAAGGGACCTAACATTACATTCTATGCTGATGAGCACGTTGCGAAGGCCGTCGTGCGGGGACTGCGCCAACGTGGAGTGGATGTACTCACGGTGGTGGAAGCGGGAATGCTTGGTGCTTCTGATGAGGAGCATTTGAAGCGAGCCCTGAACGAAGGTCGAGTGATCTTCACCCAGGATGATGACTTCCTGCGTTTGCATGCTGCGGGTGCGGATCACGCCGGGATCGTCTACGCGCCACAGCAAACCCCGGTCAAGGACATTATCCGTGGACTGATGGTGATCCATCAGGTATTGGACGCAGAGGACATGCACGGTCAGATCGAGTTTCTATAGCAACTCGGATATGAGCTTCCGCAGCCGAGATAAATGAGAGCTTCGCCGGCCGCCGGCCGCTCAGCACCAAGCCGTTAGGCAGAACTGACAACCACGAGTAATCAGATCAGACTAATCCATCCCATCTATCTCAACGTATCGATGCTGGTCTCCTTCGCCCGTTGGGGATATGGTTGACACGTGTGTGAATCGAAACGAGAATCCATGGACGTATTCGCGCTGCATGCGCATACTATGTCGGTCAGTATACTCAATCGTTAGACGCAGGATTTCCACAAAGAGAACGTCAGGCTTGACGTAACTACAGGATGTCACTACACTCACAGATATGCGCTATGAATGGGATGAGGCTAAACGGCAATCCAACATTGAGAAACACGGGATCGACTTCATTGGAATCGAAGAAGTATTTGCCGCTGAGATTGTCACCATTCTCGATGACCGGTTTGATTATGGCGAAATACGATGTGTGACGGTGGGCTTGCTCAATGGGCGTGTGGTCGTCATCGCACATACCGAGACGGATGATGTCATCCGCATCATCTCTGTGAGAAAGGCAACAAAAAATGAAGCAATCAACTATTACAAAGCAATCGCACACTGACTGGAAGCGCGTCGATGCGCTGAAGGATGCGGAAATTGATTTGTCCGATACGCCGGAATTAACGCCCAAGATGTTTGCTCGCGCAATTGTCCGGCGGCGCTTAAAGCCAGTGTTGCGTAAAGAACAACTTACGCTACGCATCGATAGCGACGTGCTTGACTGGTACAGGAAAAAAGGACCAGGCTATCAAACTCGAATCAATGCCCTGTTGCGAGCGTACATGGAAGAACACCAACGAAAAAGCGCTTAAGCTGGCTGGAGTGGACCGCTGACGTGGCTGCGGCGGACAGTCGTCCACGCGAGCACGCTCGCGCGTCCGCCCGCCGCTGACCTGCAACGCCGTTAGCCGTCAACAAGGAGCACCGACCGTTGTCTGACGTGCGAAAGAAATTCCGCGATCGCGCCACGCGACTTAAGCGGGCGCTGGCGAATGAACAGAAGAAGTATCGCCACATTGAAGACAGCGCAGGAAAACGCTACCTGATCGGACCATTTTACGTTCTCGCGGATGAGCTGGAAAAAGCCCTCGCGCATTACGACTGGTACGAAAAGTACTGCTCGGACGATATTGGCGAGCCCATCCACTATCTCTATTGGGCGTTGGCGCTCCATCGCATTGGTGAGATCAAAAAGGCAAACGCTAAACTTCTTGAAACGATGCTCCGAAACCTTTACCTGTTGCCGATGCTGCTCGGGTCGCGGCCCGACACGTACGACATCTGGCATAGCTCGAACATGGAACAGCCGGATTACATCACCCAAACTCCAGCGGAGTTCTTGCCTCAACTTTCGGAGCAGGAACGTTCTTGGATTGGGGAACAGTTCGACAGTTTTCGCTTCCGGCGAGCCCGAGACGAGTATGTTGCAACGTACGGTGCACTGAAACTTGAAAGGAACATCGATAACCGACGGCAGATCTTGAGGCGCTGGAATGAGTTCTTGGCTAGCTCGGCAAAGATTGACGGCTAACAACGCGATCGACAGCGACACTTGGCGAGCGCCGCTACGCGCGCGCTCGCGTGCATCATCGCGGACGTTAGGCCGCCGTGGCGCGACGAGGGGGCGCGATGGTCCTCGCTATCTCGCGACTCGAGGCTCCCAGCGCCAGAAGGGTTCTCACCAGCAGGTCCAGAGACACGGAGGGATCACCGGCTTCCATCTTGGCGACCCTGGATTGGCTGGACTTCACAAGTCTTGCCAGATCTCCTTGGGTGAGCTGGCGCCGAGTTCGCCACTCACGCAGCTTTAACGCGAGGTTGATCTTGAGTTCGACATACGCAGCTTCCTCGGGTGAGAGGTTGAGAAACTCTGCGGTGCCCCCGACCCTCCAGCCCTTGGCTTCAAGGCGCTTCCTCTTCGATTCACGCATTGTCGTAGCTCCTCAGACGCTGCCTGCACGTCTCGGTCACCGACGCGGGAGTCTGGAGCGTTCGTTTGCTGAATACCTCCAAGATCACGATGGCATCCGCGTCAATTCGATAGATGATCCGCCACGTGACTCGCGCGTCCCTGATGCGCAGTTCATGGCATCGCGGTCCGACCGTCGGCATCGGTCTCGAATGGGGCATACCCAGCGGGTCGCCCCTCTGCAATCTTCGGAGAAGACACCCCGCCTCGAGCCTGGCCGTGGGCGAGAATGGCGGCGTCTTGACTTCCCCGTGAAGCCAGATAAGCGGCTTGTCCGTCGCATTCATGCTGCTATACTATATGTCATTATAGACATATCGTCAAGTAGTTTCTGCCTGCTAACGCCCTCCCACATCGCTCAACCTAGCTCGCTACGTCGGTGCTTCGCGCTTCATTTAGAGAACCGTTAAAATCCCTCTAGTTATATTTTCTCTTGCCGTCCTGCCTGGGCGCTACGTTCCGGTTCCTTTTTCGCCACCAAAAAGGCTTGACCGCCTCCCAGGTTTGGAGTAAGGATCGTCACAACCTTTGCCTCTCGGAGCGGGAGGATCGCAGGGGCCATCCCACTGGAACCAGAGCACTCCTAGACCCTCGCCGCAGAGGGCTGGCCTGTCTGCGTGCCATGCATAGGCAGGTGCCCTCCGGCACTCTTTTGCCACCCATCTGCTGGAAGATGGCTATGACATCAGAACCGTTTAGGAACTGCTGGGGTACAAGGATGTGAGCACGACGATGATCTACACGCACGTCCTGAATCGGGGTGGAAAAGGAGTGCGTAGCCCAGCGGATGCGCTGACACAGGGGCTCAGCCCCTCGCAGCTATAATGGAACGATGCCGACCCGTATAGCACGCAACATCTGCGTTGGGGATATGGTTGACAAGTGTCTGAATCGAAACGAGAATCACATGGACGTGTTCACGCTATATCCACATACTATGCCGGTCAGTATAGTCAGTAGTTAGATCCGCGAGGAGAGGCAGAACGGCATGGATCTCGACAGGCTTGAAGAGTGGTCGCTGCCCCGTTTCTCTTGGGACTATGACCATCTTTCTCTATCCGAGCACTGGTTCCGAATGGCTTGCGCCTACCTTGATTGCAGCCATCACCTCTTGGAGGCGATGATCGAGGAGCGCTTGGCCAGCAGCTTTCATCACGCGAAGGTCGCGGTTGCCATTTTCGAACACGCAGTTGAGCTGTTTCTGAAGGGTGCCATTGCTCACGCAGATCAGTCAGTTCCTGTACACCACAAATCAACGGAACTGCTCAGCCAGTACAGGAAGCTCTACCCGGGAAAGGAGTTCGGGTTTTCCGGAGAAATCGATCAGGCCGTGTCGCAGACCGAGGCCACCCCGCGCAATCAGTACGCCCGCTATCCGCAAGATCTCGGTGGGCGGCCATGGCCAGGACACACGCACATCGACCTCTCATTGTGGTATCGGCAGGTCCGTTGTTTCAAGGAGGATTTCGACCGTCTCTGGCCACTCATTAGAGTGAAGCATCGAGGAGTGGGCCCATAAACGGTGTTGGTCCGGGGTCTAACACCAACTCGGAGCTGACGGCGCTATCGCGCCGCAGCTCAAACTGAGGTTAGGCTCGAAGAGGGACACATGCGAAAGTACGAAGTCATCCTCGTCAAAGGCGGGATTGACAGTCACGGTGATGTTTGGACGGTGGAGGCCCTCGAGGCTTCTGCGCAGATTTTCAACGCCCAGTACACACCCGTGGGAGTGGAACACGACATCCGGCATCCCCCAGTTGGGCGAGTCATCGAAGCACGGGTCGTCTGCACGGATAGTGGCGTGCACGAGCTTCGGGGCACGCTGACGCTCTGGGACGAGGCGGACACCGAGGAATCGTTGTCGGGTGACGGGCGGGCGGTCGCCATTGGCGAGCCCCCAGGTGCGCCATTCGCTGTTCTCTACGACCGCGCGTGGGAGGGGACAGAGGATCTGGCTTTCATCACGGATCTTGCCCGCCTAGTCGATGGCGCGCCGAAGTTCGTCATCAAGAAAGCCGTTGACCCAATCGGCACTCTTGTTATCGTTGCAGGCGCTTTCGCGGTAGGGGCTCTTGCAAAGTCGTTCTTCGGCGAACTGGGTAAGGATCTTTACAACGCATTGAAGGCAAAGCTACGAGACTACTTCGCGCGCTCCCAGGTGCGAGGCAGACGCCTGATTTTCACGCTCTACGTGGGACCAGACCAGCGACTCACAGAGGTTCAGGTTATCATCGATAACGTGGGTCCGCAGGCTATCGAAGCCTTTCTGTCGTCCGGGCTTCAAGCTGTAGACGAGACGGTAGCCGCCATTCTTGCTCGTCCTAACGATATCGCGCGAATCGCGCTCGAATACCAAGAGAGCCGGATCCACGTTCTTTACACAATGCGCAGGGACGGTGTGCCATCACCGAGGCCGACGATACCGCATGACACGGCAATGGCTAAGGGGTTGAGTGTGGCAGGCACGCCGCAGTACATGGGGCGACGGTCGCGAGGCGGATGACGCGGCGAAACCACCCCCTAACTTCAGATTGCAGCGAGCGACGCTGCGCGCCACCGCTGAATCTGATTGTTATATTTTCCATCACGACCCTCGGTCTGACACTGGGTAGGACATCGAGAAAAAGAGAAGTTTGATGCCACGACTGACTGAACAAGAACAACAAGAGATTATCCGTTTTCTGGAGGCGGACAAGCCGCTGCCGGACAAGTACCGCTTTCTGCTGTTCGAGGAGAAGCGCGAGGTGGAGCTGGTCTGGAACGGTAAGAGCAGCGAGGTCAGCAGCATCGTGCTGCCCTTTCAGGTCATCGAGCAGGTGGACGAGCCCCGCGCCGAAAGGCCAGAGGACACGTCGCCACAAGGATTGCTTTTTGACGAGCGCGGCCGCCAGCTCAAGGGCTGGACGAACAAACTCATCTGGGGCGACAACAAGCTGATCCTCTCATCGCTGAAGAACGGCCCGCTGCGTGAGGAGATTGAAAAGCAGGGCGGCCTTAAGCTGATCTACATCGACCCGCCCTTTGACGTGGGCGCGGATTTTTCAATGGACATCGAGATCGGCGACGACACTTTCACCAAAAAGCCAAACATCCTGGAAGAGATCGCCTATCGTGACACCTGGGGCAAGGGGGCGGACTCTTTCATCGCCATGATCTACGAGCGGCTGGTGCTGATGCGGGATTTGCTGGCGGAAGATGGCAGCATTTATGTGCACTGTGATTTTCGCATGAACAGCTATCTCCGCATCCTGATGGATGAGGTGTTTGGAAACGACAATTACATCAATGAGATTACTTGGAAACGGACAAGCGCCCATAGCGATCCGAAGCACTACGGCATTAATGTCGATTCGATTTTTTACTATTCAAAGATGGATAAATGGCTTTGGAACCAACAGTATTCGACACATTCGGAAGAGTACATTACTCGGTTTAGGAATACCGATCCAGATGGGAGAAGATGGACCGATGATAATCTGACAGCCAAAGGCCTATCCGGTGGCGGGTATACGTATGAATACAAAGGGATAACTTCTTTATGGCGTTGTCCAGTTGAAACCATGCAACGTCTCGATGCGGAAGGTAAGCTGCATTTCACCAAAGCGGGAGGGATCAGATTAAAGCGCTATTTGGATGAAACTCCAGGTGTTCCTTTGCAAACTCTTTGGGATGATGTGTTCCCCGTCAATTCCCAAGCCAAAGAACGCATCGATTATCCCACTCAAAAACCTGAAGCCTTGCTCGAACGCATCATCAAAGCCTCGTCTAACGAAGACGACCTAGTGGCCGACTTCTTTTGCGGCTCCGGCACTACCGCTGCCGTGGCGGAAAAGCTGGGCCGCAAATGGATCGTCAGCGACC
>JACPQW010000076.1 GCA_016190285.1 Candidatus Methylomirabilis oxygeniifera
CCACACACTCATCCGTTCGGCCTGAGCTTGTCGAAGGCTTATCCGCTACATGGTTCGACAGGCTCACCATGAACGGAACGAAGACATCCGCTGTCTACATTACTTATGCAAGTCTCTATAATCGCTGTCGTTCCGAAAGACCGCCTGGCGATCATTCCCGCGTTGCGTCACATGATACGGGTCGCAGGATGCAACGGTTCTGGTAATCCGTCGCATGCACGATCATGACCGCGAACACCACGAATTGTCATGATAACAGTATCTGTCCCTATTTTCATGAGCTGGCGCAATGGTAGGCGATCACGGCTCAGTAGCCACGACGCCCCCCAGGCCCCATACCGCCACCTCCGGGTCCCATACCACCACCGCCCGGACCCATTCCACCACCCATAGCAGGCGGCTCATCCGGCAGTGTCATGCCCCGCTCTTTGGCGCGCGCCTTCATTTGCTCATGAAGCTCCTTGCGGATTTGCTGTCGCTCCTCGGCCGTCTTCGCCGCACGCATTTTGGCGCGATGGTCGGCTCGTTCTTGGGGCGTCATAAGTTGGCTGCCGTAGATCTGTTCTTGCTTCTGCGTTTGAGCCTGTTCCTTGGCGGGCTCCGGGTCAGCGGCTAATGCAAACTCAGCAGACAGCGACAGGGCAGCAGCCAGGGCGGGCACTATCAGTCTTCGTTTCATCGTCATAAACTCCTTGTGAAGATGGGTTGCGTTAATCGGCTCGCTGCCACTGCAACCCATTCAGTAGCCGCGCTGAAACGATATCCGAGTCGATTCGCTGCGATAACAGCACGTTAAACATAGCTCGGTGTAGGCGGGTGTCAAGCAAAATGAAATCGTAAGAACAGCAAAGGCTCACCTGGTCTACACGACTCGACGCGACGATAGGCTTGCGCCCGGCGCCACCTTCTGGCACAATAACAACGCTATGGCTGACACCCTCCTCGACAAGGTCTGGCAGGCCCACACGGTTCGCACGCTGCCCTCTGGCCAGACACAACTTTTCATCGGCCTGCACCTGATTCACGAGGTGACCAGCCCGCAGGCGTTTCAGATGCTGCGGGAGGCGGGGCTGAAGGTCCGCTACCCCGAGCGGACCTTTGCCACCATCGACCACATCGTCCCGACCGCCTCGCAGCTCCGTCCCTTCGCCGACGCGATGGCCGAGGAGATGACCGTCCACCTGACCAGACACTGCAAGGAGTTCGGCATTTCGTTCTTTGACCTTGACAGCAGCCGGCAGGGGATCGTCCACGTCATCGGGCCGGAGCTGGGGCTCACCCAGCCGGGTATGACTATCGCCTGCGGCGACAGCCATACCTCCACCCACGGGGCGCTGGGGGCGTTGGCGTTCGGCATCGGCACCAGCCAGGTGCGGGATATTCTGGCGACCCAATGCCTGGCGCTGGCGAAGCCAAAGCTCCGGCAAATCCGGATAGAGGGTAGGCTCAGGCGCGGGGTCTACGCCAAGGATGTGATCCTCGCCATCATCCGCCGCCTGGGCGTGATGGGCGGAGTGGGTTACGCCTATGAGTACGCGGGATCAGCAATTCATGCGATGTCGATGGAGGAGCGCCTGACCATCTGTAACATGAGTATCGAAGGCGGCGCGCGTGTCGGCTACGTGAACCCCGACGCCACGACCTTTGAATATCTCAAGGGACGCCCCTTCGCACCGCAGGGCGAGGCGTTCGACCGGGCCATGGCGTGGTGGAGGGGCATGGCGACCGATCCAGATGCTACTTTCGACGATGTTGTACGGCTGGATGCCCCCTCGATCGAGCCGATGCTCACTTGGGGCACCAACCCTGAGCAATCGATGGGGGTGAGCGAGCGGATCCCACATCCACACGATGCGCCCGATGCGGATCGGGCTGCCTGGGCCGAGGCACTGGCCTTCATGGGCCTTGAGTCCGGCCGGTCGATCGCAGGGACGCCGATCAATGTCGCTTTTATCGGCTCCTGCACCAACGGGCGCCTCTCTGACCTGCGGGTTGCGGCCGAGGTCGTCCGGGGGCGAAAGGTGGCGAAGAGGATCCGGGCCCTCGTCGTTCCAGGATCCCAGGCAGTGGCCAGGGCGGCCGAGGCCGAGGGGCTCCACGACATTTTCCTGGAGGCCGGATTCGAGTGGCGCAAGGCGGGCTGCTCGCTGTGCCTCGGGATGAATGAGGACAAGCTGACCGGCCGGGAGATCTGCGCCGCTTCCAGTAATCGGAACTTCAAGGGACGCATGGGGAGCCCCACAGGCCGGACCCTCCTTATGAGCCCGGCCATGGTAGCCGCGGCGGCTATCCAAGGACAGATTGCGGACGTGCGGGAGATGCTGCCGTGAGACAGAACGACACCCGACGCGAGATCTGCGGTCGCGCGATTCCCCTACCCGGCAACGATATCGACACCGACCGGATCATTCCCGCCCGCTTCCTGAAATGCATTACCTTCAAGGGACTGGAGGCACACGCCTTTGAAGACGACCGCCGTCAGATGCCCGATCACCCGTTCAACCAGGCTCGCTATCAGGGGGCGACGATTCTGGTCGTCGGCCAGAACTTCGGCTGCGGCTCATCGCGAGAACATGCGCCGGAGGCGCTCCGACGCTGGGGTATCCGAGGGATCGTAGGCGAATCGTTCGCTGAGATCTTCTTCGGCAACTGCACAGCGATTGGACTCCCCTGCCTGACGCTGGATGCCGAGGATATCGCTTGGTTGTTAGAGGCCATATCGCGACACTCGGAGCAAGAGGTCTTGCTGGATGTCCAGCAGCGGCTGGTGCGTGTCGGCGAGCGGACACTACGGGCCACCATCTCGGACGGGACTCGACATCAACTTTTGACAGGGACCTGGAACGCAATGGGCGTCCTGCTGGAGGCGCAACACGAGATCGATCGGGTCGCCAGGAGCCTCCCCTACGTAAACGGATACTCACAGTGATTAGTGAATTAGGGGCTAGTGATTAGTGGTTAGTGGTCGGAATACCGATCGCTGCGCACCGGCCACTGCCAATAGCTCTACGGGAGGCAGGATGAAGATTATAGCCAACGGTATCGACATTCATTACACGATCGAGGGAGAGGGCCCGGTGGTGATCATGAGCCATGCCCTTGGGTGCAATCTCGCCCTCTGGGATGAGCAGGCTAAGGCACTGAGCGCGCGCTATCGGGTACTGAGGTACGATACGCGAGGGCACGGCCAAACGAGCGCGCCGTCAGGCCCTTACAGTCTGGAACAGATGGCTGACGACGTACACGGACTGCTCAACGCGCTTAACATCCCACAGACGCACTTCGTGGGAATCTCGATGGGCGGGATGATCGGCCAGATTTTTGCGCTCAAGCACCCGAGGCTACTCCAAAGTCTGGTCCTCTGCTCGACCACCAGCCGCTACCCGACGGCCGCTCGGTCGGCCTGGGTGGATCGTATCCGCACGGTGGAGGCAAAGGGAATGGACCCGATGGTCGAGCCTACGCTTCAACGCTGGTTTACCTCGCCTTTCCGGGAACGCCAGCCTGATGTCATGGACGGTGTGCGCGCCATGATTCGAAGTACACCTCCACAAGGATATATCGGCTGCTGTCACGCAATCCCGACGATCGACGTGACCGATCGTCTCGGTGAGGTTCGTTGCCCGGCCCTCGTCATTGTGGGCGAAGACGATCCAGGCACACCGGTTGCCATGGCGCGCGAAATCCACACCGCACTGCCCTCCTCCGAACTTGCCATCCTGCGTCCAGCCTCGCATCTGTGCAACCTGGAGCAGCGGGACGAGTTCAATCGCGTCCTGGTCGGCTTCTTGGATAAGGTAACCGGGAAACGCAGCTAAAATGCACCGCACAGCCCGCATTGACCCTGGTAACATGAGGTCGCGCCTGTCAGCTTCATGAACGGCACCGATGCTCATCCCGCAATCGACCTCAAGGTAGACCAATAAAAAGGAAGGAGGCCACGCATCAGGACCTCCTTCCCTGGGACCGCCGTAGCCCCGAGGCTTAGATCATGGTGTCCAGGATCTGACTCTGGACATCCGTGGCATACGTCTGGAACTCTCTGCGAACCCGCTGGCGCGCGTCGGAGTGCAGGATGTTATCGAGGCTGGACATGTCATCTACCTCGATCATGATGGTTCGCTCCGGCCAGCCGACCAGTGTGTCCTTGTAGACGTGGAAGCTCTTGACTCCAGGCTGAGAGAGCCAGAATTTCTTTGCCCTCTCAGTTAGGAAGTTGTCCAACTCCTGCTCTTTCCCTGGAAGGATATCGCAACGCACAGTCAAGTACATCGTTACCCCTCCTTTCACGCCCGATTCGAGCTACGGCAGCCTCTCGTTGGCCCCCTACATTGGGCCTCAGAAAGGGGCCAATAAAAACAAAGGCCCTTCACGCAGTTACCAATGCACGAAAGACCGCTTGCACTTTCCCGCCAACCGCTATAAAAAAACTGACGACACGCCTATCCGCTCACTCTGTTCACGGGCTACCTCAGCGGCCAGGCCGAACAACAATTCTATTATTAATGTATCCCCTTCATTCCAAAACGGCTAGTGTCCTCATGCAAAATTGTCCCTCTCGCTCTGAATTCCTGGACCCATCTTCCCACGTAAGTGAAAAGCCAGCATAAATTATAAATAGGCTCTATATTCAATAGGATATTACGTATTGTATCAGATATTACATTAAGGTGTTTGCACCCCGTTACTTGGAGGTTCCGTTGTTGGCGGAGTTCTTTTTTCGAGGCTTAAGAGGAACTCCAGTATGGCGCCAAGTTTTGCGAGATAGGTGTAGGTTTCCTCTTTCAATCGAGAGGCGAAGTAGCGGCGCGTGTTCCGGATCATCGTTTCTCTCTCAATCCAGTTCTTCCCGCGCCTTGCAATTACCCTGTTCAGTCTGTTGGGGCCCCCGTTATACGAAGCCGCCCAGCAGTCTTCGAGCATTTCAGTGGAGAGAGAACAGATCTTTCTGACCGTTGGAGTCCACCAGGATGACATGTCGGAGTCAAAAAGGGTTATTGACGCCTTGATGGCATTCAGATGGTCTTGCATGCCATGAACAAACACTGGGTCAAGTTTGACTTCGGGAGATTCGTCCAGAATCCGCGCGTAAGTGGGACAGATAAACTGACTGATGCCCGTTGCCCCGGCTGGAGACACGCTCATCCTGAACGCGGCGTCCTGGTTGACAGCAACCTCCACCCAATACTTTTCGATAAGCCGGGTTAGCGTTCCATTTTTCTGATTTTTTCTGAATTCGTCCGGATCCATGTGCTCATCAACAAGCAGCGCGTGGATGAATTCAATGGAGGCAAGTTCACTCAGGTTCTGGTCAGTAAACGTCTTGGATGTCACGTTAAGGTCGTCCAGATCCTGAAGGGCTTGGAGTATTGTCCGCTCCAGATACCTGCGCCCCTCTTCTGCGACGTCCGGCGTATGGAGTTCCGGAGAGTAAGGGACGTAGGAACCGAGAAGCTGTTCTGCGGGGCCTTCGCGGCATGTCCGTTTGCCGGTTTTTGGGTCGACCACTACGGTGCGCGCTGTCCGCGACGTCCACATCGTGAGATTGATGATGACGAACTCTTCACCGTCGCAGGTGAGCAGCAGATCCCTGTTAAAGCCCCAACGACTTCCGCCGCGCCAGATCAACCGGCAGTTGTTCTCTTCGGCAATGACTTGAGGAGGTTTAACGCTGGGGCGTTTCTTACGTTCAAGCAGAACGGTTTCCGTAAAGGTGAAATCTTTCAATTCCCCGGTTTTGAGATTCAGCCCCACGACCGCCACGTCCCGTTTCAGCCCCTGATGCTTTACGTATCGGACAGCAGATTTTCGTCCTCGCCCTTTCGATCGCCTCGCGACAGGAACAACCTCTTGAACTGTGGTGGTCTGATGGTTCAACTCCAACCCCTCCAGTTGATTCTGAGCTTCTTTGATCTTTTCAAGGAGCAGGGGCTGAGCCAACGCCTGATGGCAAGTTGCAAGCAACCCGAACAGGATGACGGACACGCACGCAAGAAAAGCTCTAAGCTCGGTTCGAAGGTTCCTATCACCAGCGTCATTGCGAGGATTAGAAATCATCCCGGTCATCAGAACTCGCACCTTCCTCTCTGACCTGTTGTGTAACATGCGGGGCGCCCGTCCCCTCCTCCGGCATCACAAGGAGAGAGGGCGATGGCGGCAGCGAAAACTGAAACGGCTTCTTCGGGTCAGTCGCCTCCGGAAATGTCTCTAGGAGGCGATTCTCGTAGACCGCTTTCATCGTCTTGATAAACACGGGCAACGCATTGCGACCTCCGGTCTCCTGCACCCTGACTTTCCGGCCACTGGACGCCTCAACCACTGTTTCCATCGGCTGTTTCTTTTCTCGTCCGATCCACACCGCCATGCAGTAAGAAGGTGAACAGCCATAAAACCAGTTGTCTGTAGTTTCTCCCTGCTCGTTGGTGGCGGTACCAGTCTTACCCGTCACCGGGACATCCAGCTTCGGTATGCCTCGTGCCGGATCACCTGTTGTTGCCAGCTTCCCGGTCCCATGCGCAAGTTCGACCGGCGCGCGAAGTCCACGAGTTATTGCCAACACCAACGTCTCGGCCGCCTGTTTCGCGTCTGCCTCAATCTTCTTCTTTTCTTCGACGGTCAGTTCGCCGCTGAAGCCGTTCCGCACCTTTTCCAACCGACGCTTTGCGACCAGATCCTCCTCAACGATTTTCTGAAAGATATTCTCCGGCTCCCTCGGCGTGGTGTCGTATACCACATCGCCGGATGGCCCCTCGATCTCCTCGATCGCGTAGGGCTCGACCCGATTCCCCATGAGTCCGGCCATGGCGACAGCCATATCAAGGGGCGAAACATCAATTGACCCGATGGCAACCGTAAGCCCTGGATCGATCGTGTGCTCGGGAAGCCCGAACCGCTGCGCAACCTCGGACGTAATGAGCTGGATTCCTTCCCGCCTGGCGCGTTTCGGATCCATCGTCGGCAACTGCATACCCAGTCGGGCCATGAGCCCGAGTATCTCCTCTTTATAGACAAGTCGCGGCACCCGTGAGCCCCGGACGGCGGCTCGAACGTCTCTGATTGCACTCATGGTGCAGGCGTTTCGTGATTCGGCGAGGCAACGGATCGGCTCGCTGATACCGGCATATCGTACAAGTGATTCATAGGGGAAGTTCTGGATACGATGCCTGCCACGGCCCCTGCCCATAGCGAGTGAGAGCGCCGACTTGCCGTCCGCAGTGCCGTAGGAATCGTCCAATCGGCAGGGCCCTGTGCCCCGATCTTGACATGAGAGTCTCCCGCCCTTCAGGATCCACGTCGCATAGAAGAACGGTTTACAGGCTGACCCGCAGTGTCGCCTGATCTGGTTCAGCAGATATTCATTTTCCTGAAATGTCGGTTCTTGCGCAAAGACTTTAATCGCCCCGGTTCTGGCATCGATGAGGACGGCGACCCCCCACAAATCCGTCAACGCGGAATTCCGCGTCTTCATGGCCTCCATCGACTCGTGGAGGGCATCGGCCGCCGCTCGCTGCCAGCCACAGTTGATGCTGGTATGCACCTTCAGTCCTTGATCGACCAGGCGCGTTGTCTGAACGACCCGTCGTCGAACGAATTCAGCAGCATGGAGCGCTTTGCACGGGTCGCGCTCTTGTCGCTGGGGGAGCGGCAGCTTTTGCCATTCTTCCTGCTGCGCCCCGGTAATGACCTGCTCGCTGACGAGTTGGTCGAGCACCCGTCCCCGAAGCTTCAATGCCTCTTCCGGATTGATGAAGGGAGAGAACTGCGGGGCCCGCCAGGTCCCGATCATCATCGCGGCCTCCGCAATCGATAGCTCGGCCGGCTCCTTGTGGAAGTAATACTGGCTGCAGGCCTTGACCCCGTATCGCCCGTGTCCACAAAAGACATTGTTGAGATACAGCTCAAGGATTGTCTTTCTGTCCACGTGTCCTTCAAGCAGCATCGCAAACCAGAACTCTCTCCCCTTCCGCCACAATTTGGCGCCCAACGTCTTAGTCTCCTGCTCATGTCGGAGTTCTTCTTCCGCAAACAGTATGCGCGCAACCTGTTGGGTGATGGTCGATCCTCCCTGCTGGAGGCTCAGTGTCTTAAGGTCCTGCCACAACGCCCGCAGGACACCGCGACCGCTGACCGGCGTCAGACGTTTCGCAAAGGCTCTGTCCTCCACCAATACCGCCAGCTTTGGGAAGTACCCCATCTCGTCCAGTGTGGCTATCTCACGGCAGTAGGTGCAGTACTCCCTCAACAGTTCACCGTCCTCTGCGTACAGCATGCTCGTTTCACGGCGGTCCTGTATCCGCGAGAAATCAGGCCACGCGAAGAAACCATTCAGATACAGGGCAAGCAGCCCGCCGGACACGATGGGAAAGGAGAGGAGAAAAAGAGCTGACAGGATCGGAGCGGCCGGCTGGACAACCTTTTTCAGTTCGCCCACTAACCCGATCCGACTTCTCAGGATAACGGTGAACCGGACGACATGGGCTTTCATGTCACCGCTCGTAACAGTGAGCCATTTTTTAAACATTTGCTTATATTATACAGCAACGTCCATCATATCGAGATGTACAAGTTCTCTTAATCTTCCCCGACTCTACG
>JACPQW010000072.1 GCA_016190285.1 Candidatus Methylomirabilis oxygeniifera
TCTTGATCACCTTATGGCGAGCCACCTCGATTACCGATAGGATGCCTGGGTCGGCCTGTTCGCTGGTCACGTAGGCATATCTGCCGTCCGGACTGAAGGCGATGCCACGCGGGTTCTTCGCAACCTGGATAGTCGCCACCACCTTGAGAGTCATCGTATCGATAGCCGAGATCGTGCTGGAAGTCTCGTTGGACACGTAGGCAATCGCTCCATTGGGGCTGATGGCAATCCATTCAGGTTCGACCTGAACCTCAAGGGTGGCAATCGTCGTTCCGGTCTTGGTGTCAAGCACCGTCACCGCTCCTCCGTTCTCGTTCACGGCGTACAGACGAGCCCCGTCGGGACTGAGCGCCACTCCTTCAGGGTCCACTCCAGCGGGCCACGTCGCCACCACCTTGCCGGAGGCCGTGTCGATCACACTGATGTCGTCGGAATTGCCGTTGGCAGTGTACACGCGATGGCGGTCCGGGGAGATTGCGACCCCTCTCGGCCGCTTGCCCACGGCGATCGTGCGGATCACTGTATTCGTTGAAGTGTCAATGACCGAAACCTCATCGGATTTTTCATTCGCCACATAGGCCATCGGTCCGGCGAAGGCGGCGGAGAAAGCACCCGCGAGGAGCACCAAGGACCCGGACAATGTCGCTACTCTGTACCACCTATTCATGCAAGGTCTGTTCGCCATCCACTACCTCCCTGAGAAGTTTCACGCGTCGAAGCCGCTCTGCCCAACTTGTTGGCCCTTAAGGAACTCAGAACCGATAACTGGCGCCGACCAGGACGTTGATGGGCGGGGCGGGGTTCAGGAAGCGCTCGATCGGATCGCCGCCGACTTTCGCGTTGAGGGCGAAGGTCCCAAATGTCTCATAGCGGTTGTCTGTCAGATTGTTGATCTTCACGAATCCCGTGAAGCGCTTCCAGTGGAGCCCACAGGCATCAAAAGCGGAACTTCACACCGACCCAGCCGGCGACGGGCGATCCTGGGGCGACGAATCGCTCAACGGCGATGGGGTTGCTGAAGGCGTTAAAATTGAGCGTGCCTGCCGTCTCGTAGTCGGCGTTTGTCACGTTGTCGATGCGCGTCCAGATCTCCAGGTTCTTCATCGGAACGTAGCGGGCATGAAGATTCAGTATCGCGTAGGCGTCCGTCTTGCTCCGGTCGTTGCCGTCGTCGCCGCGGAGATAGTTGCCGGACACGGCGATCACGTTACCGCCGATCCAGAGATTGTTCAGCAGGACGTACTCTGCCCCAACCTTGGCGTTGTGCTTTGGGATGCCGGGGATCTGATCGCCGTCCTTGACCCGCACGCCGTTGGGTTCCGTGACGCTCGCGAGCGTCACGTCTGACTGGTAGGTGGCATCGACGTACGCGTAGTTCCCAAAGTACCTCAGCCGCTTCCACCTGCCCTGCACGCCGACCTCTACTCCTTGGCGGCGTGTCGCATCGACGTTCTGAAAAAAGCCGCCCCCACCGGTTTCAACGACGGTAAACAGGATATCGTCACTCAAGTCGGTGCGGAAGAAGCCGGCGTTCCACCGTAACCCATTCCCGATTGGCAGACTGCCGCGCGTTCCGAACTCGTACGTGCGGGCGACGACCTTGTTGAGGGGCGGATCGGCAACAAACGCATTCGGCAGATTGCACGGATCATTCTCGTCGGCGCAGGTGAGTTCCGCCGGGGTGGGGGCGCGAAAGCCCTCGCTATAGGAGAAGAAGAGTGTCTGGTTCTTCAGTGCTTGAAACGTCAGTCCCGCGGCGGGGCTGAAGCGGTCGAAGGTGTGGTCGCCGTCGAGATCGGCGTTCTCGCCCGAGCGGTCGCGGACTTTAATGTCCACATGCTGATACCGCCCGGACAGCGTCAGCGCCAGGCGATCGGTGAGATCGAAGGTGTTGCTAATATAGAAACCGGCATTGTCCTGCCGGGTGCCGACGTTCACCTCCGTCTCAAAGGGCCCCTCGCGTTCCGTGCCTACGCTGTTGCCATCCGGAACCAAGTCCGCTTCGGCCTCGCGCTGGTTGAAGCGGGTTTCGTGTCGATCGAAGGCGAACCCAGCAGTCAGTTGGTTGCCGCGACCCATAACGGTACCACGATGCGAGAGCTGGAGTGTTCCGCCAAAGTCATGGGTGCGGGTCCTCGTGGTGCGGTCCTCGCCCTCGGCTTCGCGTTCCAGTTCCCCGGTGAGTGGATTGCCGTCCTCGTCAAAGAATCCAACGGCTGAACCGGCACACAGCCCCAGGTGCAGCGGCCGGCCGGCAGCGTTGAAGACCCCGTTATCGGTGGCGTCGTCCACACAGCCGACCTCGGCATCCCCGTTCAGGGTCTTGCGCTTGTAGTAGCGAAAGAACCCGTTCCCCGAGAACAGGAGGGTATCCGTGAGCCGGCGACTGCCGCGCAGGTTGACCAGGTGCATACGGTTCTCGGTCAGATCGGGAAATGTATGGACGGCATCGCGATCTCTCCTCAGCGTGCTCTCCGGGACGAAGCCGTTGCCGATGAGATTGTTGTCGGCCCAGATGTAGTTGAGGTTGAGGTCAGTGCGCTCCGTTTTGTACCCGATCCTGCTGAATAGTTGTCGCAACTCACTCGGCGAGCGCTCGCGCCAGCCGTGTTCGTCCAGGGCGTTGAAGGTCAGATACAAATCAAACGGACCGCGCGCAACGCCGTGCTCCGCCTCCACAGCCCAGCGCCCGAAGGCTCCTCCGGACGCTTCGACTTCCGTCCCCTGCAAATCGAAGCCGCGCTTGGTGCGGATGTTGAGCGCGCCGCCGAGGGTATTCAAGCCGAAGACAGGATTGGAACCGGGAATCACATCGATTTCCGCGATGGCGGACTGGGGAATTAGGTCCCAGTTCACCGTGTCCCCGAATCCGTCGTTGAAGCGCATGCCGTCGAGATACACTGACAGACCAATGGGGCTGCCGGCCAGGGGCGAGGCGAGAAAACCACGGTAGGTCACATCGTTCTGCCAGGGATTGTTCTGAGCGGCGTTGATATTGACCGAGCCGAGGTTCCGGTAGAACATTTCCGAGATATCAAGCGGGTTCTGGCGCTCGATCTCCTCAGACGTGACCGACTGCACGTTCCCCGGGTATTTCTCGACGGGAATGCCGAGAGCCGGCAGAGGGGTGGAGCCAATAACGTGGACAGTCGGCAACTGCACTACCGGGGGCAGTATCGCCTCTGGCTTCTCGGGACCGATCGGCGGTTCCTGAGCCATCGCGTGAGCCGAGCCAAGGAAGAGCAGCCCCACGAGCAGACCTGAGACAGGGATCCGATCCCGTGTCATCGAATCACCTCCTGAGTGAAAGGGAATGAAAAAGAATGTTCCCCTGCAAGGTTTCGCTTCACCTCTAGCAAGTACAATGCCGAGAGGTTTGTGGATACGAGGCAGTTGGAACAGCTTGAATTCCCTGAGAAGTCCTGGGAGGCAGCAAGGCGCAGCAGGGGCGAGATTGTGGTTCACATCAACCGATGGTTGCTTTCAACCGATGCCTCTCTCACATCCCTTTGGAGAGGACGAAGACGCGCCTTGACGTATTTTGCGATACTGTGTACACTGGTAGTCACTAGAGAAAGGAGGGCATTCTGATGAAAACTGCGGGAGTCAAGGAAGCGCGTCAACGCCTCACAGAATTTCTTGCAAGAGTAGAGAAGGGTGAGGAGGTCATCATCTCAAAGAGGAATGAACCGATTGCAATCATCAAGCCTATCAAGAAAGAGGTCAAACGTCACCTGAAGAGTCATAAAGAGTTACGAACGTCAATCCTTGCAAAAGGGAAACCTCTATCACGGATCATCTCTGAATCAAGAAAAGAAGAGACATATTGATGTCTTCTATCTTGGTCGATACTAGCGCACTGGTCAAATTCTACTATCCTGAACCGGATAGCGACAAGATAGAGGCCCTCTTATTGCGTACAGAACGCATCTACACTACCAATCTGACCGTTGTAGAGATGGCATCCGCCTTATCCAAAAAGGTCAGAATGGGTGATATCACGAAAGAGCAGGAAACGGTTTTGTGGAATACCTTTCTTGATGATCTTCAGGCAGGGCAGATGGAGGTGGTTGCCCTGAACGAAAGGGATTATTTGAAGGCAGCCGACCTGATAAGGGAGTTGGGCGGAAAGTATGGCATCAAGACGCTGGACTCGCTTCAGCTATCCGCAGCCCACAGCCTGCATCATGCCGAATTTCTTTGCTCGGATAAAACTCTCACCAAGACCGCTGTAAAGATTGGGATAAAGATCATCTAAGACTTTGAGCTTCACTCGGATCACGACGCAGGGCGGACGATCCCATATTTCTGGATGCGATAGCGAAGCGCCTCGCGGCCGATGTTCAGTTTCCGGGCGGCTTCCGTGACATTACCATCCGTCAGATCGAGCGCTCGCCTGATCAATTGTTGCTCGATCTCTTCCAGATCGATACCCCGCTCGGGAAACTGTATCTCCAGCGCCTCATCGATGCCGGCCGGATCGCTTTGCCTTCGGCTCGCAATCATGGGAAAAGCGATGTCAAGGCCCAGGGCGGCAGGGCCGATCTCGCGCTCATCGCAGACCAGGAGGGCCCGCTCGACCAGATGCGCCAGCTCACGAACGTTGCCGGGCCAGCGGTACTTTCTGAGAGCTTGAAGAGCGGGGCCTGTAAACCGTCTTGCAGGACGCGAATACTTGTGGGTCAGTCGCTCCAGAAAATGATTGGCCAGCAGGATCAGATCATCGCCGCGTTCCCGCAACGGCGGCAGTTCCACAGTGAGAACCTTCAGACGATAGTACAGGTCTTGGCGAAACGTGCCGGTCCTGACTGCTACCTCAAGGTCGCGGTTGGTGGCCGCGATGATGCGGATATTGATCTTCCGCTCTCTGAGACTTCCCAGCCGTCGAACCTGCCTTCGCTCGATCGCCTTCAGCAGTTTCGACTGAAGGTCCGGGCTCAGTTCGCCGATCTCATCCAAGAAGAGCGTCCCGCCGTCTGCCGCCTCGATCAGGCCTGGTTTTGCAGCAGTGGCCCCCGTGAACGCGCCCTTCTCATACCCGAACAGCTCCGCCTCTGCGAGATCCTTCGGGATTGATGTACAGTCGATCTCGACGAACGGCTGTCCGGCGAGACTTCCTCGGCGATGAATTGCCCGTGCCGCAAGATCCTTTCCCGTCCCGGTCTCTCCCAGCAGGAGTACCGTGGGCAGCTCGCCCGCAGGCCTGGGCTCGAACTGCGCGATCCTCTCGATCAACTCGATGGCCTGCTTCATCTTTGGGGAGACACCGATGATCTCGCACTGGTGGGCCTGCTGAACCTCTTTCCGTTGAAAGTACGAGAGACGTTCCTTCAGGCGACGGGTCTCCAGCGCCTTTTCAATCACAAAGGTGAGTTCATCGTGATCGATCGGCTTCTGGATATAGTCGTATGCGCCATCCTTCATGGCGGCTACGGCGCTTTCAACGCTGCTATAGGCGGTCATGATGATGACAACGATGCTGCCATCGAGGCTTACGATCCTCCTGAGCGCCTCCAGCCCACTCATGCCGGCCAGCTTGATGTCCAGCAGGATCAGATCGGGCCGCTCCTCCTCGAGGGAGGCGATCCCTTCCTCCGCACTCGCCAGACTCCAGCACTCGTGGCCATGTCTGCCGAGGGTATGCGCCACGGAGCGAGCAAACACGACCTCGTCGTCAATGATCAGGATTCTAGCCATCGCGTTCGGCTCCTTGAGAATGGGGCAGTGGAAGGATGATCTGAACGGCGGCCCCACCCGCCAGACGGTTTGACACAGTCAGGCTCCCCCCGTGAGCACTGGCAACCTTCTGGGCCATGGTCAGGCCAAGCCCCACGCCGTCGCTCTTCGTCGTAAAGTACGGGGTGAACACCTTCTGGAGCATCTCAGGGGGAATCCCCTCGCCATTGTCGGTCAGCTCGACCGCTATACCCGTCGGCCTCTGACCTTCCCGGATCAGTCTGGAGGCGATCCCAATCCGCCCCTCCTGGGGTGTCGCCTCGCACGCATTGGTCAGCAGGGCGATGAAGGCCTGTTCAAAGTACCCCTCGTCAAGGGGGACGAGGGGCAGCGCCTCGGCAAGGCTCAACTCTATCCTGATCCGCTTCCCCTCAAGCGTCGGGCGGACAACATCCAGCGCCTGTGCCACTGCCCGGTTTAAATCGGCCGAGGCAAGGGTCGGCGTAATCGGTTTTAAGGCGAAGAGAAAATGGCGTACCCATTGGTTCAGGCGATCCACGCTCTCCACAACGCTCTGCAGCGTGAGCCGGATCGCTGCGGACTGGTCCGATCCTGTGAGGGCTGCCTGAGCAGTAGACCGGATGCTCGCCAATGGGTTACGGATATTGTGTGCAACGTAGGCAGAGAGTTCGCCGGCCGCTGCCAATCGTTCGGCTTGCAGCAAGCGCTCCTGAATCCCTTTCAGCGACTGGGCCATGCGATTGATCGAGTTCGCCAGCTCGCCCAACTCATCCCGTGAGCTGACCTGGAGGCGATGAGTCAGTTCCCCGGTGCTGATGATCGCGGTCGCACGACCGATGGCCTGCAGAGGCTTGACTAACCATAGTTGCGTTCCAAAAAGTAGCCCGGCTCCCCATGCGATGGCAAGCAGTACGACGACCCCGGCCAGCAGTTCTCCCTGAGTCGCGACGGCGCGGGTCCGTTGCATCGACTGCAGTGCGGCTGCGTCATAGTAGGCTCGCAACCGGTTAATCTGTTCGTCTTGGCGCGTGAACGCCACCTGCTCCAGCTCCCGTTCGACCCGTTGGACGGCACGCTCGCGAGCGCCGTTTTCGAGAAGTTCAAAAATCTCCCTCACGAGCTTCGTGACCTGCCGGTGCGCTGCTTCGAGTTCCTGGATCCGCTCTTGCTCGACTCTCGATTGGGAGTGCTTCCGGAGGTCATCCAACTCCCCCTCCACCCTCACCCCGAGATTCTCGAACTCTCCCCTGGCGGATCGATCCCCACTCACGAACCGATCGAGGATCTCTTTGATCTGCCGATACAGATCGCCCCGCAGCCGCTCGGCCCTCAGGCCTTGCGCATGGGAGACGGTCAAATCCTGTACCGCCGCCTCCCAGCTCCGAAGCGCCCACACCATGACGAGCCCGATGCAGACCACCAGGGTGAAGATAACCAGGTACCCGATGCGGAGCTTTGTGCGGATCAGCATGGGTGAGAAACAGCCTTTAGCTATCAGCGCTCAGCTAAGCGGTTTGGGCTGAAGACTGAACGCCGATAGCTGCTTTTGTTAGAACCGGACCCTGATGCCGCCGTGGACTAGCACAGGGGTACCGGTAGTGACGATACCGTCGGCCGTCTTGGCAACCTCAAATGTCCTGTCGAAGAGGTTTTCCACCGCCAGGAAAATTTCTCCTGACGACAGTTTGGGGAGAGGGATCGGCCGCCAGAGCATGAGATCCACCACAACGTAGTCGCCAAGCTTCAGCGCGTTGATATCATCTTCGAATTGGTCCCCCACAAACCGCCCCTGGACATAAAAGTTGATGAGGGCTGGGTTGGTGTAGCCCAGCTTCAAGGTGAACTGATGCCTCGGAACCTGGGCGATCCTTTTCCCCTCCAGATCCGGCTGGTTCGGGGCGCTCACGACCTCAGTATGGTTGTAGAGATAACTGCCTGAGACGGCCCAGCGCGGAAACGGATGATATTCGAGTTCGGCCTCGATCCCCCTGATCCGCGTTCTGTCCAGGTTTTGCCGCTGCCGGCAGACGCCTCCCGCCGGGACAAAGCCGCAAGGATCTATGGCAGCCCCTTGACCGATCCCTTTCGTGACGTTGACAACGGGATCCTTCACCTCGTTCCAGAAGGCCGTCAGTCGACCGAGCAGGTTGCTCATGACGACATAGTCCATCCCGACCTCTCCCCCGATCAGCCGCTCCGGAGCCAGATCTGCATTGGCTTCGGTAATATCGTTTCGGACCCTGAAAGGCCGAAACAGCTCGTTGATCGTCGGCGCCCGAAATCCCTTATAAAAAGAGCTTCGCAGCGAGAGTTGATCGGTGGCATGGTACAGGAGCGCCACCTTGGGACTGAAGGCGAATTCGTCCCGATTGTCGAACTGATTATTCCGAGTGATCGCACCGGTTTGTTTATTCTTCTCAACGCGAGAGGCATTGAAGCTCTCCCAGGAGTCGAACCGACCGGCAATTGTCACCTGCCATCCAGGCGCTGGCGTGAAGATATCCTGGAGGTAGGCGCCCGCCAAGAACTGCTCCCCCCCCGCCTTCCGCCGCCGAGTAAAATCCCCCAGAGTCGCATTGAATGTGGCGTCTTCGTTGGTTTCTCCGTTAATCCATCTCACATCGGTTCCGGCCGTCAGCAGATGGGACTGAAAGATCCGCTTCGACCATTGAAGGTTAAATCCTGCATCCGTTGAGGGGACGTCGAACTGATTGAGCGCCGGGGTTTCCGAGTTCCGATCGGCAGCCGCAGAGGTGAAGGTACTGTTAAACGTCTGCAGGTGAGAGAAGAGCGTGAGCTGCCAGTCGCTTCCATCGGCGGTTTTCAGCCGGCCTCCCGTAGCCACATAGCCGGTCTCGGTCTCATTATTCTGAAGCGGGGTCCCATTGCCGCGATCCTCTCGGAAAAAGCTTCCCGCGAGAAAGAGCGAGGAGGCTAGAGAAGGGGTGTATTCCACCCGACCGTTAAAGGTCTTGTGGCTGGAGTCGGCATTGACATCTATGGCTCCGCGCTGATCCTTCCGAACGATCTTATAGCCGTCTGTATCAAAGAAGCTGCCTTCAAGAGAGATACCCCATGGACCCGTCACATGGCTCACCAGGAGGTCGGCGTCCACGGTATCGCGTGTGCCGACATCGAGCTTGGCTTGAGCCGCGCGCGCCTCGGGCCGCCTGGTGATGATATTAATGACACCGCCCAGCGCATAGTTGCCCCAGACACCGGAACCGCCCCCGCGCGCCACCTCAATGCGCTCGATACTCTCCAGTGGCACCTTGCTCCAGTAGACCCAGCCGCCGAACGGATCGTTCAGCGGAATTCCATCCAGCAACACCAGCGTCCGACTTACCCCGCTGGGCCCGATCCCGCGCAGAGAAACCCCCTGAGTCGTCGGATGGGTGACCAGGCTGCTGCTGCGTCTGAACAGACTGAACCCGGGAATCTGCCGCAGTAGATCATCTACACTCCTGGCCGGTGACTGCTTGATCTCCTCCCGCGTGATGACCGTGACATTGGCCGGGACGTCCGGCAGCCGTTGCTCCACTCGACTGGCGGAGACCACAACCGGTTCAAGACGAACCTCCTCCTCTGATCTGCCAGGCGTCGACGAGTCGGTATCGGCTCCCCACGCCACCGGATACGGCCCGACTAGCGTCCAGAGCGTGCTAAGCGCCACAGCAACTATGATCGAGCATAGCCAAGACACTGCCCTTCTTGTCAGCCTCATTTCTCTCTCCAACGTCCCAGGTTACGCGCCCACGGTTATGAAAGTTTGTGGCGAACTCCCGCGCCGCAAGTTGTCATTGCGAGCGACCAACGGGAGCGTGGCAATCTCACCGTCATTGTCCCGAAGGACTGGGAGATTGCTTCGGTCCCCTTTGCTTCGCTCTGGGTCCCTCGCAATGACACCTGCTGGGGGACTTTTTGGCCAATACACCCTCATTGGTGACCCATACCTCGTCGCCTCATCTCATGAATCGCTCTTCAACCGATCGCTTCTTGAACAGCCAGGTCCACTCACCCTTATCGACCAGGATCGCATTCGGGATCGGCTCTCCGAAGTCTTGGGCCATGGAAAAGGTATAGGCCCCGGCATTGAACACTGCGAGCAGATCGCCGGGACCCATCGGCCCGCTTACGAGCGAGAGCGGAACGGGCTCCGATGGCATGCAGAGGAAATCCCCGACATGATACTGGGTTCGCCCCGGTGACACCTGACAAGGCATGACGACATATTCGGCGTTTTCGCGGGGCGGTAAGATATTCCGGCCCGCATCTACCAGGGCCCAGCGTCTGTGGGCTGTCCGTTTGCACGCCAACACGCTCGTGAGGCACGCGGCGGCATCGTTGACCAGATACCGTCCCGGCTCAACGATCACCTGTCGATCGCCGGCCAGGCCGACAAGCGGATCCAACGTCTCACGCATGAACTGTCGAAATGTCTGCCCATGGGCCTCCATGAGATAGCGAGCGCCAAATCCACCTCCGAAGTCGAGGACAGGAATCCGGATTCCAAGATCGGCTTCCACTCGCCGGAGAAATTTCACCACGGCGACCGCACAGGCCCGATGCGCATCGGGCCTGTATTGCCGTGTGTAGCTATGACAATGCACCGCCAGAAGCGAGAGAAATCCGGACCGCGCAATCCGTTTGACCGCCGTCGCCGCCTCGCCGCTGGGCACATCAAAGCCGAACTTTGATCCAGGAGGAGCGAACGGACCCCGGAGACGCCTCGACAGAATAGGATTGATCCTGATACCAACCTCGATCGTCCTGCCGAGCCTTCGGCCCAGACTCTCCAGAAAGTCGATCTCCGAGAGCGACTCGACATTGATGAGCGACACCCCATCGATAACAGCGCGCTCCAGGAATTCCGGTCGTTTGGCCGGACCGTTTACGACGACCTGAGCCGGGGAAAAGCCTACCCGCCTGGCCAGCAGGTATTCATATTCGGATATCACCTCGACATTCAACCCGGCCTGCTGCAGGAGCGACACCACCCCGACCAGATAGCATGCCTTCAAGGCGAAGTGGATGCGAATCGGCCAGGCGGACGCATCGGCAGCGGCGGTAACCTCTGCGATGTTGTCGCGTACGCGCGCTGCCGAATAGACCAGGAGCGGCGTACCGAGCGGCTTGACAATCTCTCGGCAGGACAGACCTTCAATCCACACCTCCCCGCCTTCCACATGAAACGGGCCGTCCTGAGTGAGAAGGCGGCGCGTGGCCGATGATGCGAAAAGGCGTTGATTGCGGATCATGCTTTATGGCCTACCGGTGAAGTGGCGTTCAGACATTTCTGCTCTATCTCGACGGCAGTGCGCATGAGCTGATTGTAGCACGCCGACCGACTTGGTCCGCGTGAGAAGACCGTACAAACCGGCTTGCCCTGTGCGATCCGTTCCCCTTCGAGCGGCAGATCGCGAACGCCATGATCGAACCACCACCGGGGATCATGGAAAACCAGCGTCTGAGAAGCGAAGGGAATGGCCTTGCCGAAGTAGCCCTCGCAGGGGTAGGCGAGGAGGTCAAAGTCGGGGAGGTGCCCATGGCAGGCGTCGAGATGTATCGTAAAGATAATCAGGCGATAGGCCCATTCGATCAGTTCCATCGAGGCGGTGTAGCGTGGATTGATCTCAAGCGGATAGACGGTCTCCCCCTTCAGAATGAAATCGATCCCGTTGACACCCACAAGATGAAACTCTCTGGTGACGGCGCGAACAATCTGGCTGATGCGCTCGACGAGATCGGCCCATTCGGCCCGCCCCACCCCGATGGGTCCAAGGATGCTCCCGCAGTAGCGAAAGTCGTCCACCCCGAACTCATGCCTGCCAATGAGCTGCTCGGAGATACCCAGCAGACACGCATCCCAACCATCCGCCGCGAACACCGCACCACAGGGCAGGCCGTCCAGGCACTCCTGAAGGAGATAACCCGGCTCAAGGCGATCCCCAGGCCGGTGAACGGCGATCCCATGCCCTCCCCCACTTCGAAGTGGTTTGCGCAGCCAGATGGTGCCGGAATCGAGGTCGGAGGGCTTAGGGCCAAAGGCGATCTTTGGCGCAGGAATGTCGGCTTGCGCAAGGAACTCGAAGAATCTGGCGGGATCTCTCACCGATGCCAGAACTGCGGGGCCATTACCCAGGACCGGCTTCCCGCCGGTCATCGCCTCGATCACTGATGGATAGTTTTCCAGGTTAGCGACGTACATCAGGGCGTCGAAGGTCAGGCCCGCAGCCGCCCGGATCAGGCATCCAGGATCGTACGGAAGGTTGAGGTCCCGTTTGATCGAGCGGTACGTACAGAGAAGTCCTAGGTCGAAATCTCCGAAGTAGTCGACCGTAACGATCCGATGCCGCAGTCCGCTTCGAACCGCCGACTCCGCCAAGCCGCGCGCGCTGACTCCCGCGATCAGGATCTCCATCCCGAGTTTCCTCGTCACCCTTCACGGACCAGGCAATACGATGGCGACGTCGACCGATGCGGCGATCAGAAGGGATGAATGGCGGAAGGCGTAGACAGTTTTCCGGAGGCAAGATAGATCTCTTCGGCCCTGGACTCCCGAAATTACCGCGGCTCTCTGCCTAACTCTTCAGCGCCTGTACCATCTTTGTAAGCGTTTGCTTCGCGTCTCCGAACACCATCATGGTATTGGGCAGCCCGAAGAGCTCATTGTCGATGCCTGCAAATCCGGCGCTCATGCTGCGTTTGAGCACGATGACCGTACGCGCCTCCTCCACATTGAGGACCGGCATCCCGTAAATCGGACTTGACGGGTTCGTCTTTGCAGCAGGATTGACGACGTCGTTCGCGCCGATGACAATCACCGCGTCCGTCTTGGAAAACTCGTCATTGATATCCTCAAGATCGAAGATCTGATCATACGGAACGTTGGCCTCGGCCAGGAGCACATTCATATGACCCGGCATGCGGCCCGCAACCGGGTGGATCGCGTACTTCACTGAGGTGCCGTCCGCGTCCAGCAGGTCGGCGACTTCCCGCAAAGCATGTTGGGCCTGGGATACCGCCATTCCGTAGCCGGGAACGACGATGACCCGTTGCGCGTTTCGCAGGACGGTCGCCGCATCATCGATGGTCCCCTCATTGACACTCCCGACGGCAGCCGCCGCGGCCCCGGGGGCCGTCTCGGCCACCGCGCCGAAGGCCCCGAAGAGCACATTCGAGAAGGAACGGTTCATAGCCTTGCTCATCATAA
>JACPQW010000073.1 GCA_016190285.1 Candidatus Methylomirabilis oxygeniifera
CGCGGAACCCCTCGGACCGGAGCGCCGAGACGATCTCGCCGACATTGCCGGCCGGTTGCGCTGGAATGCAACCTACATCGATGACGTCCGCGCCGCAGGCTGCGTAGTAGCGGGCCTTGCTGAGGAGTTCGCCGATCGGTAGGGTGGGGGCGTCGTTGATCTCGGCCAGGATGGTCAGGTCGTGCTCGCCATACCCTTCCCGTTTCTTCTCGACGCCGAAGTAGTAGGGGATATCACGCAGATCCTTCGGCCCCTTTTCGACCTTCACCCCCAGCGCCTGCTCCAACTCGCCAGGTTCCACACGGCAGAGTCCGGGGATCATGAGCAGATCACAGGATGGCGAGCGGAGTGAATGGACGATGAAGGGCTGGGTCATCAGGGCGGCTACGCTGATCTTGAGGACGGCCACTTCGTGGTCGAAGTCGGCCTCCATGCTTGCCAGCGTTTCTTTCAGGGCACGCCCTGCCAGCTTGCCGGTAATGAAGAGGATCTTCATATGGGTCTCTTGAGTCTGTTGCGTGCGGCGTCTATTGCGAACGACGCGATGGACGCGACAGACGCAACGACGCTATAGACGCGTCTCATACCCAAAGGCCGCCATGAACATGGAGGACCGCCCCTGTCACATATCGCGCCTTCTCGGAGGCCAGGAAACTCACCGCCTCGGCGATATCGCCGGGAGCGCCCAATCGACCGAGGGGGATCATTCGAGCCCAGGCCGCTTTGTCCTCGGCGCGATACTGACCGTAGGCCTCGGTTTCGATGAAACCGGGGTTCACGGCGTTGACCCTGATGCCCCAGGGCGCTTCGGACCTGGCGAGCGATCTGGTCAGCATGATCACGCCGGACTTGGCGATGTAGTAGGCCGGGGCCTCAAAGACGCCGACCGGCGAATGCTCCACATTGAGCGCCCCGATATTGATGATGCTGCCGGCTCGCTGCTCTCGCATAACCCGCAGGGCCGCCCTGCTGCAATAAAAGACGCTGCTCAGGTTACTGTCCAGGGTTCCTCGCCACTCGTCGTCGGTAGTGTCGTACAACGCCCGCACGAGAAAGGGACCGACATTGTTGACCAGGATATCAAGTGAGCCGAGTTGCTTGACCGCCGTCTCGATGAGATGGGACGCGCCGCCCGATGTGGAGAGATCCGCTTTCACAGTCAGTGCCTTTACAGACAGACCCTCGAAGTCTCGGAGAGCCGATTGGGCTGCGCCGTCGTCGCCATGATAGTTCAGGACGACGTCGCACCCATCCCGGGCGAGGCGGTAGGCGATCGCCTTACCGATCCCTTTGGTGCTGCCGGTAATCACTGCAACCCGTTGCGCTTCCACTCACTCAATCCCTTCTATTACCAATAATAACCGTATCTTATGCTCGCCTCGGTGAAACTTCAAGATGAATCCGCCCTTGCGCGTGCGGACAGTGCCACGACCTCCGCCATCAGAATTACTTGACTTATCTTTGGCGGGATGTAGAATAAGCTCCGAAAAAGGTTGGGCGGTTAGCTCAGTCGGGAGAGCGCCGTCTTCACACGGCGGAGGTCATTGGTTCGATCCCAATACCGCCCACCATGATCCCCCTGCCGCCTGGCAGGGGGTTTTTTGTTTACCCTGACCATTGCAGCTTGACATCAGCGGACTCGTTCGGTAGGCTCCGATTCACCGAAGCCTCTCATTGTACGCAAGGATTAACCGCCATCGGGAGAAGCATGACAGTCGGACAAACTTGTGATGTGACGGCGCGAGTGCAGCGGATCGGCGAGCGGGTGCTCGCCGGAGGGACGCCGACGTTCGAGGAGGCCGTCGAACTCTTCGAACGGTCAGATTACGACGTCCATGAGCTGTTTCAGACGGCGAACCGCCTCCGGCTGAATCGGTTCGGCAACCGGATCCATCTATGCGGCATCGTCAATGCGAAGAGCGGTGGCTGCCCTGAGGACTGTAGCTTCTGCAGCCAGTCGGCGCGCCAAGCCGCCGATGTGACCAGGTACGACGTCATCGCGTCCGATGGGATGGTTATGGCTGCCAGGCAGGCGCGGGCATACGGCGCTACTGCGCTTGGAGTCGTGACCGCCGGCCGCGGCTACGCTGCTCCGTCTGAAGATTTTTGCCGGCTCGTTGAGGGCATTCGAGCCATCAGCCGGGATGGCGTCGCAGAAGCACACGCCTCCCTCGGGATTATGGGCGACGAGGAGTTTCGACAGCTCAAGGCGGCCGGCCTCACGACGTTCAACCACAATCTGGAGACCGGCCGCTCCTACTTTCCGAACATCTGCACGACCCACACCTATGACGAGCGGGTCGCGACCATCAAGGCGGCCAAGGCCGCCGGGATCAGGGCGTGCAGTGGAGGAGTGTTCGGGATGGGGGAGGAGCCCAGACATCGCGCCGAGCTGGCTTTTGCCCTGAAAGAGCTGGACGTCGACGAGGTCCCCCTGAACTTCCTGATTGCCGTTGATGGGACCAGTCTGGCGAATATCGCCCCGCTCTCACCGCTCGAGATCCTGAAGGTCATTGCCCTCTTTCGCTGGATCCTCCCGACCAAGAATATCTTCATCTGCGCCGGCCGGCAGCATCTGGGCGAATTGCACCCGATGATCTTTTTCGCCGGCGCAAGCGGGGTCATGGTCGGCGACTTCCTGACCACCAGGAACCGCAGCGTGAGCGACGACCTCAAGATGTTTCATGATCTGGGGCTCGATTGTGGCGAATCGTTGCTCGCTCCGGAACGCCACGCCGCCACGGCTTCGACTAGCCTCACCACAGGCGCTGCGCTCTGACCCTTGCTATGGCCTCACGCAGCCATCGGCTCCGGCAGGATGACAAACGCTACGTCTGGCACCCGTTCACCCAGATGCAGGACTGGCTGCAGGAGCGCCACCCGATCATCGAACGGGGCGAGGGGAGTACCCTCATCGACGTGGATGGGCGTCCCTATCTGGACGGCGTCTCCTCGCTCTGGGTGACCGTCCACGGCCACCGCAACGCAACGATCGACCGGGCCATCCGTATCCAACTCGGAAAGATCGCGCACACCACCTTTCTAGGGCTTTCGCACCCGCTTGCTATTGACCTGGCCAGGGCGCTCGTCCGGGTCGCCCCAAAAGGACTTGCCAAGGTCTTTTACTCCGACAATGGCTCGACTGCCGTCGAGATCGCGCTCAAGATGGCGTTTCAGTACTGGCAGCAGCGAGGTGGAGCGTTCAGCCGCAAGAGACGATTTATCGCCTTGGAAGAGGCGTATCATGGCGATACCCTGGGCGCGGTGAGCGTAGGCGGGATCGATCTGTTCCACCAGCTCTACCGGCCGCTCCTCTTCCCAATCCAGCGGATTCCGTCGCCGTACCGGGCGCCATGGGATCGCTCCCGACGGGTTGGTCCGCTGAAAGGGTTAGAGTCGCTTCTGAAGCGATCCTCCGATCAGGTGGCCGGCGTGATTATGGAGCCTCTGATGCAGGGTGCGGCCGGGATGCTCCCCTCACCGCCGGGCTTCCTCAAGGCCGTGCGATCGCTCTGTTCGCAGTACAATGTCCTCCTGATCCTGGACGAAGTCGCCACCGGTTTCGGCCGGACCGGGACGATGTTCGCGTGCGAGCAGGAGGGGGTCACGCCGGATCTGCTTTGCCTCGCGAAGGGGCTCACCGGCGGCTATCTTCCGATGGCCGCAACGCTCGCAACGCAGCAGATCTTCGACGGCTTCTGCGCCCCTTATGGGGAGAAGAAGAGTTTCTTTCACGGCCACAGCTACACCGCCAACCCGCTGGCCTGCGCTGCCGCCCTCGCGAACCTCCAGTGCTTTCAGCGGGACCAGACCCTCACGCGATTGCAGCCTAAGATCGCGTTGCTCCGTCGGGAACTTCAGTCGCTGCGATCGCTGTCGCACGTGGGCGACATCCGGCAGGTCGGGTTCATGGTCGGGATCGAGCTGATGCACGATACGATCCAGGGAACGCCGTACCCCTATGAGGCGAAGATCGGAATTCGGACGATCCTCGAGGCCAGGCGACGAGGGCTGATCGTCCGGCCGCTGGGCAACGTCATCGTTCTGATGCCGCCTCTGTCGATCTCTCGTAGGGACATCGTCAGGATGGTTCGTATTGTCGGTGACTCGATCAGGGCCGCAACGGAGTAATGCTCCATGCATCTTCGGTGTGCCCATGGAGATGAACGTCCCTCTGACTCCGTCATTGCGAGCGACCACCGGGAGCGCGGCAATCTCACCGTCGTTGTCGTAAAGGACTGTGAGATTGCTTCGGCTTCGCCTCGCAATGACCCTGGGGACTTTCAGGACAATGACCCCGAGGGACATTCTGGCCAATGAAAGCCGTACGACGCACAGGGCTGTTCGTTACCGGGACCGATACCGGCGTTGGGAAGACGCTGATCACGGCCGGGCTTGCACATGCCCTGCGGGCCCTGAGGATCGATACCGGGGTGATGAAGCCGGTCGAGACCGGCTGCCCCAGCCGGGATGGCCGACTGCGACCGCTGGATGCTCTCGCACTGCGTGAGGCGACAGGATCGCGGGACGCCCTTGACCTGATCAACCCGTATCGCTTTCGTGAGCCCCTGGCCCCTTTGGTTGCGGCTGAACGGTCACAACGATCCATCGATGTCGAGCGGTTGCTGAAGTGTTTTGATCGTCTCGCCGATCGGCATACCGTGATGCTGGTAGAGGGGGCCGGCGGCCTATTGGTGCCCATCACCGAAAAGGTGTCGCTCCTCGATCTTGCAGTCCGGTTGCAACTTTCTCTGCTCGTCGTGATCGGGTCCAGGCTTGGCGCGCTGAACCATGCCAGGCTTACGGTTGACGCCGCGCTTGCGGCCCGTGTCCCGGTGGCGGGGGCCATCGTGAATCGCGGGACTGCCGAGCGATCGCCTGCCCGAACCACCAATCTTTCGGTCCTCCGGCGTCTCTTGCCGATTCCGGTCCTTGGAGAGATCCCGCATCTGTCCGGCCTCAACGGACACGTGCTATGGCGCAGCCCCGTTCTCCAGCGCATCCTCACGTCGTATCTCGGCGATCTGTTTTCGAAACTGATCAGGAGGTGAACTAATGCTGATACCGCGACGGCCCGCGATGCTTGCGCTCCCGTTACTCTGTCTTTTGTTCCTGACCTCGTGTGCGTCCATCGGCCAAGGGCCGCGCGCCTGGGAGGACCCATCGGGCGAGAAAGGGCTGGCGTCCTGGTACGGGCACCCGTACCATGGTCGTCGTACCAGTAGCGGCGAGGTCTACGATATGTATCAGCTCACGGCAGCCCACCGCGAGATCCCGCTCGGAAGCTGGGTGGAGGTGATCAATCTCACCAACGGCCGTTCCCTCACGGTCCGGGTCAACGACCGCGGGCCGTTCGTGGACGGCCGGATTATCGACCTGTCGTATGCCTCGGCCCGGTTGCTCGGGGTGGTGGGACCCGGTGTGGCGCCGGTCAGGATTCGGCTCACTCAGGCACCGCCGCAGGCGCCAGGCCCGGCTCGCTATTCGGTGCAGGTAGCCTCATTTGTCGCAGAGTCGAACGCCCTCGCGCTGAAGGCGGAACTGGAACAGAAGGTCTCAGGTGTGTACCTGGTGAAGGCCCTGATCGATGGCGAGGTCTACTACCGGATCCGGGTCGGGCAGTTCGCCGCCCATGCCGAGGCCAAGGCAGCGGCGGAGCGGCTGGCGTCGCTGGGCTACCGCGTCCTGATTATGGGTTCGGAAGACCGCCTCTAAGGAGTGCTCCTGTAATCTGTTCTATCGTGTCGCATCTCGACTCGTCTATGTGTATCTCTGATCAATACGATATGCATTACATTTATATGTTCTACAGCTACCATAATGAGAAATATATTGACATATCATAATGAATAATGGATAAATACATATTAATATCGATAATATAAGTCAACAGCGGTTCATTCTGCTTGTACGGAGCGACTACACGTGGATCGAGAAAGCGTGTATCGACCAGCTTCTCTCCTGCAAGGCCGGTTGGTGTGGGCGAACATCCGGGCCTTGTACCGCGAATACTGCATCGATCTCATATACCGCAGTTATTCTTATTTCAGCGTATTCTACTCCAACATCCTGAAGCAGTACAGTCGGTATGCTGACCTTGACCTGGTCGAAGCAGACGGCGACGTTTTTCAGCGCGCTCGTGCGTGTGGCGGCGTAGGTGTTTGGCGGCCTGTTCATCCCATTGGCGACTGAGGCCAGCAACGTGTGGGCGTGAAAGGCGCTGAAGCGCGTCGACTGCTCATGCGGTGCGCCTCCCGAAAAGGGCTCAGGCAACCAAACGGGTAAGGGGGCATGATGCTGAGGCTACTGGAGCTTGTGCCGGACGCGATGGTGGTAACGGACAGGGGTGGTACGATTGTCTTCGTAAATTCACAAATGGAGGGATTGTTCGGCCATACGAGAGAGGAGTTGCTGGGCGCATCGATCGAGATGCTGCTGCCCGAGCGCTTCCGCGCTTGCCATGTAGAACAGCGCGCAGGCTTCTGCGCGTTTCCTCGCGTCCGCCCAATGGGGTGTAATTTGGAGTTGTACGGGCTACGCAAGGATGGGAATGAGTTTCCAGTTGACATCAGTCTCAGCTACCGTCAAGACGGTGTGGGCCTCATCGTCTTAGCTGCTATCCGCGATATCACGGAGCGCAAGCGCGCTGAGATGGAAATTCGCGCGCTGAACCTGGCATTGGAGGATCGGGTCCAGGAACGCATTCAGGAACTAGCGTCAGCGAATCAACGGCTTGAGATTGCATCCCGACACAAGTCGGAGTTTCTGGCCAACATGTCGCATGAATTCCGGACGCCGCTCAACTCGATCATCGGCTTTTCCGACATCCTCAGGGACCAGGCCTTCGGCCCCTTGACCGAGAAGCAGGCCCGGTTTGTGCAGAATATCCTGACCAGCGGGGAGCACCTGTTGTCGCTGACCAATGACCTGCTGGACCTCTCAAAGGTGGAGGCCGGCAAGATCGACTTGCGTCCCGAGCCCTTCGGGTGTCGGGAGGCCATATGCGCCGCCTTGGCGGAAATCCAGCCACAGGCCGACCTCAAACAGCTTGAGTTGACGCCTCAGACGGATGAGGCGCCGTCCACGATCATCGCCGATCCCGTCCGCTTCAAGCAGATCCTGTTGAACCTCCTCTCCAACGCTGTCAAGTTTACGCTGGAAGGCGGGCGGATCACGGTCACTGCGCGCCGCGCCGCGCGCCAGGAAGCAGAAAGCAGGACGCAGGAGGCAGGCGGCAGCAAGCCAGGACGTAGAACTCCTACACCCGACACCCTACACCCTTGCGATTTCCTGGAAATCGCCGTCGCCGATACCGGGATCGGGATTAAGTCGGACGACCTGCCAAGGCTCTTCCAGGAGTTTACCCGCCTTGATGCGGCGATCGCCCGGCGGACGAAGAGAACCGGGCTTGGCCTCGCCCTGACAAAGCGACTCGTCGAGCTGCACGGGGGGGAGATCGCTGCCGCCTCGGACGGTGAAGGACAGGGCAGCACCTTCACGGTCCGGCTTCCCATGACCCCTGCCGACCACCACGCTCTCCAATAGACGTTCACGCCGACGGCTTCAAGGGGTACAGCATATACGACACGTGTGCTCGGAGAAGACGGCGCACAGGGGTTGGCGCTTGATCTTTTGACAGCCGTCAGGTATGATCCTCAGAACGTACAAAATAGCACTGAACACTCGCAGGAGTGAGATACCGCCATGCAAATCCGCGAGATCTCTTCAAAGCCGTCACGGCTGCTTGTTGTTGACGATAATGCACAGAACATTGAGCTGCTGACGGCCCTGATGGAGGCCGAGGGATATGAGGTTGTCTCGGCCGCTGACGGTCTGGAAGCCCTGGCCCAAGTGGCCGACTCCCCTCCGGACCTGATTCTACTGGATGTCATGATGCCGAAGCTGGATGGCTATGCAGTCTGCCGACGTCTGAAAGAGGAGGTGGCCACCCGCTTGGTACCCATCGTGCTGCTCACAGCCCTTGGGGCGGAAGAAGCCCGGATTCGAGGAATCGAAGCTGGGGCTGACGACTTCATTACGAAGCCATTCAGCCGGACGGAGCTGAAGGCCCGCATCCGCTCACTGCTCCGGCTCAAGACCTTTACCGACGAGTTGGAGCACGCCGAAACTATGCTGCTCGCGCTGGGCCGGACCGTCGAGGCGAGGGACCCGTACACCCAGGGCCACTGCGAGCAGTTGGCAGCCTATTCGGTCGCCTTGGGGAAGCGGCTGGGTCTGCCACCGGAGGAGCTGACGGCCTTGGATAGAGGCGGATTTTTGCACGACCTGGGGAAGATCGGCATCCCGGATGCGATTCTCCTGAAACCAGGCGGTCTCAGCGAGGCAGAGTGGGTGATTATGCGCGAGCACCCGGTGATCGGCGAGCGGATCTGCGTGTCGATGCGATCGCTACAGCGGGTTCTGCCGATCATTCGCCATCACCACGAGCGGTGGGATGGAAGCGGCTACCCGGACGGCCTGAAGGGCGAGGCGATTCCAATTACGGCGCGTATTTTGCAGACTGTGGATATCTATGATGCGATGAGAACGGCCCGTCCGTACAAGTCCGCCCTCCCGACTGACACGGCGTGCAATACCCTCCGAGATGAGACGGCGCGAGGCTGGCGCGACCCGGGGGTAGTGCTCCCGTTCATCGAGCTGGTCGAGCGCGGAGAGCTGTCCGGATCGGAAGCAGGCGCGCCCTGAGGATATAGGTACCAGCGCTCTATGACCACAGATTCATAATCCCGGATGTAAGTACGTATGTTGTCTATCAAGAACTGGAGCATCGGCACGCGGCTGCTGCTCGCCTTTATCCTGGTTCTGGCTCCCTTTGTGGGGTTCGTCAGCATTGCCGGGCTGCATTTCGGCGTCATCATGCATTCCTATATACGGATCCAGGAAGAGGCAACTGTCCGTCTCAAGCAGACATCCGATGTGATGACAGCCCTCGATGATCTGATGCTGGCAACAGAAGACTATCGAACCGGTAAAGGTCGACAGGAGCGGCGGCGGGTCAACTTTCACCTGGCGCGTCTTCATGAGCTCTTCAGGATACTGAGCGCCGCGCCATTTCAGGTCGCCGAGGAACGACAATGGGTCGAAGCGCTGGGAGGCCTGGTGCCTCGTATAGAAGCGCTGGGACGGAAGACGGCGGCGCTCGCGCCATCCCGGCCACATCATGATGCGCTCGTCGGGGTGAGCGCGCCGGCTCAGTTGCACGATCGCGCAGCCGCGGCGCTGCATCATCTCATGGACATTCACGTGCATAACATCGATGACGCGATGCGACACGTCTCCGATGTGGGCCAACAGGTGGTATTTGTTACGTTCGTCACGCTGACTGTCAGCGCGTTGGGGGCCGTCGCCATCAGCGTCCCGTTGGCACACTGGCTGAGCCGGCCCATCCGAGCCATCGCGCAGGGGAGTCGTCGGCTGACTGAGGGTGACCTGTCTCAACGGGTGGAGACGACCAGTGGAGGGGAGCTTGGAGAGGCGGCTCAGGCCTTTAACGAGATGGCGCAGCGGCTGGAACGATCGGCCATCGAGAATGCCGCGCTCTACGGCGCAGCGCACCAGCGCGCCGAACGGATTGCGGCCGTCAATCGCCTGACCAAGATCATCGGCGCCTCCCTTGATATCGGCGCAGTGTATGAGACCTTCGCCGAGGAGTTGAAACGGTTCATCCCGTACGCGCGGATGGGGATTGTGATTGCTGAGAAGTCAGGCGCGCGATTTAAGCTCTTTCAACTTGCCGGCAATCGACTGGACGACGTGCCGATCGGGATGGTGTGGTCGAACGGGAAGGGAACCGGTGTCGAGTGGGTTATGGCCAACCGGCGTCCTTATTTTGAACGGGATCTTGCGACGGCGCGACGGTTTGTCGAAGATGGGGCCCTGCTGAAAGAGGGGGTCCGCTCTACCGTCCGTCTGCCATTGATCGCAACAGGACAGGTCATCGGTGTCCTCTTTCTGGACGATGTCGCGCCCGGTCGCTACACCGAGGGCGATCTTGAACTGCTCATTCCGCTTGGGGAGCAGTTGACCATCGCCATCGAAAACTCCCGGCTGCATGGCGAGATGGAACGAAAGGTGGAGGAGCGAACCGAGACGCTTCGGGAGACGCAGGCTCAGCTTATCCAGTCTGGGAAGCTGGCGGCCGTAGGGACGCTGGCGGCCGGCGTGGCCCACGAATTGAACCAGCCCCTGATGATTATCCGGGGCTACGCCCAGGAGCTGCTGACCGACGAGCGGGTGGCCTCCGAGGAGATCCGTGATGACCTGCGGCGGATTGAGGCGCAGACGACCCGGATGACGGCCATTATCAACCACCTTCGCGACTTCTCGCGCGAGTCCAAGGGCAAGCGAGAGATCGCAGATCTGAACCGGGTTGTGGAGATTGCGCTGATTTTCCTTGGACAACAACTGAAGAGCGGAAACATCGTCATTACGCGGGAGCTTCACTCCGCGCTGCCGACGGTCCGGATCGATCCGTTACAGATCGAACAGGTGCTCCTGAACCTGATCACCAATGCCCGGGACGCTATGGAGTCGACCGTGATGGGGGTGATTACCACCCGGACCGACGTCGTGTCCGGCGGTCGGGTGGCGCTGAGTGTGACCGATACCGGCCCCGGCATCCCGGAAGAGATCCGGACCAGGATCTTTGATCCCTTCTTTACGACGAAAGAGGTCGGTAAGGGAACGGGTCTCGGTCTGAGCATCTGTCATGGTATTATCGAGGCGCACGGGGGGGCGTTGATGATGGAGAGCCCGGTGGCCGATGGAAGGGGTGCCCGATTTACAATGATCTTGCCCCAGGCCGGCCCGGATGATACGACAGGTGAACGGATATGACGGGCGCAGGTATTCTGCTGGTCGATGACGAGCCCGAGATTCGCAGATTGCTTTCGCGCCATCTCCAGCGGTTGGGGTATACTGTGCGGGAGGCCGAGGATGGCGAGGCGGCTACGGCGCTGGTGAAGGTGGAGATTCCGGCTGTTGTGATCACCGATATGGCCATGCCTCGCATGAACGGTCTGGAACTGCTGGAGAAGCTTCGAAGTATGGACCCCGGTCTTCCGGTTATCGTACTGACCGGACACGGGTCGCTCGATAACGTCATTGCCGCGATGCGACGGGGGGCGGCCTTTGATTATCTGCTCAAGCCGCTCCAGGACCTCACCGTGCTGGAGGCGGCGGTTGCCCGGGCGCTGGAGGTCCGAAAGCTGCGCGCCCAGGCCCGAGAGGCGTTCCAGGTCGCGGCCATCCGAGAGCTGGCGGTGACCGCGAGCGACACGATTCTGAATCCTCTGAACATTATCAGTTTGAGCGTAGAGCAGCTGACCGGCAACGGGGTGACGGCAGAGGCTAAAGCCAAGGCGGTCGCGAACATCGAGACGGCTGTCGAGACGATTACCAGGGTTGTCCGGCAGATGCGAGAGGTGGCGCGGTACACGCCTCGTGAGATCGTCCCCGGTCTGCGAGAGATCGATCTCGATCGAGCCGCCGGGTTATAGCGTGCTCCACTCATGGGGAAGGCGAGAGCGGACTTCCATCCAGGGGAGAGATGATGGCGCTGAAGGCTGTCATATTCGATGCCGGCAACACCGTCATGCTCATCAACTATGGCGTCGTGACCGAGGCCCTGGCGGCTGAGGGGTTCGACGTCGAAGAGACGGCGGTGCGTGAGGCGGAGTATCGCGCCAGGGTGCGTCTGGATCAGATTCTGGCTCGGCGCAACTCCACCGAAGCGCCGCAGATCTTCCAGACGTACATGCGCTTTGTCTGTGAGGGCATCGGCGTGCCGTGGGGAGTGGCTGCTGAGCAGGCGCTACAGCGGCTTGCCGAGTACCATCGAGCGCATAATCTCTGGAATCAACCGAATCCTCAGGCCTCTGCTGTACTTCAGACGTTGCACGATTGCGGGCTCACGCTGGGCATGATCTCGAATTCGAACGGGTGGGTCGAGAGGCTTGTGACGGAAAGCGGACTGCGCCCTTACTTTCATTTCGTACTGGACTCGCGGCTTGTCGGGGTAGAAAAGCCTGATCCCAGGATCTTTCAGATCGCGCTGGATCGGATCGGGATCGGTTCCGACGAGGCGCTGTACATCGGCGACCTGTACTCCATCGATGTCGCAGGACCGAGAGCGGCGGGGATGCGCGCGATCCTGCTCGATCCGGCCGGTCTGTGGGATCAGGTGGACTGCCCAAAGGCGCGCGACCTATCGGAGGCGGCCGACCTGGTCCTGATGCAGCTTTCGTAACCTGCACCTCATCACGAGCAGCCTGCCGCTCTTCTCAGCCTTCCTGTTCGTTGAGCAAGAATCGCCGCGTATGGGGAGCCACGGTGGTTCCGGCGGTTGCCAGATCGCGCCGAAGCCTCGCCAGGTCTTCCGGCGTATCGACGTCGAACCAGGACGGGAGCATCGCAACCTGCAACTGTTGCATCGCAGCGCGCCGGAGTGTGTCGGTCAGGACTGTGGGGCCGCTCCAGGGGATGTTATCGAAGAGCGCGCGGCAGGGGCGCTTGAGACCGATGAGGTAATAGCCTCCGTCCTCCGCCGGGCCGAGTACGAGGTCTGTCGTCCCGCTCTGAAGTCGCGCGATGGCATCCAACAGGTGGGGCGTGGGCAGGGTCGGGCTGTCGCTGTCGATGAGGAGAGTCGCCGGATGGCCTCGTTCCAGCAGGATCGCTGAGAGTCGGTGGAGCCGGTCTCCGAGGGTTGAACCCGCCTGCGGAATCAGCGTAAAACGTTCCGGCAACACGGCGAGCATCGACGGCCTTGCCTCGACGGGTGTGTAGGCCAGGTACGGATCGATGCCGGGGATCTCGGCTACCTGCTGCAGCTTATCCAGTAAAAGGCACCGATACAGCTCCGCCGAGCGCTCATAGCTTAACGGCGGGACGAGGCGCGTCTTGACCTGGCCCGGTTGCGGCGCCTTGGCCATCACCGCGATCGCATATTGTCGCATGCGGCAAGCGTATCGGACCCCCTGTCGCGTGTCAACCACGTTCACGCGGTGACGAGCGCCTGTCTGTCAGCATGAGACCATAGTGCGCGGCGCCGATCAGGGCTGCGCGGGGATTGAGCGCGACCTTCACCTCGATCGACCGGAGCAGGTCGGCGAAGCGTCCCTTGTCGACGAAGGCGCGGGTGAACGTTCCGTCTTGGAGCTTGGGTAAGATCTTTGGTGCGATCCCTCCCCCGATGTACACCCCACCGATGGCGAATGCCTTCAGGGCCAGATTCCCCGCTTCTGCTCCGTACACAGAGACGAACAGATCGAGCGCTTTCGTACAGAGCGGGTCGTTGCCTGTGAGCCCGATCTCTGAGATGACAGCCCCTGGGTCCTCCTCCGCGATCCGCGTCCGCAGCCACTCCGGCTCGGGGGCTATGCCGCTGTCCCGCAGGAACCGATAGATATTGAAGAGCCCCGGTCCGGATAGCACGCGCTCGTAGCTGACGTGGCCATACTCCCGTTGCAGATAGCGCGACAGTTCGACCTCACGGTCGCTTCGTGGGCCGAAATCAGTGTGTCCTCCCTCAGTGGCCATGGGGTGATACCGCGTCCCATCCCAGCAGAGGATCGCCTCCCCCAGACCTGTCCCGGCTGCGATGACGGCGATGTTGCCCTTGCGCGGCAGGCCCGGCTGGAGCACACACAGATCGGTCGGTTCGAGGTGGAGCATCCCGTAGGCTGCTGCTTCCAGATCGTTTAGGAGCTTCACTTGGGGAACGCGAAGGGCTTCCGCCAGTCTGCGTTCATCCAACTCCCACGAAAGGTTTGTCGCTTTGCTCTTTCCTTCGATCACCGGTCCGGCCACCCCGAAGCAGGCCGTGCGGAGCGGTGGGCGGGACCCAGGCCCCAGGAATTGGTTAAGGATCTCCTCGAACGCGCTGTAATTCCGGCTGGGGAATGTGTCTTCGCGGATCGCGTGCAGCCGGTTACCGGCCTCTTCAAACAGGCCGATCACGGTCTTCGTTCCGCCGATGTCGCCTGCCAGGATCATGGGACTTTCTCGCCGAGCCGACTGGCGGCGGCCTGGTCGACCAACCATGCCAGCCGGCCTGCTACCGGCCGGATGAGTTGGGCCGGCAATCGCTCGGGGTCCGGCGGCCCTTCGAGAACCGCCTGGAGCGCAGCGGCCTTGTCAGCTCCCGATACGAGAAACAGGATCGTGGCGGCCCGGTTGAGGATTGGTGGAGTGAGCGTCAGGCGATTCGCCTTCAGTTCGGGGATGTAGTTGGATGCCACCCACCACCTGGTTTCTCGAAGCGCCCGAGTGTACGGGAACAGCGAGGCGGTGTGCCCGTCAGGTCCCAACCCCAGAAGAATAAGGTCGAACGCAGGCGGCTCATCGGGTGGCTGCGCGGCGAACATCCTGGCGATCTCGGCCTGGTACTCGCCGGCCGCCTCATCCAGGTCTGCCCGCTCGGCCCGCATCCGGTGCACCTGGTTCGCGGGTATCGGAACGCGGCTGAGCAGAGCAGCCCTGGCCATACCGAAGTTTGAGTCCGGGTGGTCCGGCGACACCGCCCGCTCGTCTCCCCAGAAGAGGTGAGTCCCCCGCCACGGCAGGCGAGTGCAGTATGGCTCGGCCGCCAGGAGCGAGTAGAGGCGCTTCGGGGTCGAGCCGCCTGACAGGGCAACGGTGAAGCGGTTACAGCGGGCTACCGCCTCCTCGGCGATTGCGACGACCCGCTTCGCGGCCTCCTGCGCGAGGGCGGCCTGATCGGCCACCACCAGCAGGTCGATCTCGCGCCCCAGGGTCCTCCTGCTCTCCATTGCCCCGAAAATCTCCTTCATGCGTCATTGGTTAGAAAGTCTTCCTCAGCGGTCATTGCGAGGAAGCGGAGCGACCGAAGCAATCTCACAGTATTTGTGGGGTACGTGGCCGCTGGGGAGAACGATGAGATTGCCACGCTCCCGTTGGTCGCTCGCAATGACGCGGGCGAGGATTGAATGCCTCGCCTCGTAGACTTTCATGCCCATGGGCGCGCCGCTGGCGCATGGTGTATTGCTTCGGTCATCTCCACAGACCGCGTTCGGAGCGATTATGGATTAACCCACTCACGGCCGTCGGCCTCGATGAAGCGGTCGGCCTCTTTTGGGCCCCAGCTACCGGCGGGGTAGTACGCCAGGCCGGTGCGGCCGGCGGCAGCCCAGGCTTCGACCACCGGCGTCACCAGCGCCCATGCGGACTCGACCTCATCACGCCGAATGAACAGCGTCGAATCCCCAAGCATGCAGTCCAGCAGCAGCCGCTCGTAGGCCTCTTCGGGATCGACCCCGAACGCCTCCCGGTAGGAGAAACCCAGTCGGGCCGGCACCAGGCTGATTCGCGGCCCCGGTGGCTTGAGCCCCACCCGCAGTGAGATCCCCTCGTCTGGCTGGATCCTGAGCATCAAGCGGTTCGGCTGGATGGCGTCTTGCGCCTCGTGGCCGAGGTGGCCCGCGTGCTGAAACAGCAGCAGCGGCGGTTGGCGGTACTGGATGGTGACCTCGGTGACCTGCTTCGGGAGCGCCTTGCCGGTCCGCAAGTAAAACGGCACCCCCGCCCAGCGCCAGTTGTCGATCTCCAGGCGCAGCGCCACGAAGGTCTCCATCGCCGTCTCCGCCGCGACCTGGGGCTCGTCGGCATAGGCTGCGATCTTCTTCCCGTGAAGCTGGCCGCTGATATACTGCGCCCGGACGGTTGTGTCGTCGGCGCGCTCTGCCGGGACGGGACGGATCGCCCGCAAGACCTTGACCTTCTCGTCGCGGACCGCGTCCGGCTCGAATGTGGCCGGCGGCTCCATAGCCACCAGCGACAGGAGCTGCAGCATGTGGTTTTGCACCATGTCCCGCATGGCGCCTGCGCCGTCGTAGTAGCCGCCTCGGCCCTCTACGCCAAGGTCCTCCGCGACCAGGAGCTGGACGTGGTCGACATACCGCCGGTTCCACAACGGCTCAAAGATGCTGTTGCCGAAGCGGAAGGTCAGGATGTTCTGGACGGTTTCCTTGCCCAGGTAATGATCGATGCGGTAGACCTGCCGCTCGCGGAAGACCTGATGGATTTCGGCATTCAGGGCCAGAGCCGTGGCTAGATCCCGCCCGAACGGCTTTTCGACGATGATCCGGCAACACCCTTGACCCTCCGGCGCAGGACCAGTATCGTGCGGACCGTCCCACTTCTTACTCACCAGTCCGGCGGCCCCTAAGCGGGCCACAACTTCAGCGTAGGCCGCGGGGGGCGTGGCCAGGTAGTAGAGCCGATTGCCGCCGGTCCCGTGTTGGCGATCCATATCAGCGAGAAGGGCGCGGAGCCGCTCGTACCCGGCAGGGTCCTCGAATGAGGCCGCGACATAGTAGAAACCACGCGCCAGGCGGTCCCACACCTCAGCATTGAGCGGCTGCAAACGAGAACACTGCTCGACCGCCCCGCGCATCTCGTTGCGGAACGCCTCGTGGTCCTTCTCTCGTCTCGCGAACCCGATTACCGCAAACCGGTCAGGAAGCAGACCGTCGTGCGCCAGCGCGTACAGGGCAGGCAGGAGCTTGCGCCTGGTCAGGTCGCCGGAGGCGCCGAAGATGACCAGCGCGCACCCTTCCGGCACCTGGTAGCGGGAGGGTTGAGTGATCGCCTCGGTCAGGATCTGCGTGGGCGCCATTGATCCTATCCTCCGGAAGGACGCTCGGTGTGCCCGCCAAACTGCTGTCGCATCGCCGACAACAGCTTCTCGGCAAACGTGTGCGCCTGCCGGGACCGGAAGCGCGCGTACAGCGACGCCGAGAGCACATCGGCGGGCACGGCCTCTTCAATGGCCGCCATGATCGTCCAGCGTCCCTCACCGGAATCCTGGACAATGCCGGTGTAGTTGGAGAGCGTCGGGTCTTCCGCGAGCGCCATCGCCGTCAGGTCGAGCAGCCACGATGACACGACGCTGCCGCGCCGCCATACCTCCGCAATGTCAGTCACGTTGAAGTCATAGCGGTGCTCCTCAGGGAGGTCTTTTGAGACCGCATTGCGCAGGATGTCGAAGCCCTCCGCGTAGGCCTGCATCAGGCCGTACTCAATGCCGTTGTGGACCATCTTGACGAAATGGCCGGCGCCGGCAGGGCCGCAGTGCAGGTAACCCTCCTGCGCCGTGCCGCCTAACTTCTCATGGCCGGGGGTGCGCCTGTCTGCGTGCACCGCACAGGCAGGCGGGATGTCGCCCGGTCCGGGCGCGAGCGTCTTGAAGATCGGCTCCAGACGTGTGACAGCTTGCGCTTCCCCGCCGATCATCAGGCAGTAGCCCCGCTCCAGTCCCCAAATCCCGCCGCTGGTGCCTACATCCACGTACCGGACGCCTCTCGCCTGGAGCGCCTTCGCGCGGCGCACATCATCTTTGTAGTAGGAGTTGCCGCCGTCAATGATGATATCGTCCGCGTCCATCTGCTGCGAGAGCGCCATGACGGTCTGCTCCGTCGCCTCGCCTGCCGGTACCATCACCCACGCTGCCCGCGGCGTGGTAAGGGCGCGCACGAACTCGTCCAGCGACATAGCAGCCGTCGCACCCTCCTGCGCTAATGCCTTCACGCGGTCGGGATTCGCGTCGAACACGACGCACTGATGCCCGCCGCGCAACAGGCGGCGAACCATGTTCGCGCCCATCCTACCCAGACCGATCATCCCGAGTTGCATCGTGTGTGCTCCTCTCACAAAAAGAAGCGGTCAGCCATCAGCGGTCAGCGTAATGCGTGTTGCAGTGCCGCGTGCAATGTTGCTAAGCCGGCCCCAACATCTCTACCCAGATGCACCCGTAACACCCGGCGACCTCGCTCCGCCAAGACCTGGAAGTCGCCGCGCGCCTGAGCCGCCTTGACCACGCCAAAGCTGTACCGGTGTCCGGGGACGGGCAGATCGAAGGCATCGTCGCAGGTGATCTGCAGAAAGACGCCGGTGTTCGGTCCGCCCTTGTATGCCTGGCCGGTCGAGTGCAGGTAGCGGGGCCCAAAACCCACGCAGGTCGCCACACGCTTATTGTCGCGGACGGCGTGACGCAGCAGTTGAAGCGCGCGTTCATGGGCTTCGTTCATCTCGATATAGGCCAGAAGGGCGAAGTAGTCGCCCGGCTCGAGTCGGTTCAGGTGCGCCTTGAGATACCCGACGAGCGACCGATCGGCTTCTGTGGCCTGTTGCAGCGCCCGGGCGGTGCGCTCGTCACTGAATAGCGCGATACCGCGATCCTCAAAGATCGGGGTCTTCGGCGGCAGCGACCCTGTCTTCTCGTATTCCGCCGTCAATTGTCGTGTCGCCACCTTGCTCGCTTCCACGTCAGGCTGATTGAAGGGGTTGATGCCGATGATCGACCCGGCGACGGCGGTAGCCATCTCCCACCGGAAGAACTCCTGACCCAGGTCGTAGGGATCGGCCAGCGCAATCCGGACCACAGGCTGACCGGCCCGTTCGAGGGCATCCAGCGCTGCATCCTGCGAAGGGTCCGGGGCGGATGCCATTCTGAGGTAGACGAACAGGCGATCGGCGCCGTAGACCTCGGGAGGACCCAGCGACTCGCGATCGACGGGGATCAGCCCCTTCCCCGCTTTCCCGGTCGACTCGGCAAGCAGTTGCTCCAGCCATGCGCCGAAGCGCCGAATACCTGGTGAGGTGATGATGGTGACTTTGTCGCGGCCACTACGGGCGAGGACGCCAAGGATGGTGCCCAGGACGACGCCGGGGTTCTCCTCGACCGGGACGCACGAGGCGCAGGCGTGCGCCATTTCCTCGGCGCGGTCCAGCAGCTTCAGCACGTCCACGCCCATGATCGCCGCCGGCACCAGGCCGAAATCGGAGAGGGCCGAGTATCGGCCACCGATGCTTGAGAGACCATAGAAGATGTGACGAAAGCGAAGGCGCTCAGCACGATGCTGCAACGTCGAGCCGGGGTCGGTAATGGCAATGAACCGGTTTCCTGCCTTGTCAGAGCCGATGACCTGCCCTACGCGCTCAAAGAAATACTGTGTGAAGATGTTCGGCTCCAGGGTAGTGCCTGACTTGCTGGATACGATGAAGATCGTGTGGGCCAGGTCTACTCGCGCTTCGAAGGCCCTGATCTGCGCAGGATCGGTCGAGTCCAGCACGTGAAGCTCAGGGTAGCCGTCCTGCTTGCCGAACGCCCTGGCCACCACCTCTGGGCAAAGGCTTGAGCCTCCCATCCCCAGGAGCAGCGCATGCGAGAACCCCGCGGACCTCGCCTCTTCAGCGATGGCTTGCAGGTGGGTCCCGCTCGCCTGCTGGTCCTCGGTGATCCCCAGCCAGCCCAGCCACCCCCCTTCATCCGTTCCCGTCCAGAGGGCGGCGTCGCGCGCCCACAATCGTCGTACCTTACCGCCTACACGCCACGCTTCGAGCGACGCCCTCACATCGGCGGCGAGACCGTCGGGCAGCGCGTAGGTCTGGCGATCAACCATGACGCCCACGACTGATTGACACCGCGTGTCCACCGCCCGCAACAGCTTGTCAAACGCCTCGGCAAATAACCGTACGCCGTCGTCCAGCAACCTGGCGGTGATCTCCGACATCGAGATCCCTACCTGTTCGAGCGTCTGCATAATGTTGTGCGCGCCCTCGACATCCTCTTCAAGGCTACGACGTGGGCGTCCGTGATCGCGGAATGCCTCTACGGTCGAGGCTGGCATCGTGTTCACCGTGTCAGGGCCGATCAACTCCTCCACATAGATCACGTCGCGGTAGGTCGGGTTCTTGGTGCTCGTGCTGGCCCACAATACGCGCTGCGTGTGCGCGCCCCGTCCCGCCAGCGCCTGCCATCGCTCGCTGCTGAAGATCGCCTTGTACCGCTGGTAGGTCAGCTTGCCGTTCGCGATGGCCACCTTGCCCAGCAGGCTTTTAAGCATGGCCTGTTCACTCGCCGGCGTGGCGGTCTTCAGCCGAGTCGTGAGAATGGCGTCTATGGCCGTGTCGATGCGGCTGATAAAGAAGCTCGCGACGCTCGAGACGGCGTCCGGATCGCCGCCCCGTGCGACGAGCGCTTCCAGCCCAGCAATGTAGGCGTCGGCGACCCGCTCGTAGACCTGCTGGGAGAAGAGTAGGGTCACATTGATGTTGATCCCCTCGCCGATGAGCGCCGTGATGGCAGGGATACCTTCAGGTGTGCCAGGGACCTTGATCATCACATTTGGGCGTCCAACCATCCGCCACAGCCTTCGCACCTCATCCATCGTGGCCTGCGTATCGTGGGCGAGGTAGGGCGAGACCTCCAGGCTCAC
>JACPQW010000081.1 GCA_016190285.1 Candidatus Methylomirabilis oxygeniifera
GCCCTGGAGGAAGCGATCGAGGAGACGAAGATCCATTCCTTCTGCGGCCTTTTACCGTCCCGCGCGGCGCGGGTCGCGACGCGACCCTGCCGGGCGCCTCACCACACCATCTCGGATGCCGGGCTGATCGGCGGCGGCACGAACCCGCGCCCAGGCGAGGTAAGTCTGGCACACTACGGGGTTCTCTTCCTGGATGAACTGCCGGAGTTCAAGCGGTCGGTTCTGGAGGTGTTGCGCCAGCCGCTGGAGGACGGTACGGTGACCATCGCGCGCGCGGCGACCTCCGTCACGTATCCGGCTCGCTTCATGCGGGCCGCCGCCATGAATCCCTGCCCCTGCGGCTACTTCACCGACCCGCAGCGACCGTGCACCTGCTCTCCCCCACAGATTCAGCGGTACCGGTCGCGGATCTCCGGCCCGCTGCTGGACCGGATCGACCTGCACCTCGATGTGCCGCCGCTGCGTTATCGGGAAATTACGACCGACTCCCAGGGAGAGCCCTCTGAGCAGGTGCGAGAGCGAGTGAAGGAGGCCAGGGCGCTCCAGCAGGAGCGGTTCAGGCGAACCCGGACCTTCTGTAACGCCCAGATGGGCGTGAAGCAGCTTCGCCGGCACTGCCAGATCGGACCCGATGGACAGGCGCTCCTGGAAACCGCCATCGAGCGGCTCGGGCTGTCCGCGCGGGCGCACGATCGAATTCTCAAGGTGGCCCGGACCATCGCCGACCTTGAGGGCCAGGAGACGATCCGGATCGACCATCTGGCCGAGGCCATCCAGTACCGCACCCTCGACCGCCGCACCGGATGGTAGTAAGTAGGTAGACTGGGTTGAGGCGCGACACTCGGCTCAATTACCTTGGCGGTATCACCGGACGTGGCGGCGTATCGATGGAAGTAAACGAACTGCTGGGATTCGCTTCACTGATCCCAGCCTACAGTACTTAGATCTGGAGATCGTATGCGTCTCAAGCTTCGCGACTACTGGCTGACGTTCATCCCATTCATCGCATTGATCGTCCTTCTTATTGCCGGATTCGTCTATTCGATATTGACGAAATAGCTGCCGCATGTTCGGTGCAGTGGTACGGTAGGCCGGATCAAGGCCAGAAATACTGGCCAACGGCAGAGCAATGCGACCAAATAGGCGTAACAGGATAACAGTTTGATTGGGCACGTATAGCGGGCTTTAAGAGAAGAGAAGGCCTTTGGCTTCGGGGGCGATCGGTCCTTGACTATGGCAGATTAGGACTTTGTTGTCCTGAGACGATTGAATAATTCAATTGGATTTCTACGCGCTTGGGGCCATTCGAGACCTGGAATGCCGCTTGCGCATGACTGGGTGGGCCTAACAGTAGTGTGGGATTGTTCGAGAAGCCGGCACCTTCGACTGGTATGCCGATCACGCTCCTGTCAAATTTCTTGTTGCCGTTTTCATCGTGGTACACACTGGCGGCATAGGTGCCAGCCTTTGGGACGATCACGCAGAACGCCACGGTTCCGCGCTTCGCGGCAAACTGCCGCTTAAAGATTTTCTTGCCTTTGACGAGGAAATCGGCGGGATTATCGCCATACAGGACCAACGTCACATAGCCGCGGTCGCTTCGGACACCGCGCACTCGAACGTCGATGGCGGTGGAAGCGCGGCTGCATGCCCCCTCGGTCGCCTCAACCTGGGCCTGTACGTTCCATGGCAGTAAGAGCAGGCAAGCGAGTAAAAGGCTGGATAAGATAGTCGGTATGCGATTCATGGCTGACCGATCATCCCCTAACGGAACGCCCCGCGCCTATAGAGCCTTCCGAGGATCATTGCCGTTGCGAACCATGGGTAACGCTCGTAGTACGGCGGCACGTCTACTCTCATGCCGGAATGTCGTTCGATCTTCCACAGGATGTAGTCCCTGCCACTCTTGAACGTGAATAGTCCTTTCAGTAGACGCAAGACGTTCAGTATTTTTCCGTGTACTTTCCGGATTCGCCATGCAAGGCCGGCGATGAAACGGATAGAGACGGGTATCGCCGCTTGATATCTGGCCGTCCGATCTGCTTCCATCAGCCGCACGTCGAACTGCACACACTCCATTCCGATGCGAGTGACCTGCTCATAGTAATCAAAAGAGTGATCAACCAACCGCGCGACGGCGTCTGTCCGCTCAGGTCTCAGTTCAGTGCCATAGCTCAGGCGCAGCCCCTGTTGCCACAGGTCGCGGGCATCGAACGTAGACGGCAGAATCGGCACGACACGACCCACAAATGTGACAACAGCCTGGGCTAATGCCGTATAGACCCGCTGGGCCGCGTACTCGTCCCGGACATAGAGGACCCCGGTAGGTTGTGCAAATCGTCCCCAGAGATACGAATAAAAACGGCGCGGTGAGACGCCTCGCTCGAAATCTTCACACGAGATCACGATATATTTTGCCCGAAGCAGGCGACCATTGTGCGGGATCTCCAGATAAAACACAGTGGGCGGCAGGACCCGGTATAGCCACTGCTGCCACACGGTTCCAGGGAGAGACCGGTAGCTGTCGACCAGTACGCACAGATCGGCAAGCCCCTCATCCGTCCGGTTACGAAAGCAGGAACCATACGCAAGAACGGCGGCAGCGGCATCGCCGTAACGCTCCAGAAGCGCGTCGGCCAGCGCACGAATCCCCGGCGTAATAGGTCTCGCGCTATACTGTTCGATGAAAGAGGTGAGCCGCGTCCAGCCCTGTCGACTATTGGGCAAACCTTGCTCCTTCTGCATGACGCCACCACTGCATCGGATTGCGGCCGGCCTTTCCTGCCAGACTCGCGTTACGCAGGAGGTCGCGGAGCACCGCCACAAGACCGGGGACAATCGTCTTTCTGTACACCGAGTCTTCGGGTAGCCCATTCATCAGGCGGCGATGCGCCTCCCCCATCGAATGATAGGGCATTAACGGGAACAGGTGATGCAGGGTGTGATACCGCAAACCGATCGGAAATAGAAGATACGACAGGAAGGAATGCCCCCCGATGGTGAGGGAGTCCTCAACCTGCTCCTCGTACGTCATGTTGCCGCCCTCATTCATAAACCGGTGCGCAGCAAGAGTACGAATCCAGTTCAGGCCGATCGTCCAGATGGCCAGGCAATACAAGAGCCCGATCGTCGTCCATGTGATCACACCGCTGAGAATCAAGGTAAGAGCACCGACCACCCAGACAAAGCCGAGCAGGTCAAGCGC
>JACPQW010000082.1 GCA_016190285.1 Candidatus Methylomirabilis oxygeniifera
ACCCGGGCCGGTGCTTGTGGACCTTCCAAAGAACGTGATTATGGGACGCTCAGAGTAACGCGGTCATCCGCAAGAGCTGAATATTCTCGGCTACAAGCCAACCACGCAAGGTCATGTCGGTCAGATCAAGCGAGCGGTCGAATTGATGAGAATCGCCAAGCGGCCGCTGATATACGGTGGCGGCGGGCTCATTCACTCTGAGGCGTTCGACGAGCTCCGCGAGTTGGTCGATATGACCCAGATCCCGGTTGTGCTGACGTTGATGGGTTTAGGCGCCTTCGACACATCCGATCCGCGCTGGCTCGGCATGGTGGGCATGCACGGAACCTACTGGTCGAATATGGCGATGATACATTGCGACCTGATGATCGCCATCGGATCTCGATTTAGCGATCGGGTGACTGGGAGGCTGTCCGAATTCGGCAAACAATGCAAGATTATCCATATCGACATCGATCCGACCTCCATCAGAAAAACGGTGCATGTGGATGTTCCGATTGTGGGTGATGTCAAGCAGGTGCTGGCTGAGCTCAACAAAGCCGTTGGCCAGGTGGAACGCAACTGGGCCAACGACTTTGCGGAGTGGTATGCGCAGATCGCGGAATGGAAGGCCAAACACCCGCTGCGGTATGGTCCGATGCAAGACGTCATCAAGCCGCAGTACGCCGTCGATATGGTCTTTGAGGTCAGTGAGGACATGAACCCGATCATCGCCACGGGGGTGGGCCAGCACCAGATGTGGGCAGCGCAACGCTATCGGGGTCGAAGGCCGCGCCGGTGGCTGACTTCAGGCGGCCTTGGAACGATGGGTTACGGATTTCCCGCGGCCATGGGCGCCCAGGCGGCGTTCCCGAGCGATTTAGTGATCTGCATCGATGGTGACGGCAGCTTCCAAATGACCAATCAGGACCTGATCACGTGTGTTGAGAATAATCTGCCGGTCAAGGTGGTGATTATCAACAACGGCTATCTTGGGATGGTTCGGCAGTGGCAGGAACTCTTTTTCAATCGGCGATATTCTCAGGTAGACCTGACGATTCAGCCGGACTTTGTGAAGCTCGCCGAGGCGTATGGAGTGACTGGTCTTCGCGCCAAGCATCCGGATGAGGTCAGACCCGTGCTGGAGAAGGCCTTCGCCACGCCAGGACCGGTTATTGTGGACATGGTCACGGAGCGTGAAGAAAATTGCCTGCCCATGATTCCACCCGGTGGAGCGATTAAGGACATTATCGACTACGGTGATCCGATTCCGGAGAAGCTGTTTCAGGGACTGAGATGAGAGAACGGGCCAAGGCGACACCGAAAGAGGCGAAGGCGCGTCATATCATCACCCTGCTCGTGGAGAACCACGCGGGCGTCCTCGCGCGTGTTGCGGCTCTTATTGCCGCAAAAGGGTACAACATCGATAGTCTCACCGTGGGGGAGACCATGGATCCATCCAGCTCCCGGATGACTCTCGTGGTGAGGGGGGACGACTCGGTGGTGGAGCAGGCGGTCAAGCAGTTGAATCGGCTGATTGACGTAATCCGTGTCACTGACCTGACCGGTGAGGAGTTCGTCGAGCGCGAGCTGGTCCTTGCGAAGGTGAAAGCCAAACCGGAGGCAAAGGCTGAGATCCTCCGGATTGCCGATATCTTTCGGGCCAAGGTGGTGGATGTCGCGCCCTTTTCGTACATGCTGGAGCTGACCGGCGCCGAGGATAAGTTGAACGCCTTTGTTGAACTGCTCAGACCGTACGGGATTCAGGAGTTCGCAAGGACGGGCATGACGGTGATGACCAGAGGCAACAAAACCCTCGGTAAACAGGCCGAAGAGATCTGGAAGGAACCGGACACCAAGCTTGTCCGCGACTCCGATCGGGGAAAGGTGGTTGGGCTCGCCGACTAGGGGTGAGGGACATGGAGGACAGATGGCTAAGCTGTATTACGACCAGGATGCTGATCTCAATCTGTTGACAGGCAAGACCATTGCCATCATGGGATATGGAAGCCAGGGCCATGCCCATGCGCTGAATTTCAAGGATAGCGGCCTCGAGGTAATCGTCGGCCTCTACCAGGGAAGCAAATCGTGGGACAAGGTCAAGTCTGATGGGCTGAAGGTCGCCACCTGCGAGGAGGCCGCCTTCAGCGCCGACGTCATTATGATGCTGCTGCCAGACCAAACCCACAAGCAGGTCTATCAGGAGTCGATCGAGAGGGCGCTCACGCCAGGGAAGACCTTAATGTTCGCCCATGGTTTTAACATTCACTTCCATCAGATCCTCCCGCCGCCCACCGTAGACGTATCGATGATCGCACCCAAGGCGCCAGGTCATCTTGTACGCCAGGTCTTTACGGAAGGAGGCGGCGTTCCGGCGCTGTACGCTATTCATCAGGACGTGTCCGGGAATGCGAAGGCCATGGCTTTGGCCTACGCCAAAGGGATCGGATGTACAAGGGCCGGTGTACTTGAAACGACCTTCCGTGAGGAGACTGAAACCGACCTGTTCGGGGAACAGGCTGTCTTGTGCGGAGGGGCCTCCGCCCTGGTCAAGGCCGGGTTTGAGACGTTGGTCAATGCCGGCTACCAGCCTGAGCTGGCCTACTTTGAATGTATGCATGAGCTGAAGTTGATTGTCGACCTCTTCTACCGGGGCGGCTTGGCGTACATGCGCTATTCGATCAGTGACACCGCCGAATATGGAGACTACAGCCGCGGTCCCCGTATCGTCAATGATCACGTAAAGGCCGAGATGCGGAAGATCCTTGACGAGATCCAGACAGGCGCCTTCGCCAGGGAATGGATCCTCGAAAACCAGGCCGGTCGACCCAGCTTCCTGGCCATGCGCAAGCAGGAGGCGGAGCATCCGATCGAGAAGGTAGGCAACGAGCTCCGGTCTATGATGGCCTGGATCAAAAAGCCGGAGACGTACTAGCCGACGTCTTTAGGGCTACGCCAACAGCTGCATGCGTATATATACGATAGGCCCTCGCAGATGAGCGAACGGAAGCGAGGGCCTTCGCTTTTTTCGCACCACAGAAGCTATCAGCCGTCAGCGGTCAGCTATCAGCGCCATGGGGCTCCCCCTAACGCCTTACGCTTCACGTCCTTTGGAGGACTGACGGCTGAGCGCTGATTGCTGAATGCTCCTTTTGAAGGAAGCATCAGGCGTACTATACCAGGACGAATGAAGATCACCGACGTGTACGCTAACGGTCAATTTGGCCTCTCCTTTGAGATATTCCCCCCTAAGACTGAGGCTGGGGAAGCTCAGTTATTCTCCGCCCTCGAAGCGCTGATGGCGTTTCGCCCCTCCTTCGTGTCATGCACCTATGGCGCCGCAGGCTCGACTCGGGAACAAACTCTGGAACTGACGGTGAAAATCCGTCAGGTCTGTGGCGTCACGACAGCCGCTCACCGGACCTGTGTGGGATCGACTGTCGAGGGGATTCGGCAGTGGCTGAAAGAGGCCACCGACCTGGGCGTTGAGAACATCGTCGCCTTACGCGGCGATCCGCCTAAAGGGCAGGCGGAGTTCGAAAAGCCGGAGGGCGGGTTGGCGTATGCCAATGAGCTGGTGGCCCTGATTCGGCAGGAGTTCCCTCACTTCAGCATTGCCGTCGCCGGCTATCCCGAAACGCATCAGGAGGCGCCAAGTCCTGCGGTTGATCTGGCAAATCTGAAGCGGAAGGTGGAGGCGGGCGGCGACGCCGTCATCACCCAACTCTTTTATGACAATCGCGATTTCTTTGACTTTCGCGATCGGTACGCAGAGGCGGGCATTACAGCGCCTCTGATTCCAGGCATCCTACCGGTGGTCAACGTGAGCCAGATTCAACGCATTACATCGATGTGTGGAGCCAAGATACCGGCATCGTTCCTGACTGAGCTGGAAGCGTATCGGGATGACCCCAGTGGACAGATAGACGTGGGCGTGCGATACGCCATCCGACAATGCCGCGAACTGCTTGACGCGGGTATCCCCGGCCTGCACTTTTACCTCCTCAATAAGGCTGAAGCCACATTCCGGATCCTGGAGGCATTGAAGCTGTCCGGGTAACAGGCAGATAGACTGAAGGCTGAAGGCTTTTAGGGGTAAGAAGGAGGTAACATTCTCTTGAGTTCTGTGCCGCTCATTGTGCTGGTGGGTCCTACCGCATCGGGAAAGTCGTCTCTGGCTTTGGCCCTAGCGGAGAGGGCAGGGGGCGAGATCGTCGCAGCCGACTCGATGCAGGTCTACCGCGGTCTTGACATCGGGACAGCCAAGCCAACCGCCGAGGAGCGAGGGCGTGTTCCGCACCACCTTCTGGACCTGAGGGAGCCCTTCCAACCCTTTACGGCAATCGATTATGCGAGGCTGGCTTCCGCCGCCATCGCCGATATCCGCGCTCGTGGACGTCTCCCGATCGTGGTGGGTGGGACCGGTCTCTACATCCGCTCGCTTTTCCGAGGTCTGTTTGACGGACCTGGGGAGATCATCCCACTGAGAGAGACACTGTACCGAGAAGCCGAACGGGTGGGTAGCGCAACCCTGCACCGGCGGCTCGAGGCCGTCGATCCCGAGACGGCGGCAGCGATCCATCCCAACGACCTGCTCCGGATCGTGCGGGCGCTTGAAGTGGCAGCCGTCAGTGGCCGTCCCATCTCGACGCTCAGAGCAGAGGGGCGCCGCAACCACGAACCGGTCCCCGGACCTGTGCTGAGACTCGGCCTTGAGTGGAATCGTCAGGAACTGTACCAACGGATTGAGGCAAGGGTAGAGGCGATGATGGCGCAAGGGTTGTTGCGTGAGGTCAAGAATCTGCTCGATCAGGGCTATTGCGAGACACTCAGGCCGCTGCGAGCCATCGGGTACCGTCATATGATCGGATATTTGAACGGACAGTTCCGCCTTGATGAAGCAGTCGCCTCTCTCAAGCGCGATACGCGGCGATATGCAAAACGCCAACTCACCTGGTTTCATCACGAAGACGAGATCGAGTGGCTGCCTGTGGCGGGATCGGGAGCCAGCGAACAGATACTCCGCGCGCTCGTCGAACGAATCGAGGTTGCATGGTCACGAACGGTGTAGGGCGCATGCGGGTCGATCCTATCGGTCCACTGAAGGGTGAACTGACCCTTCCAGGCGATAAGTCGATCACTCATCGGGCGATCATCCTGGGATCGCTGGCTGATGGGATCACCGAGATCACCGGTGCGCTTCGAAGCCATGACTGTCGTGATACCGCCAAGGCGTTCGGAACCATGGGTGTCACGATTGAAGAGTTGGGGAACGATCAACTGCGGATTCGGGGAGGCGGGTTGCACGGTCTGAAAGAACCGCAGGAGGTTCTGGATGTCGGGAATTCCGGAACGACGATGAGGCTCCTGGCAGGGGTACTGGCGGCACAGCCGTTCTTTTCCGTGCTGACGGGCGACCGGTATCTACGCGCACGGCCGATGGCCAGGGTTACCGTGCCGCTGAGGTCGATGGGGGCGACCATTCTGGGTCGTGAAGGGGGTAATTTTCCTCCCCTCGCCATCAAGGGAACGCATCTGAGGGCGATCGACTATGTCAGCCCGATTGCCAGCGCCCAGGTCAAATCCGCGATCCTGCTCGCGGGTCTCTTTGCTGATGGGGAAACAACAGTGACAGAGCCATCGCTTTCGCGCGATCATACGGAGCGAATGTTTGAGGCGATCGGTATACCGATCCACCGTCATGGTTTGAGTCTGCGAGTCGATGGCATCAAGCAGATCTCCCCATTTCAGATGGCGATTCCCGGCGATTTTTCGGCGGCCGCCTTCTTTTTAGTGGCGGCCCTCGTAATCCCCAGGTCGGAGTTGACGTTGCGCGAGGTGGGCATCAATCCGACGCGAACCGGGCTGTTGGATGCATTGCAATCGATGGGCGCCATGATTGAGGTCAGCCGACGGCGTATCGTCTCCGGTGAGCCGGTTGCCGACCTGCATGTCAGGAGCCAAGCACTACACGGGACCGAGGTAACCGGGGACTTGATCCCCAGGATGCTTGACGAGATCCCCATATTTGCGGTGGCCGCAGCGCTCGCCGCCGGTCCCACCACTATACGGAATGCAGCCGAACTCCGGGTCAAAGAGGTGGACCGGCTTGCTGCGCTTGTTCAGGAACTTCGTCGATTCGGCGTGCAGATTGCGCAACATCCTGACGGTTTGACGATTCAGGGAAGCACTTCGCTATTGGGGTGCGACTGCGACAGTTGGGGAGATCACCGAATGGCGATGGCGTTGGCCGTAACCGGCTTGGCGGCAGAAGGGAGTACCACCATCTCCGATCCATCCTGTGTCAGCAGCTCATTTCCGGATTTCTGGGAACAGTTGAACGCCACCCTACCGGGAACAGCTGTTGCGGTTGAGCCATAAGCTTTCATCGGTCAGCTTTTCAGTTTTTGCTTAACACTCTTCTGTTTCGTCTGAAACTGACTGCTGACGGCTGATTGCTGAACGCTATTTTCTGGAGGAACGACCGATTGAGAAAAACGATGAGCGACCTCATCATCGCCATTGATGGGCCCGTAGGGGCAGGCAAAAGTACGGCAGCTCGGCTGCTGGCCAAGCGGCTGAGGTATCGTTATATCGACAGCGGGGCCATGTATCGCGCGCTCACCTGGAAGGCACTGCAGGTAGGGCTTGATCTGGACGACGAACGTTCCGTGCGTCGGTTGGCCGATGCGACCTCCATTGCGCTCGAACCTGACGGCGATCGAGAACGGATTCTTGTCGATGGACAGGATGTCAGCCGACAGATTAGAGAGCGTGAGGTAGAACAGGCGACCTCGAAAATCTCCATCTACCCGAGCGTTCGCGAGGTGATGGTCGCACGTCAGCGACACATGGCAGCACAGGGAGGGATCGTAATGGACGGCCGCGATATCGGCACGGTTGTCTTCCCGGACGCTGATGTGAAATTCTATCTGACGGCTCGGTTGGAGGTGCGGGCGGAACGTCGTTACCTCGAGGTGCAGGCTGCCGGAGCGTCCCGCAAGATAAGTGAACTTACGGAAGAGATCGAGTTGCGAGATGCAAGAGATATGGGCCGACACACCTCGCCGCTGCGAAGGGCCGACGAGGCCATTACAATCGATACGAGTGATCTGCCTATTGCTCAGGTCGTTGACGCGATGGAAGAGGAGATTAGACGGAAGGTAGCCGCCGCAAAAGGCTTGACGCGAGTGCCCTGAATTTTTTCTTGCGTTTCGGGGAGGTAGTCCGATATTATGAGAGTTGCTTTCCTTCAAGGCCTTGCTCTCAAAAAGGCGATGACTCGCTCCCTCTTTACCATAAGTCGCCTTCTGTGCCTTGCTATCGCAAAGCTCGCGTTCCGTCTCCATGTCGAGGGGCAGGAATTTATCCCCCGTACGGGACCGGCGATCCTGGCGGCGAATCACGTGAGCTATATCGATCCGATTATCATCGGAATCGCGATTCAGCGGCCGGTCCGTTTCATGGCCAAGAAGGAGCTGTTCCGTATGCCGTTGTTTGGTTGGCTGCTTCGACAGTTCGGCACTATTCCCATCAATCGATACCGAACTGATGTGCAGGCCTTTAAGCGGGCAACGTCGCTGCTGGAAGCGGGAGAGATCATCGCGATCTTTCCTGAAGGGACGCGTGGCGACGGGGTTGATCTGCGACCTGCGAAGCCGGGTATCGGACTGATTGCGGCGCGAACGGGCGCCCCAGTGATACCAACGTTTCACCGAGGGACAGGGAAGGTGTTTCCGAGAGGAGCATGGCTTCCTAGACCATATCGAATTACGGTGAAATTTGGAGCCCCGTGTCTGTTTGCACAGAAACAGGCAGAAAGAGAACAAGACCAGGTCGTGATGTTCAGCCAGACGATCATGGAAAAGATTGCGGCTCTGAAGATCCGGTCGGAGAGCGGATCCCGATCGAGAGAAGATAATCGAGGGTATGCAACAGGAGACGCAACGCTGATGAAGAAGCGAGAGCTCAATGAGCGAACGTGAAGAAGGCGAGATCTCATTAAAAGGAGGAATTAAAGGGTATGATGTCTGAGACGGACAAGTTGGAAGAGGCTGTTAACCCATCGACGGAAGCGTCGGATCGTGAGCTTCCCGCGCAGGAGCACGCCGAGGATCTGGTTGATCTGTATACCCAGAGTCTGCGGGAAATTACCGAGGGGGAGATCGTCAGGGGGACTGTGCTGGAGATCAGGAACGAGATGGTCCTGATCGATATCGGCTACAAGTCTGAAGGCGCTATACCAATCAAGGAGTTCCAGACGCCCTCTGGAGAACTCACGGTCAAGGTCGGCGATGTCGTCGATGTCTATTTGGAGCAGAAAGAGGATAGCGACGGCCTCATTGTCCTCTCGAGAGAGAAGGCGGAGAAAACCAAGATCTGGGATGATATTCGGCGAGCTTATGAAAAGGGTGACGTCATCTCGGGAATGATTCTTGGCCGTACGAAAGGTGGCTTGACAGTAGATATTGGCGTAAGGGCCTTTCTTCCGGGCTCTCAAGTTGATCTGCGACCTGTCCGTGACCTCGATAAACTGATTGGGAAGAGTTTCCCGATGAAGGTGATAAAGCTGAACCAGCGTCGAGGCAACAT
>JACPQW010000077.1 GCA_016190285.1 Candidatus Methylomirabilis oxygeniifera
ATCAGGCTGCCCGTAAAGGTCAAGGCCCCGAAGATGACCTCAAACCCGACAGGCACAGTGTGGATGAGTTCCATCTCTGCGCCCTGGCGGTAATATTCGGACACCCCGACAAACGCCGCGGCCAATCCACCGAATGCATGGGAGAGCGCAATCCGCTCCGGCATCGCCGTCATCGGCATGAAAACCGCCATCGCGCCCCCGATCGCCGATCCGATGATCATCCCGATGATAATCCATTCGTAACTGACGATATCCTGGTGAACCAGCGTCCCCACGATGGCCAGAAACATTCCCGCCGCGGCAAGGATATTGCCCCGTCGGGCTGTTTCCGGAGAACCCAGGGCCTTCAACCCCAGGATAAACAGCGCGGACGCGGCGAAGTAGGTGAGCTGTATCAGCGTGGCGCTCACGATTTCTTCCCGTCCTTCTTCTTGAACATCTTCAGCATCCGATCCGTAATCATGAAGCCGCCGACCACATTAATCGTGGCAGCCGTCACCGCGATGAATCCCAGGGCCGTGCTGACCGGATTGTAATGGGCTCCCGCCGCCACCAGCGAGCCGACCAGCGAAATGCCAGAGATCGCGTTCGTCGCAGACATGAGGGGCGTGTGCAGCAGCGGCGGAACCTTTGAGATAACCTGCAATCCAAGAAATGCGGCCAGCATGAAGATGTAGAAGCCGAATAGGAGCTCAGCTTGCACGGGGTTCTCCTTTCCGGGACAGGAGTTCCTTGACCTTCGGCTGCACCACCTCTCCCCCCAGGGTGATCACGCACCCTTGGGTGATCTCCTCCTGGAGATTGATCTTGAGCCTACCATCTTTGTCCATCAGGTGCAGAAGAAGCTTCTCCATGTTGCGCGAGTACATTTGGCTCGCGTGAACCGCCAGACGGCTCGGGAGATTCAAGCGGCCGATGATCGTCACCCCGTGCTTCACCACTTCATTGCCTGGCTCGGTCAGGGCACAGTTCCCCCCTTGCTCCGCCGCGAGGTCCACGATCACCGACCCCGGCCTCATGGCCTGGACCATCTCTTCCGTGATCAGGATGGGAGCGCGCTGGCCGGGGATCAGCGCGGTCGTGATGCAGACGTCGGATTTGGCCATGTGCCGGTGTAGCAGCTCCATCTGTCGCCGTTTATACTCGTCGGAGAGTTCCTTCGCATAGCCGCTCGATGTCTGCGCATCCTCGGCGATATCCACCTCGACGAACCGGGCTCCCAGGCTTTCTACTTGCTGCCTCACGACCTTTCGCGTGTCGAACGCCTCCACTGAGGCGCCGAGCCGCTTGGCGGTGGCGATGGCCTGAAGCCCGGCGACGCCGGCGCCCAAAATCAGGACCTTGGCCGGCGCAATCGTGCCCGCAGCGGTCATCAGCATCGGAAAGAATTTCGGAAGCGCGTACGCGGCCATGATCACCGCATAGTATCCCGCAATCGTCGCCTGCGAACTCAGGACATCCATCATCTGCGCCAGCGTGGTCCGAGGGATGCTGTCCACCGCAACCGCGGTAATCTTACGGGACGCGAGGGTTTCAACAAGCTCTACATTGACAAGCGGATACAAAAAGCTGATGACCGTCGTGCCTTCGCGAATCTTCAGTATTTCCGCCGGGGTAGGACGCTGAATTTTGATCATCACATCCGTAGCGGCAAGCAGCGCTTCAGCCGAAGGCTCTATGGTGGCGCCGGCCTCTTCGTACTCCCCGTCCCGGAAGCACGATCCTTCACCGGCGCCGGACTCCACGGACACCTCGACCCCTTTCTTGGCCAGTCGCTTGACCGTTTCGGGAACGATCGCGACGCGCCTTTCTCCGGACTCAATTTCCTTTAGGACTGCGACCCTCATCTATCGGCTCTCTCGAATATGGTTAGACTGTCGCCTCGTCTCGATCTCACGCTGATAATAGTCGTGGCTCCCAGAAACTTCCGGACGCAACAGATGCAATAGACTTACATAGATAACTTGTGACTAGAGGTGGCTGTTCAGCAAACCGCTTGGATCTCACACGCGTTCGCACCGCCTATGGCGGGAGAGTGTACTAAAACGCAACACCACGGGTCAAGCACAAAAATTCTCGCAGGATCTCACAATTTCGCACAAAATAATCCCATGGAGAACGGCCCTGGAGCATAGCCTCTATCCCTCCTGCTGCTTGGATTATCGTCCGACCCCGCGATATGTGAACCCCAACATGCGCGCGCGCTCCGGTTCATAGGCATTGCGCAGGTCCACTAAGATCGGACGGCGCATCAGTCCTTTGATCTTCTCCAGGTCAAGGTTGCGAAATTGATTCCATTCTGTGGCCAGGATCAACGCATCCGCCCCCTCTACCGCGCTGTACGCATCTGCTCGATAATCGACCCCAGGCAACACGCGCCGTGCCTGCTCCATCGCCGCGGGATCGAAGGCCTGTACTCGGGCTCCCAGCCGCTCCAGCTCGCCTATGATCACGAGGGAAGGCGCCTGCCTGACGTCGTCTGTGTTCGGTTTGAAGGCTAAGCCGAGCACCCCGATAGTGATCCCCTCTAGAGAGCCGGGGTCTGAAGAGGCCCCCAAGGCGCTGAGAATCTTCTGCACCATCCGAAGCCTCTGCTGTTCGTTCACTTCAATGACGGTCTCAACCACGCGGGCCTGGCATCCATGTTCCCTCGCAATATTGACAAGCGCCCACGTGTCCTTGGGAAAACAAGAACCGCCATATCCCGGACCTGGATGCAAGAACTTTGAACCAATCCGCTGATCGAGCCCCATCGCCTTGGCAACAACGTGAACATCCGCCCCCAGCGCCTCACAGAGATTTGCCATCTCGTTCATAAAGGTCACTTTAGTAGCTAAGAAACTGTTCGATGCGTACTTAATCAGTTCGGCGGTCTCAATCGTCGTGATCACAAAGGGGACCTCGATGAGATACAGGGGTCGATACAGGTCCTGGAGGATGGCAACAGCCTGTGGACTATCTGCCCCGATGACAACTCGGTTGGGTCGTAAGAAGTCCTCAATCGCCGAGCCTTCGCGCAGGAATTCCGGGTTAGAGGCGATATCGAACACTCCCTGCGGTCCGTTTCCATTCTCGTCGTGGATAATACTCTGGATTCTTCGTCCGGTCCCAACCGGGACCGTACTCTTGGTCACGATCACTTTATAGCCGTTCAGATTCCTTGCCACGGTTCTGGCGACTTCCTCGACATAGCGCACATCCGCGGAACCATCCTCCTTAGAGGGGGTTCCCACAGCGATAAAGATGACGAGCGACTCTCTCACTGCGCGCGCCGTATCGGTCGTAAATTGAATGCGGCCTTGCTGCAGATTCCTGCGCAGCATTTCGCCCAACTGTGGCTCGTAAATCAGGACCTCTCCTTGGGCTAACCGAGCGATACGCTCCTCATCCGTATCCACGGCGGTCACATGCAAACCAAACTCCGCAAAGCATACCCCGGTCACAAGACCCACATAACCGGTTCCGACAATGGCGATATTCATCGGATGACCCCTGATCTAATTACCCCAGCGAACCTTCAGTTATCGAGCTACGTGTCACGCAACTGCCTATGGGTTCCCGCTAAATTGGAACTTCCTCTCGCTCACGACAGTGATCGCATAATAGCAGATTTTTATGATGCATGGGTGAGCCAAATGGCTATACAACTATTTGGTAAAACGAAAAAGGCTACAACAGGCAGTAAAGGGGGTAGGCCGATACGAGATCAAGGAGACGATATTGCCGTAGGAGCGCTTCAGGAGGCGATTGGCGTACTGAAGCGGCTCATCAAGCAAGCAAGAAGGTCACGTGTCGTGGCCTCTCAACGGGTCGTAGAGGTGCTGGACCGGCGCGACGGCAGGCAAGCCGATAACGCCCGAGCGCGCTATGAAAGGCGGCGCGGGAGCGAGCTGCCTGTCGCTATCAGGCGGGGTCCCCTCATTCGCCAACGTGGGTCCGCTTGGGCGCTAGCGCAGTGCGTCTAACGCTTCTTAACATATTCCGTTCGCCCTGAGCTTGTCGAAGGGTGAACAAGATCAAGAAGTTCCGTTCATGGATTCGACAAGCTCACCACGAACGGGATGTAAAGAGATTTCTGGGACACTACGCTAGACAGACCAGAACGAGCAGGGAAGTCGCTAAGGGAGCAAGCCAGCGCTTGAACCGAGAGCCATACGAGCGCAGGATGTGGGAGATCTTGGCCCCCATGCCATCCAGCGCGATACTCCGATCGCACTGTTCCACAGCAACGACCTTGCCGAGAATCCGTTCTGACTCCACCGGCTCATCGCAGGAGCCCGACGCATCACCACGCAGGATGAAGCAGTGCTGAGGGCTGCGTCCTTGTTGCTCAGTCCTGGCTATGCGCACGACGCGATGGGCGATCATGCCCTCATGACGCCGATACAGGATAATATCTCCCCGTTTGATCTGCGAGGGCGCCACCGGCTCGACGACTACTTTGTCCCCATCCTCGATCGTCGGATACATGCTCATGCCATAGGTTCGGCAGCGCACGCCGTACCCCTCCCGCAGAAGGTTAGCGGTCAGATTCACGAAGAAGCCCTCAGCCATCAGCGTTCAGTTTCTCGATGAACGACGGGAGCATTCGTTTTACCTGACGGCTGAATGCTCCAGCATGAATGCGACCACCCGATCATCGGCGACAAACCTGAACTCATAGTACGGGACGGACTTCACGACCTGCTCAAGGAACCTCAACGTGAAGTCGAGTTCCCCTCGGCTGTAGAAGGGTGGAAAACTGCATGCAAAGAGGCGCGCAGCCGCCTCGGCGCCTCCCAGTGGCACACGCTCATTGCTCCGTCCATGACGCAAGAACACGAGTTCAGTCAGAGGGGCTCGGGCCGGACAGGCAAACTCCGCTTCCCCATGCCATGGGGTCCCGTACATCCAGAGCCGCTTGTCCACTTCTCGGAGGATGATCCGGTCATCGCTCAGTACCGTCCCGTGCCTGTGCCAGAGCCTGGCCATCGTGCTCTTCCCGGCCCCGGACTGACCGAGGAAGAGATGACCCTTCCCCTGAGCGTCCACCACCCCGCAGGCGTGCAGCTCCACGCCTCTTCCCCTGGCCAACAAATGTGTTATCAGCAGCTCATCCAGCGGGTACTCAAATGGGTACACAAGACGGCGGGCTGGAAAATAGGGACGGTGAAGCGTCACCTCTCCGGAGGTAAACTCTCGATGAAAGGAGGCCACCTTGTAGGGAAAAGACCCAAGCCCCTGGGAGGTAAAGCGGAAACAGTACGAGTCACCCTCGGCATACAGTTGCCAACCAACGCAGTCGAAGAGTCTCTCGCCGCCCCACTCCCTGTCCAGGTCACCCCAGGCTGCCGAGACGTTCACATCCGGATCGGTCTCGTCAACCAGGAACCGGCTCATTGCCCCTTCGACCGGCAGACTCAGCTTGGGGTCATCGCTGAGCAGGCCGATAGTGATATCGGCAATCCTCACACAGCAATGCTGAGGGTTGCGTCCCGAGAACTGCCTCTCATCACTCATTCGTTCGAAGGTCCCGCCTTAAGACGGAGCAGAAGCACATCCAGGATTGGACCCGCAGGGGTTTCCGGGCCCAGCGCTCACACCTGTCACCTTGCAACCGGTCAGCACTGCCTCCTCAGGTCGCAACGGAACTTTGGTCAACTCAGGCTTTCTGTACGGCGTTTTCATTGTTTCTCTCCTTTCAGCTTCCAGCTCTCGTCTTTCTCTCGTCCGCATCGGAAGCTCCCCGATCTCGGCCCTGTCAACCGCTCCAAGCCAAAGACTGTAAAATCAACCACAGGGGCAGCATCGCCTCGCTCACGTCTACCGGCTCCTGACTGGTAGGTCACGCGCACCCTGGCAAGCCCGTGCCGGCCCAAGGCTTCGCCGAGCCGCTCGATCTTTTCGGCGGTCAGCGACTCTCCCAGGCCACGCTTCAAGACCTCCCAAGCAATCTGCCCTTCCTCGCCAATCCTCACGGCGGAGACCAGGAGGAGGAGGTACAACTTCAGCTCCTCCGTGGACATAGATAAAAACCATCGAGATCGGCAGACCAACGTTAACAGCGCAACCCGCTCATTCATGTCGTTTGCAGCCGTAAGGGATGACCTATGTTCTCGTGTATTGCTGTGATGACTTCAGATGCGCTTCTATGCTGTTGGGTTCTTCTACACGCGAAACTATAGGATGTATAGACATTATTGTCAAGACAAAATATAGACTATATATCTTGTCTCTTAAGACTCCGCATTGGATGATGACTGGGAATCCTATTGACTTCAGTAGAAAAGCGAAGTACTTTTCGCTCCGAGGAGGGATGCGTGAGCGCAGATCCGAAGACCCAAATTGGCAGGCGCCTGAGGCGGATTCGAAGGATGCGCGATCTGACCCAGAAGGAGCTGGCCGATAAGATTGTGGGGAAGGTGGATTACACGTATATCGGGAAGATTGAGCGAGGGGAGCAACTGCCCTCGCTCAAGGTATTGGGGAAACTCAGCGATGCATTAGCCGTCCCCCTCGCGTTCTTCTTTCAGGAAGAGGTCCTGTCACATCTGCTGCCGGAAGAACTCCGCACACTCAGCGGAGAGGCCGAAAGGACAGCGCTGCTGCGGGAGGTCGCCAAGCTATCGCGTAGCGATATCCCACTGCTATTGGAGATCATCCGCGTCCTCAACGTCCATCGCAGCATGACAGGAGGCAAGCGGGAGGCCGTTCAGTATTCGGTCGAACGCAGCACGCTACAACGAGCGGCGGAGCGGGGAGGCCAATACGGGATCAAGGGAGCAGGATCGCCGGTGGAAGTGCTTCAGGAGGCGATCGACGCCCTGGAGCGGTTGATCAAGCACGCGAAAGGGTCACGATCCGTGGCCTCTCAACAGGCCGTGCGGGCACTGGAGCGAGCCTGCCGAGAGCTACAGCAGGGTACAATTGGCTCGTCGTAACGCGCGTTACGTCTTCCCTTCACCCGATCGCTTCTCCTCGTCTTTTTCTTTTTTCGGCGTCACATCGATGGCATCCTTTCCCGCCAAAGAATCCTTGAAGCCTCGAATGGCCTTACCCAGGCCGCTGCCAAGCTCCGGTAGCCGGCTGGCGCCAAAAATGAGCATGACGATGATAAGAATGATCACCAACTCTTGAATCCCTAACCCAAACATGCGCTTTCCTCCCTTGCGGCCCCCTACACGTAGAGGACTCGCTCATCATTGTGCCGACGGGTCAGCTTGACACTGTCGAAATGCTCCAGAAAGGGAATAGCGAACTTCCGACTCACCCCCAGAAGCTCCTTGAACTGCTGGACCGTAATGGCAGCATGGAGCGTAAAGTGGTTGAGGAGCATCTCCTTCGCGTGGCCGTAATGGTCGCGGTGTAGATAGAGGTGATCTTTGATCTTGATGACTGTCCCCTCATCGGCAAGGCGACGAAAGATCGTGATCCCGGTCTTGCTGTCTGCTCCAGCCTGGGCAAGCGCCGACTCCATGTCCGGCGGCTGAAAGCCTGCCTCCTGGTAGATGGCGACTAATCGCTCTTTGACGGCCTGTTCCGGCGCCGAGAGGGTTGGGCGGTGCAGGAAAAGCCGTACCTTTTCTCGGTCGATAGCGATTCGCTGCATCTCCGCAAGATCCTGCAGCAGGCGGGCGAACAGGACCGACCCAACGTGACGGAGTTTGGACCGCAGCTCTTCCTTCGACAGCCCATCCCTGAGGGGTTCTTGCCTGTGAAACTCCTCCAGACGGGATAGAATCTCCGCCGCCAGGCGATCATAGTTCAGCCGGTGGACGTAACTGAGATCGCCTTTTACGCCTAACGCTACAGCCGCGCCGTCCTCCACGAGGCTTGTGATCTCCCGCCGCAGCGCGGTCTCATCCAGGCTCGTCGAGACCCTGAGTGTATCCAACATGATCGGCGCCGCGCCGGCTTGCAGCAGTAGGCGCTCGACCTGCTGACCCGATGTGCCGGTCTGCAGGACCTTGAGGTGTTCGAGCAATGGCGCCTTGGCCCGCCGCCGCACGGGAGGGTTCGGGTCGAGGATGCTCCCGCCCCCGATCGTCAAGGCAGGCGAGTAGCTGCGGATGACGTACCGGTCGCCGGCCAAGGCGCCGGTCATCGCCTCCAACCGCACATGGGCGAACGTCTCTTCACCGGGACTCAGCTCCTCACGATCGAGCAGTACGACGCGAGCCAGGATCTCGCTCGTTCCCAAATGAAACCGGACTCTCGCCCGGTTCTTCAAGATACGGGGGGCCTCCTTCAGCAGAGTTAACGACACATCGAAGATATTGGTAGGTGTCAGAGCGCCCGGAAAGGCCAAAAGATCACCTCGATTGAGTTGATTCACCTCGAGGCCGGGCAGGTTGACGGCGATTCGCTGCCCGGCCCAGGCCCGTTCCACCGTCTGACCGTGCACCTGAAGCCGCCGAACTCGCGAACGCAACTCGGCAGGCAGGACGACGACCTCGTCTCCGACTTGTACTGACCCGGACCACAGGGTCCCGGTCACCACGGTGCCGAACCCCTTGATCGTAAAGATCCGATCGATCGGCAGACGAAAAATCCCGTCATACCGCTTCGGCTCGATCGTCTCCGCCGCCTCGCGGAGAACCGCCTTCAACTGCGGAAGCCCTTGTCCGGTGATAGCGGACACGGCAACGACCGGTGCGCCCTCAAGAAAGGTCCCGGCCAGGAACCCTTTCAGATCGGCCTGCACCATCTCCAGCCAATCGGACTCGACAAGATCGACCTTTGTCAGTGCCACGACGCCCCGTTTGACCTGAAGCAGCTCACAGATATGGAGGTGCTCCCGCGTCTGCGGCATCACCCCCTCGTCGGCGCCGATGACCAGCACGACCAGATCGATCCCGCCGACGCCCGCAAGCATCGTCTTGACGAACCGTTCATGTCCCGGAACGTCTACGATCCCGAGTTGGAGGTCATCAGACAGGGCCAGATTGGCAAAACCCAGCTCAATGGAAATCCCCCGCTCCTTCTCCTCCTTCAACCGGTCGGTATCGATGCCGGTCAGGGCCTTGACGAGCGCGGTTTTTCCATGATCGATGTGGCCCGCAGTTCCAACGATGACATGCTTCGTCGTCACGCCGTCATCGTAACATACGGGGCTTCGAACCAGCAAGGTTCAAGCCCCGCTGCTGATGAGGGCCGCGTTAGGGGACGCGGACCTCGACAGCCTCTGAGGCGACGCTTTCGTTGTGTCTGGAGGACGCGTCAACGGCGGTCACCGTGTAGAGATACCGACCGCCTGAGCGAACCGAGCGGTCGGTCAGGATGGGCGATTTGAGCGGAGCTTCGGTCAGTCGGTGGGGGGGACGCTCGGTCGCATCGCTTCGATAGACGAGATAGCCGAGCAGATCCGATTCGCGGTTCAGCTCCCAGCTCAACGAGACTGCCAGGCCAGGGCCAACAACCGCACGTACACCTTGTGGAGGCGCCGGAGGCGTCAGATCGGCCGGCGCGGTACTTACCTCGCTGGACGGCACGCCCTCCTGCCAGGGCGGCTCCTGACTCTCGACTGCCGTCACGCGGTAGTAGTATGTCTGGTCGTTGACCAGATTCGTATCCTGGAACTGCGTGCTCCGGACAGGCTCCCGATTGATCGGGGATGGATCGTATCGGCCTGGATTCGCGCCCCGGTAGATATTGTACCTTGGGACTACGGCCAGCGGACTTGCGTCAACGCGCTGGGTCGGCGCATCCCAGAAGAGGCGGACCGCGCGTTCGCCGGCCTCTGCTCGTAGATTGGAGGGAGCCTCAATGTCCACCGTCACCAGGGCAGTCGCTTCTGTTGTTGGCGGCCCGATAACCCCTCGCCGACTCACCGCCTCGATGGTGTATGTATACCTGGCGCCCACGACCACATCCTTGTCGGTAAAAGCATACCGATTGCCTGACACGACGGCGTTCTCAGGCTTCTCAGCCTTGACGGTGGCAATGACCGAGGGGGCAGAGGACTGAGGGGCCGTTTGCGCCCGAGAGATTTGGAACGCGGCCAGGTACTTCAGCGCAGTGCCGTCGATATTGGTCGTCGGTCTGGTCCACGCGAGGATCACCGCGCGGCTCCGCACTAGAGCCGTCAAGTCGGTCGGCGGCGCCGGCTCCGCCAGGATCGGAACTACGGGCGAACCACTCCGGCCGCACCCGGCGAGCACCAACAAGCCAAGAGACGTCATCGCGATAATCTGTCGAATCCGCATCTTATCGACTCCGAAGTCTAGTCTTGGCGGCTTTGATCGCCTTCTTCACCGCGGCTGTCGCGGTCCCGCCGATGGCTGTCCGCCGCTCGATACAGGCCTCGAGCGTAATATAGGCAAACACATCTTTCTCGAACAGGGGTGAGGCGGCCTGCAACTCTTTCAGCGAGAGCTCCTCGATCCGACACCGTCTGGCAATCGCGCCTCGGACGAGAAGGCCCACCACCTCGTGGGCCTGCCGGAACGGCATCCCCTTACATACCAGATAGTCGGCCAGATCGGTAGCGTTCAAAAATCCGCCCTCTGTCGCCCGCCGCATTCGGTCCGCGCAGAACGTGAGACTGCCCACCAGCGACGCCATGATGAGGAGCGTCGCTTTGACGGACTCGACGCTGTCAAAGAGCGGTTCCTTGTCCTCCTGCAGATCGCGGTTGTAGCTGAGCGGCAGGCCCTTCACGATGGTCAGCAACGCGACCAGCGCGCCAAACGCGCGGCCGGTCTTCCCTCGCGCCAGTTCCGCCACGTCCGGATTCTTTTTCTGGGGCATCATGCTGGAACCGGTAGCAAAGGCATCCGGCAGCTCGATAAACCCGAATTCTGCCGACGCCCACAGCACAATCTCTTCAGCCAGGCGGGATAGGTGCGCCATCAGGAGCGCAAAGGCGAACAGCGGTTCGATGACGAAGTCGCGATCCGAGACTGCGTCCAGCGAGTTGGCCGACAGCTCCCGAAATCCAAGCTCCCTGGCGACGAAGCGGCGATCGATCGGTAGGCCGACCCCGGCCAGGGCGCCTGAGCCGAGCGGAAGCACCTCTACCCTGCAAAGCGCATCATGAAGTCTGGCACGATCCCGCTCCAGCATCTCGACATAGGCCATCAGGTGGTGCGCCAGGAGGACCGGCTGAGCCCGCTGCATGTGGGTGTAACCCGGCATGATCAGGTCAAGGTGGGTTTCGGCCTGCGCAATCAGAGCCCGTTCAAGTCCTGCGATCAGATGGCGAATCTCTCCGATCTCATCCCGCAGATAGAGGCGCAGATCAAGGGCCACCTGGTCGTTCCGACTCCGACCGGTGTGAAGCTTCGCCCCCGCCTCCCCCACCTTCTCGGTCAGCCGGGCCTCGATCGCCATATGGATATCTTCCAACGAGGGATCAAAACGAAACTCTCCGCGCTCGATCTCGCCCCTGATCTCATGCAGCCCCGCCGTGATCTTATCCGCTTCGGCCTTCGTCAACAGGCCGCACTTCGTCAGCATCCGCGCATGCGCAACACTGCCGGCGATGTCGTACTTGTAAAGGCGACGGTCAAACTGGATAGAGGCGGTGTACGCTTCTACTCGCGGATCGGTCGCCTGCTTGAATCGTCCGCCCCAGGGCTTTCGAGTCTTGGGTCCGGATTTCATCGTTCCGACCGCTTCCCCTTCGGGCGGGCTGATCGCTGACCGCTGACCGCTGACCGCTGTCTCAGCGCCCGAATCTTGAGGCGAAGCGCATTCAGGCGGATGAACCCCTCGGCATCAGACTGCCGGTACACCTGATCTTCCTCAAATGTCGCGAAGGCCGGATCGTACAGCGAGACAGCCGACTTGCGCCCCACGACCTCGCAGTTGCCTTTGTACAGCTTGATCCGCGCCGTACCGGTCACGCCCTGCTGCGACGCCTCGATCGTCCGCATCAGCAGTTCCATCTCCGGGGAGAACCAGTAGCCGTAGTAGACCAACTCCGAGAAGCGGGGAACAAGAGAGTCGCGCAGGTGCATCACCTCGCGATCCATGGTAAGCGATTCTACGGCGCGATGAGCGGCCTGGAGAATCGTCCCGCCAGGCGTCTCGTATACCCCTCGCGACTTCATCCCGACGTAGCGGTTTTCGACGATATCGACCCGACCGATTCCGTGTTCACCGCCGATCGTATTCAAGCGCTGCAGCAGCCTTGCCGGCGAGAGACGCTTGCTGTCCAGCGCAATAGGCTGACCATCCTCAAACTCCACCTCGACATAGGTCGCACGGTCCGGCGCCCGCTCCGGCGAGACGCTTAAGACAAACATCTCGTCCGGCGGCTCCTGCCAAGGGTCCTCCAACACCCCACCCTCGAAACTGATGTGAAACAGGTTGCGGTCGGTGCTGTAGGGCCGCGCCTTCGTAATCGGCACTGGAATGTCGTGCCTCTTCGCATAGGCAATCAGATCGGACCGCGAATTGAGATCCCATTCGCGCCATGGCGCGATGATCCGGATATGCGGATCGATGGCATAGCAGGCGAGCTCGAAACGGACCTGATCGTTCCCCTTGCCGGTCGCGCCATGCGCCACCGCGTCCGCGCCCTCCTTTTTCGCGACCGCCATCTGGTGCTTCGCAATCAGCGGCCTCGCCATCGAGGTGCCGAGCAGGTAGCGTCCCTCATAGACGGCATTCGCCTTGATGCAGGGACAGACGAAGTCACGGACGAACTCTTCCCTCAGGTCTTTGATGTAGACCTTGCTGGCACCCGTCTTGAGCGCTTTCTCCCGAACCGGGTCCAGTTCCTCCCCCTGCCCCAGGTCGGCGCAGAACGCGATCACCTCGGCCTGGTACGTCTCGATGAGCCAGCGCAGGATCACCGACGTATCCAGCCCGCCGGAGTACGCCAGCACGATCTTCTTCACCTCTTTCATGCTCTTTTCCTCAATCTGCCATTCATGCGAGGGTGGATTATACCGCACTCCTGCTCAAATGCCACACGCCTTCTCCTCAGCCGAACCCTCATCGGGCCTGCAACAGTCCCATGACCGTACAACTAACCCGAAGTCGGCCACAGGCGGAAGGTCTGGCGTTTCCCCATCCGGTATGTCTCGAAGCCTCTTCGATCAAGGGTAAACACGTCGTGGATTCCTGTCTCCTCTCCCAGTGCCACCAGAGTTGCATCGGCAAAGTCCATCGGAACATTCTCATACCGGTCCATCAGCAGTTGACACCGTTGCAGGCTCTGCCGAGTCGCCGGGACGAGAACGGCGGCGCCCCTGACGAAAAACTCCAGACAGGCGTGCTGTCCGCCAGGTACCCCCGTCAGCAAATAGATCGCCTCCGTCAACACCGCTTCTGTGCTGAGTAAGACACCCCGGAAGGTTTCGAAGACGTCAACACACCGCTGATGCGCCCGGTCGTTACGGTGAAGGATCGCGACAAGTGGCCCTGTATCCAGCAGCAGCCTACCGCCGGTCACCGATCAGGTCCCGGAGATGCTTTCGGTGTTGCTCTCCAAGATCCGGAGGGCCCCCGGACAGACTGCCGACCAGGTCGTGAACTCTCTCGTAAGGCAGGCTGTCGATCCGAGCGATCTTCCCGCCCAGAAAGGCTTCAAGCGCCTCCCGAACGAGATCCGAGCGCCGGATCCGACGTTTGCGAGCCTCCTGGTTAAGCTGCTTGAGCAATGGCTCCTGAAGCCGAACCGAAATCTGTGCTCCCATGAGACGTTCTCCTTCTGCAACCGCACCGACTGAATGTATCCCAATCATATCCCATCTGCATCCCACAATCAATGACTCGTGGAACTCCTTAGCCCGCAGACTGGCGCCCCAGCAGCGTCGCCAGAATCGCCTTCTGGACATGGAGCCGGTTCTCGGCCTCGTCGTATACAATCGAATGCGGGCCGTCGAGGACCTCATCGGTAATCTCTTCACCGCGATGGGCCGGCAGGCAATGCATGACCAGCGCATTGGGTTTGGCCAATCTGACCAACGCTGCATCGACCTGGAACCCCTGGAAGTCCAGCCGCCGCTTCGCCGCCTCTGACTCCTGGCCCATGCTGGTCCAGACATCGGTATACAGGACATCGGCCCTCTCCGCCGCAGCCCTCGCATCGTTCAGCAACGCGATGTGCCCACCGGAGGCTTCGGCCTCCTGGCGAGAGGCGGCTACGACGTCGCCGTCCGGCTCGTACCCTTTCGGGCAGGCCACATGAAGCTCGATGCCGGTCCTCGCCGCGCCGTACAGCCATGAATGACAGACGTTATTGCCGTCACCGATGTAGGCGACCTTTACGCCGTGCAACGTCCCGCACTTTTCCTGGAGGGTAAAGAGATCCGCGAGAATCTGGCATGGGTGGGTCAGGTCGCTCAGCCCGTTGATGACCGGGATCGCCGCGTGGCGGGCCAGTTCCTCGACGGTCTCGTGGGTGAATGTCCGTGCCACAATCCCATCCACCCATCGCTCGAGATTCTTGGCCACATCCTTGACGGTTTCCCGTTTCCCTACCTGGATGTCAGCCGGAGCTAGGTAGATGGCGTGGCCGCCCAACTGGGCTATTCCGACCTCAAAGGTGACTCGAGTCCTGAGCGACGGCTTCTCAAAGATCATCCCCAGAGTTTTGCCCAGGAGTAGGGGATGAGCGATCCCTTTGCGATGCTGCGCCTTCAGGTCGGCAGCAAGGCCAAACAGGCCGTCCATCTCGGAGGCTGTCAGGTCCCTGATCGACAGGAGGTCTTTCATTATCGAGGCTCCTCCGCCAGGGTCAGATCAAGAATGTGTATCGCTTCATCCACCTCGGCTTCGCCGATAATCAGCGGCGGGACAAAGCGGAGAACTTGGTCGCCTGCGATCAGAATCAGCAGGCCGCGCTCCAGGCACCGATTGACGATCGGTTTGGCCGGCACGCTGAGTTCCAGGGCGAGCATCAGCCCCCTGCCGCGGGCCTCTTTCACGAAGGGGTATCGCGTGGCCAGTTGCCGCAGACGTTCGAGGAAGTAGGCACCGATCTTTGCCGCTCGGTCCGATAACCTCGCGTCGAGGATCTCGGTCAGAACCGTCAGAGCCACAGTCGTGACGAACGGGTTGCCGCCGAAGGTCGATGCATGACTGCCTGGTACAAAGGCGTCAGCAACGGTCTCCTTTGCGATCATGGCGCCGATCGGCAGTCCCCCGCCCAGCCCCTTGGCAAGCGTCATGACGTCGGGTTGGATGCTCCAGTGCTCATAGGCGAAGAGGCGCCCGGTCCGCCCCATCCCTGTCTGGACCTCATCCAGCATCAGGAGGACCTCCCGCTCCGAACAGAGTTGTCGCAGGCCCGGCAGATAGCCATCGTCAGGGATCCTGACGCCCCCTTCGCCCTGGATCGGCTCTACCAGCACGGCGCAGGTCCGAGAGTCGATCGCCCGCTCCGCCGCCGCCAGATCGTTGAACGGGATATGCTTGAAACCCGGCAAGAGCGGCTCGAAACCCTGGCTGTACTTCGGCTGACCGGTGGCAGTCACTGTCGCCATCGTCCGGCCATGGAACGAGTCCCGCATGCAGACGATCTCGTGTCGGTCGGAGCTCCACCGCGCCGTGGCGTAGCGGCGAGCCAGCTTGATCGCTGCCTCATTCGCCTCTGCCCCGCTATTGCAGAAGAAGACCTTGCCGCCAAACGACTGTTCGCTCAGCGCGCGGGCTAATCGAACCTGCGGCTCGATAACATAGAGGTTCGAGACGTGCAGCAGCGTCTCGGACTGCGCCCTGATAGCCTCCACCACTTTGGGGTGGCAGTGACCCAGGACATCCACGGCGATACCGGCTGCGAAGTCGAGGTACGTCTTGCCCTCGGCGTCCCAGACCCGCACACCGCTGCCCTTCACCGGCGCTATTGGAAAGCGAGCATAGGTATTGGCCAGGTAGCGAGCCGCCTGCGCCATTAATTCATCGGTTGCCGACATCTACCCGACGATCTCCGTACCGACCCCCTCTGACGTGAAAAACTCCAGTAGAAGGGCATGGGGGATGGTGCCGTTCACGATATGCGTCTTCCCAACCCCGTTATCCAGCGCGGTGAGACAGGCCCGGACCTTGGGTAGCATCCCTCCCGAGATGACGCCATCGGCGATAAGCTGTTCCACCTTTTGCCTGTTCAGCGTGGGAAGAAGGGCGTCATCCTTGTCCAGAATACCGTCGGTGTCGGTCAGGAAGATGAGCTTTTCCGCTCGCAGGGCTGACGCAATCGCTCCGGCGGCCAGATCGGCATTGATGTTGTACGTCACGCCCGCCTCATCGACGCCGGTCGGGGCCACCACCGGCGTGAACCCGTCGCGCTCCAGAGCGAGCAGAACCCGTTCATCAACAGCGACAACCTCGCCAACGAATCCCAGATCGACTTCCGATACGACCGGGTCTGCTGAAGGCTCAGCGGCCGTTGCTGGACCGGATTTCTTGGCCCGGATCAACCCGCCGTCCTTGCCTGACAGGCCGACGGCCGACCCGCCGCTGCTGTTGATCAGCGCTACCAGTTCCTGGTTGATCTGGCCCACCATCACCATCTCAACGATCTTCATCGTCTCCCGGTCGGTGACCCGAAATCCGGAGATAAAGGTCGGCCTCAGGCCTGCGCGCTCCATCGCCCTGCTGATCTCAGGGCCGCCGCCGTGGACAACAACCGGATGCATCCCGACGCACCGCATGAGGATGACGTCCAGCGCTACCGACCGCTTGAGCGCCCCATCCGTCATCGCCGCGCCGCCGTATTTAATCACGACGGTCTTCCCGGCAAATGTCTTGATGTACGGCAGCGCCTCGATCAGGACCTTCGCCTTATCGATGGAGGCCTGCACGTCTGTTCTCTTTCGCCCGGTCACCCGTGGTCTCTCCTAATACAACTCCATTTACGAAAGTGTCATTGCGAGGAAGCGCAGCAACCGAAGCAATCCCACCGTTCCTTGCCTATGTCGCCACGGGATTGCTTCGGCTCCGCCTCGCAACGACACTGCGTGTCGGATTGCCGCGCTCCCGTTGGTCGCTCGCAATGAC
>JACPQW010000083.1 GCA_016190285.1 Candidatus Methylomirabilis oxygeniifera
ACTACGAGGGAGAACAGCGGTGTCCACCCAACCATCAAAGGCGCTAGAAACGTTTCCCAATCCTGAACCGGGGCGCGACTACGAGATCCATATGATGTGTCCCGAGTTTACCTGCCTCTGTCCGAAGACCGGCCAGCCTGACTTCGCGACCCTCACGCTCACCTATGTCCCGGACCGGTTGTGCATCGAGTTGAAATCGCTCAAGCTCTATCTCTGGTCCTTTCGAAACGAGGGCCACTTCCACGAAGCGGTCACAAACCGAATCCTCAACGACCTGGTGAAAGCCTGCCGGCCCCGTTCTATGAAGCTAGTCGCTGACTTCTACGTCCGCGGCGGCATCCACACCATCGTTACTGTGACGCATCAGGCCGACGGCCGGAAGTAAAGTCGACCTTATCCGGTGAGCGCGCCTCACCTTTCGACCTACCGGTCAAGTGCGCGCGAATCACGCATGTGTCGCGCTCGCTTGATTTCCTGAGCTCTCCTACCTTATAATGAGCCGCGTTTTCGTCGTGCCTCGTTGCACAGCCTGGTCTCTGGTAGGATCTTTCCAATGATTGCCACGCGAGGGAAGGGGGGACGGATGCCCAGCTATGATTTCAAGTGTGCGAAGTGTAGCAAGAAATTCTCGCTGACCATGAGCATTAAGGAGCGGGAGACCAAGCGGCTGAAATGCCCGAAATGCGGGGCTGGAAAACCGGAGCCCATCTTCTCGACCTTTTTCGCCAAAACCTCGCGCAAGAGCTGATGTGACACATGATCCTGGTGACGGGCGCTGAGGGGTTCGTCGGCGTCCAGCTTCTCAAGCGCCTGTCCGCGCTCGGCTTTCCGGTCCGGACGCTGATCCGAAGCGCGACGACTGGCGGACGCCTGCGCAGGATGGCCGGGTTGCTCTGCCGGTCGGCGATGACCGATACCGCGTCGCTGAAGAGCGCGATGCAGGGGGTCGAGCAGGTAATCCACCTTGCCGGGATATTCCGCGAAAGCTGGAAAGAGACCTTTGAGACAGCCCATCACGAGGGGACCGGTCGGCTCATGCAGGCGGCGCGGGAGGCAAAGGTTCGACACGTCGTGTATGTCAGCACCCTCGGCGCGGTCCCCGATCGGATCTATCCGTTTGTTCGCAGTAAGTGGTTGGGCGAAGAAGAGGTGCGAAACAGCGGATTATCATTTACGATTCTTCGTCCCTCACTGGTATTCGGCGAAGGCGATCATTTTCTGACGCCTCTGAAGAGATTGCTGGAGTCGAGTCCGTATGCCTTTATTCCGGGGTACGAACCGCTGCGGTGTCAGCCGTTGTGGGCGGGTGATCTGGTCTCCTGCCTGGTGAAGACCGTAGAGGGTGGAGTAGCAAAAGGTGAGACCATTGCGCTGGCAGGGCCTGAACAGGTGACCTTCGAGGGGGTCGTCGATCTGGTGCAAAGGGAACTCCGAGCCGGACGGCCAAAGGTGCTGCTTCCCCTTCCCCTTGCCGCGACGGCGACGCTCCTGCTTGAGCGGGTGATGGGCTCGCCTCCCCTCATGACGGGTGTACTCGATCTCTGGCGGCTTGGCGCCGTTACATCCCTGGACGCCGTACAGAAGGCGTATGGCTTTGCACCCATGCCCCTCTCAGAGGAAGTGCACTACCTTCTATCGTCTCACGGATCGTCTCCGAAACGCAGGAGTCGCAGGGAGCGAATGTTGACTTCCAATCGCTCCATCTGATCCATCCGTCATGGGTAGCGTTACAGATGGCCGTCGGTCCGGAGCGGGTAAGAGGATGTGGAGATGAGGCGGAAAGACGTGAGGTGACGTGATCACGAAAAACCGACAGCATCTGAAGAAATGCGCTGGGCGGCTGACCGCACTGGTGCTCGGATGTATCTTGCTCGCCTTCCCGGTGATCGTCCTCGGCGCAAGCCGAGCAACCCTCCACCTGGATAGCGGGTTGGAGGCTCTTGGATTTATCAAACTCCAGAACGATCCCAATGCGCCCGACTTTACGCTCCAGGACGTGTCGGGAGAGTCGGTTCGGATGGCTGACTATCGCGGCAAGGTTGTCTTCCTGACCTTCTGGACAACCTGGTGAGGCTACTGCCTGAGGGAGTTTCCCTCAATCGAGCGTCTCTACCAACAGTTGAAGAAGAAAGATTTCATCGTGCTGGCGGTGAATATCGGCGAGTCGGCCGATCAGATCCAACAATATATGCTGAAGCATAAGCTCACCTTTCCCGCACTGGTGGACCCCTCGTCAAGCGTCGCCAACCTGTACGGGGTTCGCGCGACGCCTACCCGGTTTCTGATTAACCGCGATGGGAAGGCTATGGCGGGGAGTATCGGGCCAAGGGACTGGGCGGGTGAGGATGCTCGGAGGCTGATCGAAACCCTGGTGGACGCCGGCAAGACGCCACGAAAAGGGTAAGTTGCGGGTGGCATCGATGCAACGGCTGCTCCTGGTTATCGTCAGTATGAGCGCATCTGTGGCCCTCTCGATCGGAGCATGGGCGATGAGCGACCAGCCGCCCGCCGCAGATGATCACGCTCAGATCGAGTTTCTCGCGCGTCATTGGCAGACGCCCATCCCGCCTCAAGGTAAGCCGCCGGCGCATTTCTCGTCGATCGAGGGATCGCTTGACCCCGAAAGTTGCGGCGTCTGTCATCGAGCGCAGTACGAGGACTGGAGCGGCAGCCTCCACAGCAAAAGCATGGGGTCGGGCGTTGTGGGCCAGACGATGGAGCTGATCCACGACAATCCCAAGATGGCGCTCCTGTGCTACAGTTGCCATGCGCCTCTTACCGAGCAGCAGGAGAAGGTCGTGAAAAAAAAAGGCGGCACGCCATCGCGGGTGAAGAAGCGGCACCGCCCGTCGGCCTCGCCGCCGGACGCTTTAGAAGATGGGGGGGGTGGCGAGTTGACCTTTAAGACCAATCACGCCTTTTCCGCCTCGCTGCAGGCAAAGGGCTTGAGCTGCGCCGGATGCCATGTGCGGGGGCACCAGCGCTTCGGGCCGCCAAAGCGGGACGGCTCGATCGAGAATTCCGCTCCGGCGATGCAGTTACCTCACGGCGGTGCCATCAGAACGGCGGCCTTTGAACAAGCCGAGTTCTGTAAAGGGTGTCACCAGTTCGAGCCGAGCGGGTATGCTCTGAACGGCAAGTTGCTCGAAAACACCTACAATGAGTGGAAAGAAGGGTCCTATGCGCGGGAAGGCAAGAGCTGCCAGAGCTGCCATATGCCCGAGCGGCGGCACCAGTGGCGAGGGGTCCATGATCCCGAGATGGTGAAGCAAGGCGTATCCGTGCGCCTGGCACTGGACAAGGAACACTACCGGGTCGGCGAACAACTCCGCGCTGAGATCACCCTGGCGAATATCGGGGTTGGGCATAACTTCCCAACCTACGTGACGCCGAAGATTGTCGTTCGATGGGAGTTGATAGGTGGAGACGGTAAGCGGGTGAATGAGAGCGTGCAAGAGGAACGGATCGGGCGAGAGGTCACACTTGACCTGACGCAGGAACTGTTTGACACCAGGATTGCGCCGGGTAAAAGCCGCACCATCCGCTATGTCAGAGCGATTGATCGAACAGGACTTACGCTGCGCGCGTCCGTCGTCGTTGTGCCCGATGATTTCTACATCCAGTTCTTCGAAGCGACCGCGCCGAAAGCAAAAGGGAAGGAGGCCAGGGCCCTGCTTGAGCAGGCTGCCCGTGAGGGACGGGCGCGATCCTTTCCCCTTTTCACGGAGAACGTGGTAGTGTCGTGAGGCCGCAAATCGCTGCGCGCTGATAGCTCATCGTGTCGTGAGTCTCGCACTTCTTTACATTGACCCCGTTCGGCCAGAGCCGGTCGAAGGGCTTACCATGAACGGAACAAAGACACCCACGGACTGCATGGCTTATGCAAGAGTCAATAATTGATGGAGGAGTAGAGTGAAGGTCCTCTTCGTGCATCCAAGCTGCCTCATGTACTCCGAACTTTTTCTTCGGTTGGAGCCGTTGGGATTGGAACGGGTGGCTCAGGCCGCCAGAATGGCGGGCCACGAGGTCAGGCTCTTCGACCTGCAGGTCTTTCAGCGCCGGGAGTACCTGCAGGAGCTCCAGGATTTCCGCCCAGAAACCGTCGCCTTTTCCCTGAACTTTTTAGCCAATCTTCCGGAGGTGGTGGATCTGGCCAAAGAGACCAAGCGCCTCCTGCCCGCGTGCTTTGTGTTCGTTGGGGGCCATAGCGCCTCCTTTATCCCGCAGGAGTTGCTCAATCATGCGGAAGGGACGATCGACTGTATTGTGCGTGGAGAAGGGGAGCCGATCACGCCGCCGCTGCTGGAAGCCATCCAGGATGGAGGGCTCGAAACGCTCCCAGGGGTCGTGACCGCTTACGGTGTGGGGCCTCCGCCGCTGATGCTCCACGACCTGGATCGCACGCTGCCGGCTCGAGACCTGGCCCGCCGCCGACACAAGTACTTTATCGGGGTCCTGGATCCCTGTGCCTCGATTGAGTTTACGCGCGGCTGCCCTTGGGACTGCTCGTTTTGCAGCGCGTGGACCTTTTACGGTCGAAGCTACCGCAAGATCTCTCCCGAGGTCGTAGCAGAGGACCTGGCCGGAATACAGGAGCCCAATGCCTTCATTGTCGACGATGTGGCCTTCATCCATCCTGAGGACGGGATGGCGATCGGCCACGAGATCGAGCGTCGGGGGATTCGCAAGCAGTACTACCTGGAGACCCGGTGTGATGTGTTGCTCCGCAATCAAGAGGTCTTCGCGTACTGGAAGCGCCTCGGGCTTCGATATATGTTCCTCGGCCTGGAGGCTCTCGATGAGGAAGGCCTGAAGGCGATTCGGAAGCGGGCCACGCCCAGCGAGAACTTTCAGGCCCTGGAGGTGGCGCGGAGGCTCGGATTTACGGTGGCCCTCAATATCATCGCCGATTCGGGATGGGACGAAGAGAGGTTTCGGATCGTCCGCGAGTGGGCTGCCGGTGTCCCCGAGATCGTCCACCTGACCGTGAACACCCCATACCCCGGGACGGAAACCTGGCACACCGAGTCGAGGAAGCTGACCTCCCTCGACTACCGGCTGTTCGACGTCCAACATGCCGTCCTGCCGACGACGCTTCCTTTGAAGCAATTCTATGAAGAGCTGGTCAAGACCCAGGCGGTCTTGAATCGCAAGCACCTGGGCTGGGCCGCGGTCCGGGGGACCTTCTCCACCGCCTCCAGACTGCTTCTGCAGGGTCAGACGAACTTCGTCCGGATGCTCTGGAAGTTCCCGCGAGTCTACAATCCGGAGCGGCAGTACGGTGACCACTTGAAAGAGGTGAAATATGCCCTGACGCCGCCGCCGGAGACACAGGCGGCCAACAAGCCGGCGCCGACGAAGCTGTTCGTTCATGCGCCGGCGTCGGTTGGACAGCGAGTGGCACAGGCCGAGGGGCCTGTTAGCGGATAAGACCCTGCCGGGTGAAGAGGCGACACTGATAAGGAGGAACGGTACGTGAAGAGGCAACTCATTGCGTTTGCGGTCGTGACGGTGCTGGCCGCAGGGCTGGCTTGGGGTTCTGACTATTACATGAATCACGGACACTGGTACGCAAAGGAACCGGAAAAGGACTTCGCGCTCGCCAGGCTCATCGCCGATATTCGGACGTCCACGTCGCGGTATCAGGATCTGGAACAGGCCAAAGCGGATGGCTATATGCAGATATCGGGGAATGTGCCGTTAGAGGGTTACAATTTTCGTAAGGCGGCTATTACGCAGTTTGATTATTTTCACCCTTCCACGCTCCTCTATACTGAAAGAGAGGGGCGGTGGCAACTGGTCGCGCTGAAGTATACGGCCTCAGGCGCGCGTCCCGCCCAGAGCCCGTTTCAGGGAATCGAGTGGGAACGGAGCCTGGCAATCTGCCGCTATGCGGACGGGCAGGAGTTTCGATCACCCTCCGCTGAAGGCTGCCCTCAGATTCATCCTGAGACCAAAAGCGCATTCACTGCCTGGTATCCGGATACGTGGGTCATCCGTCTCTGGATCTGGTATCCGAATCCGTACGGGTTGTTCGCCGGCATGAACCCTCTTCTGGCGCCGTTCGATGATCACATGATCCCGCCGGACGAAGCGGGAAGCTGGGAGACGTGGAAAGCGCATACGGAGTTCTCAAACTTTAACCATCACTTTTCCGGATGGTTGGTGCTCGTCATGGGGATGGCGATGACAGGCTCCGCCCTCTGGGGAGGTCAGAAGTCCAGGTATGCCCATCTGTGGCCCATGCTGACGCTGGGCGTGGCGCTCTTCATCCTGTACCGGAGCGACCCGGAGTATTGGCCGTTCGGCCCACGGACGCTGACCGAACTCCTGGGCGACCGGGAGGCCATCGAGCACAAGCTCTCCGGCGTCATCGTGCTCGCCATGGGGTCTGTGGAGTGGCTGCGGGCGCGGGGAACATTCAGCCATTGGCTGTGGGGCATGATCTTTCCCTGGCTCGCCATCATGGGGGGAGTGACCCTGTTATTCCATCTGCATCCCATCAGCAACTTCAACTACGTCGGGCGCACCAATTCGCCTCACACGACCGAGGGGATCACGGCGATCCTGGCAGGCACGACATATCTCTTAGGATCGCTGGGGATCATGAAACAACGTTGGTGGGGGCTCGTTCCGGCGCTCTTCGTGATCCTCATGGGCGTGCAGCTCATCGTCTACGTTGAGTAGAAGCGAGGCGCGGGTTCTATTTCTTCTTCCATGTCCCGTCGGATTCGGCGCGCCGTTTCAAGCTCAATAGCGCGTTGGACAAATCCTTTTTGATCATCGCATCTTCCAGGAATCTGGGGACAAACATGCCGCTGTCCACGGTGGTTGTGTATCGAAGCATGGTCCTGCCCTGGCTGTACGGGAGGAACTCCCAGGTACCGGAGGTGTCCGCGATGTCGTGTTGCCTCGATTTATCCAGTGTCCAACTCACTGTCCGCTGCGCAGGCGTGAAGATCAGATCGATCGTATAAACGATCACGCCTAGCGGAACATGAACCGTCTCGGTGACCTTCATAGTGCCTTGCGTCTTTTTAAGAACCTCGACCTTCTCGAGCCGCGGCATAAATTCGGCGAACTTCTGATAGTTCAACATGATCGCCCATACGGCATCGGGTGGTCTGTTGATGACGCAGTAGGCTTTGATTCTGGCGCCGCTCGTACCGTCTCCAGCGGGGTGGTCTTTTGCCTTGAGCACCACGCCGCCCTTTTCTAGCCTGGTTAATTCACGGGCCGTAAGTCCGCTGGTCGCAAACGCGCCAGCCCCGAAAGAGGCCGTCGAAAGCAGGAATACGAACGCGGCACATACGAGGGGTACAACCTTGACCCTGTGCAGCACGTAAAAGAACCTCCAGTGTGGCGTTTCACCCTCGGCGCGGACATACCGACACGTCACACGCATAGTTTCGAATCATATCGCGGTTTGTCCATTGTGTCCATCACGCACAATGAGGTCCGGTATAAGCAGCTCGTCTCCTTTGCGGCTTTGCACGCTGGTTGCCCATCCTCACGCGGTTACAGCAGTCCCAGCATGTGGTGCAGCACGTACAAGCCGGCCCAGATGATGACGAAACCTGCAATATCCAACAGGATCCCGGCGCGCATCATCTTCGGGAGCGGGACGAGGCCTGAGCCGTATACGATTGCATTGGGAGGGGTCGATACGGGGAGCATGAACCCGAAGCTGGCGCCCAGGCACGCTCCCAGGGCCGGCGGCAACGGGCTGACGCCGGCAGCCTGCGCAATCGCGATCACGACCGGAATGATCATATTTGCCGACGCGGTATTGCTTGCCGCCTCAGAGATGACAATCGCCATCGCGATCGACAAGCCCGTCAGTCCCCACAGGGAGTTGACGCCGAGACGACTGGTGAGGGTAGTGCCTATCGCCTCGGCTACGCCGGTTTTGAACATCAATGAACCGAGTGCCAACCCGCCACCGAACAGCAAGATCGTGCCCCAGTCGATCTTGACCGCCTCCGGCCACGTTAACGTAAACTCCCATCGCGACAGGTTGACCGGGAGCAGGAACAGGAGGATCGTCGCGCCGATCGCGACGATCGACTCCGGCAGGTGCGTGGCTATCCATCGGCCCCACCAGGATCCTGCCAGCCACGGCAACTGCATGATGCCCGGCATCACCCACAGCGTGACCGCAACGCTGAACGCGACGACAGTATTAATCTGCCCCCTCGTCCACGGGCCGAGCTGACGACGTTCGCTACGGATATAGCCCAGCAAATGGCTTCCCATGTCGGCAGTGGGATCACCGGGTGTGACCTGGGCTGTTCCGCCATCCTGATTGCACGCCGCCCTGTCTGCCTCCTTGGCCGCAGGGTGTAGCAGATACAGCAGCGTGAACAGCGTCAGACCCATCACCAGGAGCAGTGGGAAGGCAATTGCCATCCAGCGGAAAAAACTGATGTCGATGCCAGTTGCCGACCGGATGAGTCCAATGCCGATCAGGTTAGGGGGCGAACCGACCGGCGTTCCAATGCCTCCGATCGACGCGCTGAACGCTACCATCAGCATCATGCCCGTGGCGAAAGGCCAGTTCATCGCATCGATCGAATCCCGTGCGAGCCCTCTGGCGACACGTACTTCGTGTAGTGCACGCAGGATGCCCAAGGCAATCGGGAGCATCATGGCGGTAGTGGCGCTGTTGCTGACCCACATCGATATCACAGCGGTCACTAACCCCAGACCCACCATGGTTCTTGCCGGAGAGGAACCGACCCACGGGATCGACAGGAACTCTAACGCGATGCGGCGGTCGAGCCCGTGGATCGTCATCGCTCGAGCGATCATGAACCCTCCGATAAACACGAAGACGATCGGGTCGGCAAAGTGGGCCAACACCGTGGCCGCCGGCGACTTGCCTGGCTCTTCCGGCACCGCTCCCAAAGCAACGCACAACACCGCGCCCAGCAGCGCCGACACAGGCAGCGGGATGACCTCGCTGACCCACAACACCGTCACGGCTGCAAGGATTGCCGCCAGCTTCTGACCTTCCGGTCTGAGGTTGCTACACAGGAAATAGGTCAAGAAAAACGCGAGGGGTGTGAGAATCGCGCCCAGCCGTTTTCGCCAGGCTTCGAACAGTTGCTCACCGGCTGAGATCCGTTCTTCCGGCATTACCGAGGCGGGGTCGACTCGCGAGTCTGTCGGCATCGCACGTTCTCACAAACTGCTAGAGACCATACCACCCATCTTCGCTTTAATCCCGGAAGGCTCGTCCTTCGCCAAATCGATTGTGAGATCGACAGCAGGCTCGGCGTCTCGAATGAGGCAGAACGTATACGGCTTCAAGCGTAGCCCATTGTTGGCGCTCCGTTGCTTGAGCGACCGTTCAGGTTCAGGTGCCGCACTGCAGGAGCGTCGCGTAGGTAGGAACGTCGCCTTGAACCTGTTGTTGGACTTTACTTGGTCGGACCCTTGCTGCGTGTTGCAAGAACAGAAGGGCGAAGCAACCGTTCGCTTCGCATGACATGCAGAATATAGATACGCGAACCCTCTTCCCAGTAGAAGATCGGGCAAGGCGGCTCGACGATCTGTCTGTAACGCCACCCTTTGAGCTCCTGTGGCTTGGAACCGCTCTTGGGATGATCAGCAAGCTGACCCACGCGCCGAAACACGTCCGGACTACAATCTTCGCCGCTTCCGGATTGTCCAAGGCGATGTAGTCGGCGATGGCATCCAGGTCGCTGAGCGCAGGTTCGGTCCAAATTACTTCAGCCATCGATTCATGCGCTTCTTGGCCTGCGCATGAGGGAGCGTCCGCCCTTCCTCAACAGCCTTCTCCCCACGCGCAATTCCCTCGAGCAGACTCATGCGATGCTGCAAGGTCTCGTGGGTGTCAACGTCCACCAAGTAGGCGCTTGGGACGCCGTGCTGCGTAATGAGGATAGGCTCTTTGTTCCGTTCCAGCTTGGAGAGAAGCGCTGTGGCGTGGCGCTTCAGTGTTGTCACGAGTTCGGTTCGCATAACAGTAATACTATAGTAGTATGGTCTGTGCAAGCCCTTCGTGGCCCGACACCTGCGTGCAGGCGCGGCGGCGAATTAGAAGCAGGTTCCAATGAAGGTACGACCGCTCATCGAAGCGAGTCCCCCGCCGGCGCTTGCAGCCGATGAGTTAGGCATACATCAGCCGTCCCTTGGGTTCCGGGACCGTGCGTCCGAGTTCCCGGGCGGTCTCAATCCATTCGCCGATGATCACTTCCAAACCCCGGCCTGCAACTGGAAGCGGTTGTTCGGCTCGCTGTTCGCCCGACCCAGTGGACTACGCTGCCTCTGCGTGCAGGCGGAGACCCAGGGCCTTGGCGACTTTTAAGACGGTGGCAAAGGTTGGGTTTCCGCTCTCGCTGAGCGCTTTATACAGGCTCTCGCGACTGAGCCCAGCGTCGCGGGCTACCTGAGACATGCCCTTGGCGCGCGCAATATCGCCCAGCGCTCGGGCAATGCTGGCCGCATCCTCGGGTGCCTCGGCGAGCCACGCATCAAGGTATGCAGCCATTTCCTCCGGTGTACGCAACTGTTCGGCCACGTCGTACGGGATGGTCTTCGTTCTCGCGGTGGACCTAGATGCGGTCTTGCTCATGACGGTACTCTCACAGGTTTCGAGCCAGAGAGTTGGCAGTCTCGATGTCGTCCTGCTGCGTCGACTTGTCGCCGCCCGCAAGCAACATGATGAACTCGCCTTCTCGCTCCGTGTAGGAGACCCGGTACCCTGGGCCGAAGTCGATCTTCAGCTCGGAGACTCCGGCGGTACGGTGTCGATGCTGTCCCGGGTTGCCGTGCGCCAAGCGATCAGTCCGGACCTGAACGCGCGCCCGACCTGCGCGGTCTTTAAGGGAATTGATCCAGTCTTGGTAGACCTCGGTCATCCGGACGCGCATGAGCGTAGTGTAGCCTATATACTACAATTGTCAAGTGCTACCAGGCGCGTGCAGCGGTCGAACGTTGGAGTAAGCGGCTGCCGGAGGCCGAAGGCCGGAGGGAACCTGCACACGGCAGCTTGCAGGCGATTCAATTGACCGAGAGGTTGAGCTCCTGAGCCATGAGGATGGCTCTATGCGGCTCGCAACAGGAACTCGACCTTCACGGCCTCAAATGGGAAAACAATACGGCCGTCTTCGATACGGTTGAGCACACCGGCGTCGAGCAATGCGGTAACATCGCGATGAACGGCTTTGACATCTCGGCCAACCCGACGGGCAGCCTCACGGATTGACACAGGGCCGGTTCCGCACAAAGCCTTCAACAGTTCCCATCGCTTTTCGGTGAGCACTTTCCAGAGCAGGTCCGGCGTAGCAAAGCTGATGCGCGCGGATCGTTGAGGTTTGCCTGTCTTCCATGCCTGCGTGAAGTCCGCCATCGCATCGGACGGCGAACGGACGTCAAGTATCACGGTTTTCATCGTTCCACCTCTCAATGTCACGTTGAAAGTCGGCAATGAGTTGGTCGGGTATTGTGAAGTCGTAGCGGCCCTCGTTCCCACCGAAATGGCGATGATCGCCTTTCCCCGTCTCGTTGTCGTAACGCACAACACATGTGCCACGGACCACATACACAAGTCGATATTTAAATCGATGGGTTGATCCCTCAACGGGCTTAGGAAGCCGCCACAACACCAGTTCCGCGAAAGCCGATTCAGAGCACGTAATCCGCGTGGAGATGATCTGGACGGCTCTCATGTTGGACATTATGCCAACATCGTTCTATGTTGTCAATACCTCCAACGCATAGTCGAGAGGTCAAGGGGCCTAGACATAACGCTCGGCTTCAGCCGCGGCGGCTCAGGATCGCACTCGTCGCCGACGGCTGCAAGCCGTTGTTAGCCAGCTCGACTCAGGACTTTGGCCAAGACGATAGCCTTTGTTGAGCGCTTGGGCGTTTCGCGTTTCGCCGTGCTTTCACTTGCGATCGTTGCGCCGCATGGGCCTCAGGGTCACCTTCTCCTCGACCGGTTCCTTGCTGCCGGCGGTCAACCGCGGGATCTCGATCCGCGTGATCATGGAATCTTCGTACTGATGCGCGGGACCTGGGGTACCGTCCAGGAGTTTGGGCGTGATCGTCACGTCGGCACGTAGGTCACCCTTTCCCGCGATGCTGTTGTTCATCCACTGAATCAGCGCGCGCCTCGTGGAGGTCGACGTCAGATAACCGGTCATTGTGATGTCACTGACATACTGTTTGCCTGGCGTGAACTTCCGTTGGCCATCATTGTCAACCATCGTTTCGACCGAATCAGTGATCACAGCGCCGCCCCGCACGGTCGCCCACGATGAATCGCTCCTAGGGGGAGTATTGTCGACGTTCTCAATTTCAACGTCGAAACCCTTGTACCGAACGACGTGATCGGCGTCGGTCGTCCTTCCGCCTCTGGAACCGGGGTCGCGTTCCTGAGGGTCGGTTTGCGCACCGTCGTCAATTATCATCGACCCGATCTGCACGATCAGTTCGGCCAGATTGTCGGACTGGGGGCAGCGCGGGCAATTGCGGTTGACCAAATCGAGGCTTCCGCCCACCGTCGTGAAATCGTCCCCCGAGAACGAAAGTGGGAAGCACTCTACCAAATTGTACGTGCGGGCCACAGTACTCCTGTCATCAAGGAGCATGATGTTGATCGTTTTGCGCGCCCGTTCACCATTCGTCACCGTATCCTTGATCCACTCCGACAGATCCTTGTTGAAGTTCGAGTCGCTCACACGGAACGTGAATCGTGCTTCGCCGTAACGGACGGCACCATTTGTGAACTGTTTCCAGGTTGGATCGTTGCTCTGTGTCACGTCGTGCATCTCTATCTCAATCGGATCAACCTCGGCAGACACCACATCGGCAGACGACATGTCGAGACCGGCGATAGCAACACGAAAACGGCCGGCGACCAGGAGGTCAGTCCGCGGCAGTTCCTCAACTAAGGGCATGGCCGGAGAATCGGCGCAGACCCCCAATAGGATCAATGGCACTACGACGAGCAGCACTTGCGTGGCACGGGACCTCATCGCTACCTCCTTTCGCAAAGACGAACTGAACGATAACCCGAGACAACTGGTATGAATCCGGCCTTCCGTCGCGCCCCGGGCTATCCGGCTAATTATTAAGTGAGCCGCTTAGGCGGCTGCAAACGCTGGCAGCCTATCTCCTGGGACTGCCAGGTGACTCAGAGCCGCATTGGCCCCAATATCCATCAGTTAGCTATACGTGTCAAGAATGTTGTGATCGCCAAACACCGCCGTGACCAGCGGCCTATCTCCCTAACAACCCGCGGCCTATCTCGGCCGCGCTATAGCCGATCAGCCGGGCTATTGACCCCCCGTCCGCCTCGGTTCAACACGTGAGTGTAGATCATCGTCGTGCTCACATCCCGATGGCCAAGCAACTCTTGGATCGTCGTGATGTCATAGCCGTCTTCCAGTAGATGCGTGGCGAACGAATGGCGAACGTCAATGAAAATCGCGGCTGGGAGCGGTGGCGAGGTCGGTGTGCAGTGTCGGTTGCCAGAGGCGTTCGGCGACGAGGTGGACAACGCCCTGTCCTGCCTGGAGGGTCCCGGTGACGCCGAGGAAGGTAGCGGTCTTGGCCAGGGTGGCGTGCCGTTTAAAAACATTCGGCCAGAGGACGATGTTCACAAAGCCTGTCTCGTCCTCGAGCGTCATGAAGGTGACGCCTCCGGCCGTGCCGGGCCGCTGGCGACAGATGACCAGGCCGGCACAGCGCACCCGCGATCCATGACGCATCGAGGCCACGGTGCGAGCATCCACGAGCCCCTGCGCCTTCAGTTCCTCCCGCAGGGGCGCGAGCGGGTGGCCCCGGGGGCTGTGGTCGGTACGCCGGTAGTCCCAGGCGATCTCTTCGGCAGCGCCAAGCGGTGTGAAGGCGGGGCTGGTTTCTTGGACGACCGTCGGCAGGGAGGTTGCCTGTGCCTCTGACCCCAGCGCTTCCCACAGCGCCATTCGCCGGTCCAGCTTGTCCTGAGCAGCGCCGAAGGAGCCGAATCCTTCGAAGGCGCCCGCCTCAGCCAAGGCGCGAAGAGCCCCTTGATCCAGTTCCGTGCGACGGACGAAATCTGCAAGCGACACGAAGGGGGCGATACGACGGGCGTCCTCGATTCGCCTCCAGTCGCTTTCGCCCAAACCCTTCACGTAGCGAAGACCCATGCGCACGGCGAAGCTGCCCGCGCTCTGTGGGCAGGACTCCAGGGTGCAGTCCCAGGTGCTCACCTGCACATCCACGGGCCGCACGATGAGGCCGTGGCGCTTGGCATCCTCGACGATGGTAGCCGGAGCATAGAAGCCCATCGGCTGGGCGTTCAGCAGCGCGCAGGTGAACTCTGCCGGGTAGTGGCACTTCAGCCACGCCGTAGCATGGGCAATCAGGGCGAAGCTGGCGGCATGCGCC